>JARRJK010000005.1:0-50355 GCA_037379555.1 Anaerolineales bacterium | reverse complement strand
TGCAAGGGAACCGG
The DNA here is from genome assembly GCA_037379555.1 of Anaerolineales bacterium. Lineage (GTDB taxonomy): Bacteria > Chloroflexota > Anaerolineae > Anaerolineales > E44-bin32 > E44-bin32. The sequence goes on along the minus strand of JARRJK010000005.1, from coordinate 50,341 downwards.
TGACGATATTCTCCGTCAGTCAGGCGCTTTTCCCGGAGGCCGACGGCTACCACGATCTGCTCGCACTGGAAGAGGCGGCTGCTCACGTGGAATACCTGCATGCACGGGGTCTGCTATGCCTGGAGAACGTCGATGATATCGAGAGGGAGACAGACGTCGTATTGAAGTTCAGGCGCTGCGAACAAACTGACTTTGCCCCGCTTTTCTAGGGGTCATGTACGGGAAGCAATCGACGAGCACGATGTCCGATGCTCATGCAGAGCATGGAAGGAGGAGCTGATGTACGGTTTTGAGCCTTCCGATGAACAGCGCATGTTGATGGACGCCGCCGAACGCTATGCGGCCAATCAACTGCGCGCAGCAGGCCGAGAGGCGGATGAGGCAGGGGAGTTCCCCCAGGAGCTGATCGAAAAGGGCTGGGAGCTTGGCGTGCTTCAAGCCAGTGTTCCCGAGGCCTACGGCGGTTTTGGTGAGCGTTCAGCCGTGACCGGGGCGCTTGCAGCCGAGGCTATGGCCTGGGGTGACCTTTCTGGGACGCTGGCCGTGATGGCGCCTACCAGCTATGTGATGCCGATACTACTTGGCGGTACCGAGGAGCAAAAAAAGGCGCTCATCCCGCCGGTAATTGAAGCTGATTGGAAGCCCTATGTGGCCGCCTTTGTCGAGCCATCCTTCGATTTCTATGAAGGCGAAATGCAAACAACGGCTCAGGCGAAGAAAGGCAAGTACCTTCTAAGCGGCGAAAAAGCGTATGTGCCATTCGCCGAACAGGCGCCGGCTTTTCTCGTCTTCACCATGCTGGATGGGGCGCTGCGTGCGTTCAATGTTCCCAGCGATGCACCTGGTCTTTCGGTCGGAGAGCGTGAGGCTCTACTCGGGATTCACGCGCTGCCGACCTATCGCCTTAAGCTGGACGATGTCACGCTGGATGAAGATGCGCTGATCGGTGGTGAAGGGGAATTCGATGCCGGCGAGGTCATCGCCAGCACGCAGGTTGCGATCGCCGCCATGGCCATCGGCCTGAGCACGGGTGCACTGGATTACGCGCTGCCCTACGCAAAGGAGCGGGAAGTCTGGGGGGTTCCGATCGCCCAGAAGCAATCGATCGCATTTATGCTGGCCGAGATGGCGATCGAGATCGAATCGAACCGCCTGCTCGTCTGGGAGGCGGCCTGGAAGCTGGATGAGGGCGACCCAGACGCCGCCCGGGCAGCCTACCTGGCGCTGTCCGGAGCCGCTGACACGGCCATGATGGTGACAGACCGGGCTGTCCAGACGTTCGGCGGCCATGGATATGTCCGTGAACATCCAGTCGAAATGTGGATGCGCAACGGACGTGGGATACCGGTCATGCCCGGCCTGGCGATGGTTTAGGCGCGCAGGTTGAGGAGAGAAAACGATGATCAGCTTTAAAAAATCTGAGAAGCTGGAGCAAGCCAGCGTTTTAATGGAAACAGTTGCCGAGAACATGATGCGCCCGATCTCGCGCTATTTCGATGAACACGAGCACGAGATACCGTGGGATTACATCCAGTTCATGCATACCTCCCAAAAAGCAATGGGAGGTGCGGGCAGTCTGACGGAATCGGCGGCGAGGAAGAAGGAAGGACCGAGTATAAGCTTCCAGCGATTGGCAGTCACAGCGGAAATGCTCTCCTGGGGTGACGTGGGCTTGTGGCTCTGCACACCGGGCGGTGGCCTGGGCGCGGCTGCGGTGAACGCGACGGGGTCAGCGGAACAGAAGGAGCGCTTCTTGGGCCGCTTCCAGGGTGATGATCCGGTGTTTGACGCGATGGCGCTCACCGAACCGCATGCCGGATCCGCGATGCCGGCCGAAGTGCGGACGACCGCGGTCCGGGACGGGGACGAGTGGGTTTTGAATGGGGAGAAGATCTTCGTCACCGCCGGCCATAAGGCGCTTGTCGACACCAAAGGCTTTGTGGTGATTTGGGCCACGATTGATCCCTCAGCGGGCCGTGCCGGCGTGCGACCGTTCGTGGTCGAGGCCGGAACGCCGGGATGTTCGGTCACCAAGCTCGAGCACAAGCTCGGCATTCGCGCCAGCGATACGGCGTCCATCGTGCTGCAGGATTGTCGCATCCCGTTTGAGAACATCCTCGGCAGCCCGGAGGTAGCTAAAGCCGAAAAGGGTTTCAAGGGAGCGATGGCGACCTTCGATGCCACGCGACCCCTCGTCGCAGCCTCGGCCCTGGGCATCGCCCGGGCAACCCTAGAAATGCTGAAGGAGATGCTCTCCGAGCGCGGGGTGGAGATTCGCTATGGATTGCCGCGTAGCCGCATGACGAATATCGAACGCGAGATTGTCGATATGGAGGTGATGCTGCACTCCACCTGGCTGCTGACGATGAAGGCTATGTGGCTGGCGGATGAGCGCAAAACGAACACCATCGAGGCATCGATGTGTAAAGTCAAAGCCGGCGATGTGGTTGTCAAGATCACCCAGCGAGCCGTTGAGATCATGGGGCCGCTCGGCTTCAGCCGCGAGTTTCTGCTTGAGAAATGGTTCCGCGATGCCAAGATCAACGACCTGTATGAGGGCACCGGGCAGATCAACCGCTTGATCGTAGCTCGACGGATACTCGACTACACACGTCATGAGCTGAATTAACCTCGGCTCGTTTACAAAACCGGCGCGGCCGTGAATCGCTCCGCATCACGAGCCGTTGAAGATGAAGGAGAAAGCCTATGAAAGATCGAATTGAATCGGCTGCCGTCATTGGCTCGGGCACCATGGGCGGCGGGATCGCGGCGCTGTTCGCTGGCCTCGGCATCCCAACGACGCTGCTCGACATCATCCCCAGGGAGCTGACCCCTGCTGAAGAGGAGGCCGGTCTGACGCTTGAGGATCGTGAAGTCCGCAACCGCATTGTCGAGGCAGGGTGGAAGGCGGTCAAACGAAGCCGGCCTCCGGCGCTGCTCAGCAAGCGATCGGAGCAGCTGGTCACGCTCGGCAACCTGGAGGATGACCTCGGCTCGCTGGCTGAAGTCGACCTGATTGTCGAGGCGATCGTCGAGAACCTGGAGATCAAGCGTTCACTCTTCGAACGGGTCGATGAGGTCCGGAAGGATGAAACGATCTTCGCGACCAACACATCTGGCATCCCCATCTCCGCCCTCGCAGAGGGGAGGAGCAAAGGTTTTCAGGGTCACCTGATTGGTATGCATTTCTTCAACCCGCCGCGCTGGCTCAAGTTGCTCGAGATCATCCCGCATAAAGGTACGCTGCCAGAGGTGATCGAGCGGGCTGTCCATTTTGGGGAAGAAGTGTTGGGCAAAGGCGTGGTGATCTGCAAAGACACGCCAAATTTCATCGCCAACCGCATGTTCTCGATCACAAATGCTTTCGAGGTCGCCTATGCTCTAGATCATGGCTATTCACTGGAAGCAGTCGATGCCATCACCGGTGAGCTGATCGGTCGGCCGAAGACAGCTATCTTCCGCCTGCGAGACCTTATCGGAAACGACGTCGCAGCCCACGTCGGTTCCAATCTGTACGAACTGATCCCGCAGGACGAGAGCCGCGAAATCCTGCAGCATGGGCCTTCGGTGGCGTTGATGGAGGGGTTGCTTGAGCGGAAATGGCTCGGCAACAAAACTAGAGTCGGATTCTACAAGCGGGTGGACAAGGAAGATGGCAGCAAGGAGTTCTGGGTGCTCAATCCCGAAACGATGGAGCATGAACCACCTCAGAACCCGCGTTTCGAAATCTACAGTGAGGGGAAGAAGATCTCCAATCTCGGCGAGCGCTATCAATGGATTGTCGAACAAGCTCTGGACGATGATGCCGATGAGGAGACAAAGCGGCTGGCGACGTTCCTGTGGGAGACGACCGCTTTCGCCCTGGGTTATGCCTCCCGGCGAGTCCCGGAGATCGCCGAACGGTTTGTCGATATCGACCTGGCGATGAAATGGGGTTTCGCTAACGAGATCGGACCATTCGAAATCTGGGATGCCCTCGGCGTTGAGAAGACCGTCAAGCGGTTGGAAGCCATGGACATCAAGGTTGCCAAGTGGGTTAAAGACATGCTCGCTTCCGGGCACAAGTCGTTCTATCAGAGTAAGAAAGGGGAGGTCGTCGGTTATTACGATCTCAAGAAGAAGGACTATCAGCCGCTTGAGCAGGACGACCGCATCCTTCCGATCGAGCAGTTAAAGGCGAAGAAGGGCGCCGTGCTGAAGACGAACACATCCGCGAGCTTGATCGACATGGGCGACCGGGTCGGATTGGTCGAGTTTCACAGCAAGGCGAACGCGCTCGATCAGGACATCTTCGACATGCTGGGTTACGCCCTTGATCAGGCAGAGGCCGATGAATTCGACGCGATTGTGATCGGCAACGAAGGCAAACACTTCTCAGCCGGGGCAAACGTCTTCATGATCTGGATGGCGAGCCAGCAGGAGCTCTTTGACCAGATCGATGAGCAAATCAAAGCCATGCAGGAAGGCTTGATGCGCATACGCTACTTCCCCAAGCCCGTCGTTGCCGCCCCCCACGGCATGGTGCTGGGCGGTGGGGCAGAACTGAGCATGGCCTGCGCCCGGCGGGTAGCCGCCGTTGAGACCTTCATCGGGCTGGTCGAGATGGGAGTGGGCGTGATCCCAGCCGGTTCCGGGACAAAGGAGATGATCCGGCGCGTGATCAACCCGGTCATGCGCATCGAGAATGCGGATCCGGTTTCCGTCATGCAGAAAGTATTCGAACAAATCGCCTTGGCGAAAGTGGCCACCGGCGCATTCGAAGCGTTCGAGATGGGCTTCTTCCAGCCTGGCGACAGGATCATCATGAAAAAAGAACACCTGCTAGCCGAGGCGAAACGCACTGCACAGGCCCTGGTCCTGGAAGGGTACAGGCCGCCGATGAAGGAGCGAATCTTCGCAGCCGGCCGTGACGTCCTGGCAGCGTTGCGTGCTGCAGTCTGGGGTCTGCGTGAGGCTGGCTGGGCTACCGAACATGATGCCCTGATTGCCAACAAGCTGGCTTGGGTGCTGTGCGGCGGTAACCTGACCGAACCGACCTGGGTTCCAGAACAATACATACTCGATCTCGAGCGGCAGGCTTTCGTGGAGCTCTGCCACGAACAGAAGACGATTGATCGGTTGGGGCATATGCTGGAGACGAATAAGCCCCTGCGGAATTAGCGAATCTGGAAAACACGGAGCCGGAGGCAGTCGAACCAGCGGTCAGTCAGAACAGGTGTTGGTGGAGCGGTTGACAACATCAGCGCTCTTTCAACCGCTGCACCTGGCTGACCTCACGGCGATGCCAGCAAGGCGAAGGAGATGAGAATATGGCCCGAGAGGCAGTACTGGTCGCAGGCGCGCGCACCGCGGTAGGGAGGGCAAACAAAGGGACCTTGCAGTGGTTCCGGCCTGAAGACATGGCGCAGGCCGCCATCCAGGCAGCCTGGGAGCGTGCTGGAGCTTTCGATAAGAGCCTGGTCGATGACATCGTAATCGGCTGTGCCTTTCCAGAGGGCAGCCAGGGGCTCAACGTGGCCCGCCCAATTGCCATGTACAGTGGTTTCCCGGATTCGGTACCGGCGATGACGGTCAACCGCTTCTGCTCATCCGGCCTGCAGACGATCGCGCAGTCCTGTGAACGAATCATCGCTGGCGGAGCAGACATCATCATCGCTGGCGGTGTCGAAACGATGAGCATGGTGCCGATGACCGGTTTTCGCATCAGCCCCCATCCCGAGATGGTCATCGAAATGCCCGAAGCGTATATCAGCATGGGTCAGACGGCGGAGAACGTCGCCCGGAAATACGATGTCAGCCGGAAGGATATGGATGCGTTTGCCTATGAGAGTCACCAGAAGGCAGCCCGGGCACAGGAAAGCGGCCTTTTTGATGACGAGATTAAGCCCCTGGAGGTGAAGACGGTCACCCGTGAGGGGGAGCGTACGGAGATCTTCGATCGGGATGAACTGATCCGCAAGGACACCACGATGGAAGCACTGGCCAAGCTTAAACCTGCCTTTGCACCGGATGGCTCTGTCACAGCTGGCAATTCCTCGCCGCTGTCCGATGGAGCTGCAGCGGTTGTCGTGATGAGTCGTGAGAAGGCGCAGGAGCTCGGCTTGAAGCCGTGGATGCGCTTCATCGGCTACGCTGTTGCCGGGGTGCCGCCGGAGATCATGGGCATCGGACCGGTGAAAGCCGTTCCGAAGGTGCTCGAACGGTATGGACTGAAGCTGGACGAAATTGATCTGATCGAATTGAATGAAGCCTTTGCCTCTCAGAGCCTGGCCGTGATCCGCACCCTTGAACTCGATCCATCGAGAGTCAATGTGAATGGCGGCGCTATCGCGCTCGGGCATCCGCTGGGCGCGACCGGCGCCAAACTGACGGTGCAGATCATGCACGAGGCTCGGCGGCGTAAAGCCGGCAAAGTCATGGTCACGATGTGCATTGGCGGCGGAATGGGCGCGGCAGGCGTGTTCGAAAACTTGCTACAATAGTTGATCAAACGAGAAGGAGGCTGGTCAAATGCCACTAACAGTGAAAGAACTGATGGACAAGATGCCGGGCGCTTTTCTGGCTGATAAGGCCGAGGGCGTCGACGCCATCATCCAGTTTCGGCTGGGTGAGGGGGGCAATTGGGTGTGCACCATCCGGGACAAGACCTGCACCGTCAAGGAGGGCGAGGTGGAGCAACCGAATCTCACCCTCTCTGCAGATGCCGATAACTATATTGACCTGGTTACAGGCAAGCTCAACCCAATGACAGCGATCGCGACGAAGAAGATCGAGCTTAAGGGTGATTTGAACCTTGCCATGAAGTATATGAATCTGTTCGATCTGTGATGCGGTGGATTCATTAAACTGAAATTCGACCTGGGTCAGCTTTCAGGAGAGGGAGAGACCCATAAGAACGCGCCCGTTGATACAGCGGGCGCGTTTCATGTACCGATCATCACGCACTTTCGGGATTGGCGACCAGGAGCCGTGAGCGGTGGATCAGGCAATCTGCAGGATCCAGCCCAAGCTCGAGCAGCACCTCCTCCGGTCTGCCGGTGGCACCTTCCCGGCTGGCGAGCGTCATGACCAGTGCTCCTGCTTCCTGGGGGATCAACTCGAGCGTCTCCACAAGCGACCTCAGATCATAGCCCTTCCCGCGCCGGATACGTTGTATTTCGCGTGCAGTGAGAAGCGCCTCAATTGCCTGCTGCAGATCTAAATCCTGGAGCTCTGGAAGCGATACATGGTATTCGACCGACGTAACCTGGTTTTGAAGGGCGGGATCGCTGGCGGGTATCTCACTTACGCCTGAGATCGTCAGTCCTGGTGGCAGCGCTTCCACGATCCGGTCATGAATCTCCTCTGGCTCGAGTGTGATTTTGAGCCAGATATCGATCATCTCGCACTCGCTGGTGCATCCAAGCGGAAGCGCCGGGCTGAGCTGAAGCTTCGGACGCGGGTTGTAGCCCTGCGAGTAGGCTAGCGGAAGGCCAGCCCTGCGGAAGGTCCTTTCCCATGTCCGCTGCAGATCCAGATGGCCGGTGAAGCGCATCGCCGAGCCCTTGCCGTAGGTAATTCGATATCTTTCAGGGTGTGTTTGACTCATCGGTATCAGGCCGGGACGAGCGGGATTGTTTGCTCAGTCTTCTGGCGTGCGGGTGAGCGGACCTCTGGACACTCCCATGCTTCACCCGGATTTTGGCGCCGCAGGCCTGCGTATTTTGGCAGGATGCCACAAGCGAAACAGCGTTCACGGCAGTCTACACGCGTGCGTCCATCCAAGCTCCACAGGTAATCCTCAGTCAGGAACTGTTTCTTGACGCCAACGTCGATGTGATCCCAAGGCAGTGTCTCGTCGATCGGCCGCTCGCGGTGGGTGTAGAACGCCGGGTCGAGCCCCACAATCTCGAACGCTTGCAACCAGCTATCGAAGGCAAAATGCTCCCGCCAGGCATCGAACCTGGCCCCTGCACGCCATGCCTCGTAGATCACCTCGCCCATACGCCGGTCGCCGCGCGCGAGCCAGGCTTCAAGCATAGTCTCCCGGGGATCGTTCCAGTTCAGTTTAAGACCTGCTCCGCGTACTTCACGCCGGAGCAGATCCTGTTTGGCTTGAATCTGCTCGACTGTATCGCAGGGAACCCACTGGAAAGGCGTATGGGGCTTGGGTACGAATGTACTCACCCCCGCGTGTACCCTGGCGCGCTTGCCAATGACTGCTCGGCCCTCGGCCAGCACGGCTTTGCAAAGCTCGGCGATCGCCTGAACATCCTCGATCGTCTCTGATGGATGTCCAATCATGAAGTAGAGTTTGATCGTTTTCCAGCCACGGCTGTAGATTTCACGCGCAGTCTCCAGGAGTTGAGCCGTGGATACCGGCTTGTTGATGATCTCACGCATACGCTCGGTCGCAGCTTCCGGCGCGAGGGTGAAACCGGAGCGCGAGGACTGCCCTTGCAAGGCATCCATCAGGTCGACTGAGACAGATTCGATGCGCAGGGAGGGCAAGCTGATCTTGAGATTCTGGCCTGCGAACCGTTCGCTCACAGCTTGCACCAGCGGCACGATCTCGTCGTAATCGGAGGAGGAGAGCGAGAGCAGTCCGACTTCTTCGAAGCCCGTCTGCCGGATGCCTTCTTCGATAGCGTCAAGGATTTGGTCGACAGGTCTCTCACGAACCGGGCGCGTGATCATGCCGGCCTGGCAGAACCGGCAGCCTCGGGTGCAGCCGCGCATGATCTCGATCGGGATGCGGTTGTGCGTGATATCGATGTATGGAACGATGAAGTGAGTGACCGGCTTGCCGAGTCGTGGCACGATGCGTTTGATGACAGGCAGCCGGGTTTCCTGATCAAGCGTTTCCACCTGCGACACGGTTCCGTCATCGGAGTAGCTGACCTGGTACAGGCTCGGGACGTAGACCCCCCATATCCCAGCCAGCGATCGCAGCAGATCTGCCCGAGACCCACCATCTGCCTTCGACTGCTGTATAGTCCGGACAACTTCCACGAGCACTTCTTCGCCTTCACCGATGACGAAGGCGTCAATGAAATCCGCCATTGGCTCCGGGTTATGAGCTGCGTGTCCGCCGGCGATCACCAGCGGGTCGTTCTCGTCCCTGTCTGCGCTCCGCAGCGGAATCCCGGCCAGGTCGAGCAAATTCAGGGTGTTGGTGTACAGCGTCTCATATGGCAGCGAGATACCCAGCAGGTCGAACTGTGAGATGGGATGTTTGCTCTCAAGCGAGTACAGCGGGATGCCTTCTTCGCGCATCGCCGCTTCCATGTCTACCCAGGGCAGATAAACTCGCTCCGCATTCACGTCATCCAGTTGATTGAGGATGTCGTACAGGATAGCCAGGCCGAGATTCGACATGCCAAGGTCATAAATGTCAGGGAATGCCAGAGCGACATGAACGTCGACCTGGTCCCAATCTTTCACGACCTGATTGAGTTCTCCACCGGTATAGCGGCCGGGCTTTCGAATCCTGGGAAGGATCCATGCCAGCTTGCGTTCGATCTCCTGCGCGAGCATCGGAAGGGCTACCTCACAGCACCGCCAAAATTCGGACCAAAATATTCGCAATATTATAGCATGCGGGCGGAGATCATCAGGTATCTGGCGCTTTCGGATCAAGCCCGGGGCAGGTTTTATTGACCCTCAAACCGCCCGATGGTAGAATTCCGACCGTTGCCCCCATCGTCTAGTGGCCCAGGACGCGGCCCTCTCAAGGCCGAAACCGGGGTTCGAAACCCCGTGGGGGCACCAGCCTTTCTCCCTTACCACCGTCATGCTATATTGACGGTGGTTTTCTGTTAGATTCGGACCAGGCTTGAGCTACGGCTTGACCGGCCGGAAAAGGCTGTGAGATTCCAGGTGATTGTATGATTGCAAAGTCGTCCAAGGATAGACTGATCCTGGTTGGGGTGGTCATGCTTGCAGGTGTGCTCGCCTGCAAGCTGGGTTCAGCTGGAGAGGATTCCGACACCGGGCTTGTAGATGGGCCGGTAATTACGGGAGAGGGCGGGATTGCCGGCCGCATCTGGCACGACCGCTGCGCAGCGCCAGGGCAAGGAGTGGCAACACCCTCAACCCCTCCAGACGGCTGTGTTACGTCTCCGGAGACCGGATCACTGCAGGCGAACGGCCGGCTCGATCAGGGCGAGGAGAGCCTGCCCGGGATCGAGCTCACGCTGGGGCAAGGCGCTTGCCCATCCTTCGGACTCGCCTCTACGGTCACTGGTGCTGATGGGATTTACCTCTTCGCTGGTTTGGGACCGGGGACGTATTGCGTTATGGTGGATCCGAACAGCGGTGCGAACGCCTCACGCCTGCTGCCCGGACGCTGGACCTATCCCCGTGCCGATGATGATGTCGGCGCGCTCGGACAGACGGTTACGATCGAGCAGGGTGAGCTGCGGTCGGATATTTCCTTTGCGTGGGATTTCCAATTCGCACCGGAATATACCCCACCTCCTTCGACACCAACTGCCACACCCACGGTCACCGCAACGGAGACTCCAGCCCAGACCTTAACGCCGACTGCGACCATCACCGTTACACCAACACCAACGTTGGGAGCGGACGACCCGCGCAATTCACTTGGCAATCCCACCTGGCACGAGGATTTCGCCGACAGCAGTGATTGGAGCCTGTACGCGGACTCACATGTCCGGTTTGAGCTTGGCGATCATGCACTGGTCATGACCGCTTTCAATCCGAATTTCTACAATGGCTGGCTGCTATCCTGGCGCGAGGATGACAACTTCTATCTCGAGGCGACAGTTGAAGTGGGTGCTTGCGCAGGTCGGGACGCCTTCGGGTTGATGTTCCGCGCACCGAGCGCAAGCGAGGGATATCTCTACGGCATCAGCTGTTCCGGTGAGTACGTACTGCGCACCTGGGATGGCGCATCGATGAACAATCTGATCGTATGGAGCGCGAATAACGCCATACCAAGTGGACCAAACCTCACACGCCGAATCGGCATATGGGCGTCGGGTGACGAGCTCAGCCTGTATGTCAACGGCAAATTCCTGCGCCAAATCAGCGACTCGACCTTCGCCGATGGACTCTTCGGGTTGTTTATCAGTTCCGGCAGCACACCTGATTTCACGGTTCGAGTGACGGATTACGATTATTGGGACCTGCCATGAGGTTTCCGGAAGTTGAGGTGATTAGATGCCTGCCCGGTTAGGAATACTCACCGGTGGTGGCGATGCACCAGGGCTGAACGCTGTAATCAGGGCAGTCGTCAAAGCTGCGTACAATGAATACGACGCCACGGTGGTCGGAATTGAGCACGGCTTTGATGGGCTGCTGCAGGAGGGAGTCACACTTGAACTCACACCTGAGCACGTCCGCGGCATCCTGCCACAGGGAGGGACGATCCTCGGTGCAGCGAACCGCGGCAATCCCTTTGCGCGCAAGGTGATGCGTGATGGTGTGGAAGTCGTCGTTGATGTCTCGGATCAGGTGGTAGCGAAAATTGAAGAGCTGGAGCTGGATTGCCTGATCGTAGTTGGCGGAGATGGTACGCTTCGTATCAGCTACGAATTGGTGGAAAAAGGTTGTCCGATCATCGGGGTACCCAAGACGATCGACAACGATATTGGTGGAACGGATGTCAGTTTTGGGTTTGATACGGCGGTCACCACTGCGACCGACGCGATCGATAAACTGCACACCACTGCTGAGGCACATCATCGTGTGATGGTGCTTGAATTGATGGGGCGTGATGCGGGTTTCATCGCCCTGCATGCGGGTGTGGCCGGTGGAGCGGATGTGATCCTGATCCCGGAGATACCCTTCGATTTCGAACCCGTCCGCCAGACGATACTCGAGCGGGACGCATCAGGACGGCATTTCAGCATCATCGCGGTCGCTGAGGGTGCCTTCCCCAAAGGGGCCGAGCCGATTTATTCGCGCGAGGGTGATGAGATTGTCGTTTCGAGGCTGGGTGGTGTAGGCCAGATCGTTGGTAAAACGATCGGCGAGATATGTGCGATGGAGACGCGGGTCACCGTACTCGGCCATCTTCAGCGCGGCGGCCAGCCGACGGCTTTCGACCGCTGGCTCGCAACGCGCTATGGTGCAGCTGCTGTACGTCTGGCGCTGCGCGGCGGGTATGGCCGGATGGTGTCGTTGCAGGGAATGGCCGTCCGCGATGTGACGCTGGAGAAAGCTTTGGAGATCCCCAAACGGGTTGATGTTTCGGGGGACGCGATGATAACTGCCCGTGAGCTGGGGATTTGCCTGGGGGATTGAAGCCATTGATCGTCTTGCCTGAGGTGTGGTGTTGGATATCCATCGATTGCAGAGGCTGAGTCAGCGGGAGCTCAGTTTTATTCTCGGTGCGGTTCTCGCTCTGTCCCTGTTCCTGGTTGAAGCCGGTGTGGCAGAGATCCTGATCGGGAACGATAGTGCCTGCCGCCAGTCGCTGAGCCGCATCCGTTTGGCCCCGGATGCCTAGGCGGTCCGGGTGGGTCATTTTTCTAGGATTGCAGCTCGCGACCGTCGCCGTCGTCGCAGGATTGAGTTATCTGGGCCAATTTATCGCGTAGCAATCGCCGCCCTTGTGCTTCCGGCACCGGTCCTTTGAAGCCCGGTTTGGAAGCAAAATCGATCACCTGTGTACAATGCAAAGAGCCGCCCTTATGGCGGCTCTTCGGTGCGCTGCGGCGTCCCTATCCAATCAGGAGGAGGGACGCCGCAGCACGTTGGTCAGAATGATAAACCATGGGCATCACCTCCTCCGTTGAAAGATAGCGTTGGTAAAGTGCCTTGCTGGGTGCAGTATCTCACACGGCGATATGAAAGTCAATCAGAGGATGAGCATCGCATCCCCGAAGGAGTAGAAGCGGTAGCCCGCGGAGATGGCGTGTTGGTACAGGGCGAGGACCCGCTCGCGCCCGGCGAAAGCCGAGACCAGCATCAGCAGGGTTGAACGGGGGAGGTGGAAATTCGTGATCATCGCGTCAACCGCCAGGAATTCAAAGCCGGGAAGGATGTAAAGTTCGGTCTGACCCTCGAAACTGCTCAGTTTCCCATCGGCATTCACCCGGGCAGCGGTCTCCAACGTTCGCACCGTTGTCGTCCCGACGGCGATCACCCGGCCGCCAGCGGAACGGCGCTGGTTGATTGTCTCAGCGGTGGCCTGCGAGATGGAGCACCATTCGCTGTGGATTTCATGCCGCTCCGGGTCAGCTTCGCGCACGGGGGCGAATGTATCCAGCCCGACATGCAGCGTTACATAAGCCAGGGCTGTTCCCGATTGGCGCATTCGCTCGAGCAGTGATGGGGTGAAGTGCAGGCCAGCGGTCGGTGCCGCAGCGGACCCGGGCTCACGGGCGAATACCGTTTGATACTGGTCAGGATGCTGCAGTGGTTCATGGATGTATGGCGGAAGCGGCATCTCCCCCAACGCCGGCAGGCGCGTTTCAACTTCACGATCAAATTCAACCAGGCGCTTTGGGCCGCCCAGATCGTCGAGGATGCGGCATGTGCTTCCATCCATCAATTCCAAATTCCGGTCGGGCTTAAGCCCCTTACCGCCGACGAGCGCTTCCCACCGCTTTGGAGTGCGTCGTTTAAGCAGTAACAGTTCGACCTTGCCCCCGCCGGGAAGCTTGCGGGCAAACAGACGCGCCGGCAGGACGCGCGTCTCATTGAGAACAAGGACATCGTTCTGTTTCAAGAAGCGGGGCAGCTGGTTGAAAACGGTGTCTTCCGTGGACCCGGCCGACCGGTCGAAGACCAGCAGGCGCGAGGAATCACGCGGTTCAGCCGGATGTTGGGCGATTTGCTCGGGCGGCAGTGTGTAATCGAAGTCGTCGGTTCTCAAGATTTACCGGTTCAGGAAGCGGATAACAAGGTTGAGGATGAGTGTGAGCAGCAAGCTGATGACGATCGAGCTCGCAAGCGGGATGAAGCAGGAAAAGTTGCCGCGCTGGAATTGAATATCACCAGGCAGGTGTCCGATGGGAAGATCCAGGCGCCCGATCACCCACAGTGCAGCACCAACGAGCAGTAAAACTGCACCGGTCAGAAGGATCCAGCGGGCGATCGTGTTAATGTCAAACATCGTTGGATCCCCGAGGCTCACATCTCAGGCAAGTGGGCTTGCGGCGAGGGGGGTGGGGTCAGGCCGAGGTGTTCGTAGGCGTGCGGCGTGGCGACACGGCCCTGGGGTGTGCGATCTATGAATCCCAGCTGGAGCAAGTAGGGCTCGATGACGTCCATGATGGTATCCGGCTCCTCGCTGATTGAGGCCGAGATCGTCTGCAGGCCAACCGGTCCGCCCTGGAATTTCTCAACGATCGTGCGCAGCACTCTGCGGTCAGAATCGTCCAGCCCAAGGTCGTCGATTTCGAGCAGCTGAAGGGCTTCGCGGGCGATCTGGCGATTAATGCGCCCATCCCCGCGCACTTCGGCGAAGTCCCGGACTCGCCGCAGCAACCGCAGCGCGACCCGCGGCGTGCCGCGCGCCCGGCAGGCGATCTCCTCTGTGCCTGAGCTGTCGATTCCGACATCAAGCACCAGGGCAGCTCGTTGGACGATGGCTGCCATCGACTCGTTATCGTAGAAGTCGAGGCGGTGGATGGCGCCGAAGCGTGCCCGCAGGGGTGCCGTGAGAAGCGCCAGGCGGGTTGTGGCGCCGACGACGGTGAAGCGAGGCAGATTCAATCTCAGTGATCGGGCGCTCGGTCCCTTGCCGATCGTCAGGTCGAGGGCGAAGTCCTCCATGGCTGGATAGAGAATCTCCTCTACCGCCCGCCCGAGGCGATGTATCTCGTCGATGAAAAGAATATCGCCTTCCTGCAGGTTGGTCAGGATTGCGGCCAAATCGCCAGCCCGCTCGATCGCGGGCCCCGAGGTGACTTTTAAGTTAACAGCCATCTCGGCGCTTAAAATGTGGGCGAGCGTGGTTTTTCCAAGCCCAGGCGGGCCATAGAACAGGACATGGTCCAGTGCTTCGCCGCGTCCCTTTGCAGCCTCGATCAGGATCGCCAGGTTTTCGCGAACGCGATCCTGGCCGATCAGTTCATTTAACAAGCGTGGCCGGAGGGTTAACTCCGTCAGGTCTTCGCCGCTGCGAGCGGGTGAAATCAATCTCTCTTCTTCCGTCACGCGGGTGATTATACAGGAACGGGTTATCCGGCGAAAAGGGGGGTGCTGCATTTCATATTGTAGAGGGGTGTTCATGTGGGCATGCGTCCAAATGTTGGCAGCAGGCAGGGCTTGTTAGGTACAGCCGGTACTGTTGACGAGCCTGCTGACCTTCTCTATACTGTCGCATAGATCAGACGCATCCAAGCCGAGCCCGGTGCGGTCTTTTCTACCTGGGTTGGGATGATCCCAGCGAAATTGATTTCATTGATGGATTTTTGCCTGGTCATTCTCGGGAAAACCTCGAACCTGGGAGGAACAGATTGGCGATCGGGATAGGCTTGCGGCAGGTGCAGCAAGCGATCGAGCGTAAAGCGAGCGCGATCCAAAAGCAGTTCATTGATCTCAGCGATGAGCTTGATGAACTCGGTCGCACGATGCTTGAAGTGACCGAGGATGAACGCAATCGGCTGCGGGAGCAGCAGCGTGAGCTGCGCGCCCGTCAGGGGGAAATCGCTGAGGAAGTGAATTTGTGGCGCACGCGCGCTCGAGCCGTGATGCAGCAGCCTGGCGTCAACAGCATACGCAGCTTCCTGAACGAGATGCTCGAATTGAACGAACCGCTGATCACGCCCATCGTTGAGCAGGCGTTGCATCTGCTCGACTTGCCCCCAGACCAGCGGCCTCTGCCCGATCAGCAATCGGAAGTTGTTCAAAAGACCCCCGCTGCAAGGTTGATCGAGCGTGCACGAATCGACTTCGATTTACGCGGAACCGATCCAGGCATGAGGCTGCGGGAGGCAGTCACCTTCGCTAATCGCCAGGGGATCGCGCAGGATGATGCGGTTCTGGAGGAGATCTCGGCTGCAATGAAGGATGGCGATCCCCTGGTGCGGGAGGTGGCCACGCTCACCACCGTTCAGATCCTCCGCTTCCGTGCCCTGCGGTATGCAGAGCTGGACAAGGCGCATGAATCGGTTCAGGCGCTCGCCCGCATGAATGAACCCGCCGTCATCCCTGTCCTGATTGAAATCGTCTCTCAACCCCGGATCGGTTATGTCCAGCAGGAGGGCGAGACCGTTCAATCGCCCAACTCGCGTTCGCGCATGGTCGCGCTGCTGAGGCTGGTCGAATGGCATACATCTGAAGCGCAATCCGCAATTCGAAAGCTGCGCTTCGATCGGGACGAACATATCGTGAAGGCTGCGGAACGTGCGCTGGAGCTGTTTCCAGACCAATGGTCGGGTCCGCTCAAACCGATGGGCGCGTGAAACGGCAGTTTTGTTTACATAAGGCATCTTTCGGGTATTTTCTCCGTGTGAAAAGGCGATATTAACCTTGACACATTGGAGATCTTCTATATAATTCCTCTCGTATATAAAGCCGTTCGGTCGGCGCGTAAAAGCGCTTGAGGCGGATTCCGTCTCACGCGCTTGTTTTGCTATGTCTTCCGAGTAGCACGTATGTTCGAATCATGGTGGAGCCAATAAACGGAAACCATCGCGTACAGCGACGGAGGTATTCGGGTGGATTCAAAAGGATTTCGTGCACTGCGTATTAGCCTGGCCTCGCCGGAGACCATCAGAAGTTGGTCGCATGGTGAGGTGCTTAAGCCGGAGACGATCAATTATCGTCGCCTGCGCCCAGAGAAGGATGGCCTGTTCTGCGAAGCCATCTTTGGTCCGACCAAGGACTGGCAGTGCTACTGTGGCAAGTACAAGAATATTCGCTTCAAGGGCATCACCTGTGAGAAGTGCGGGGTAGAAGTCACGCGCTCGGCGGTGCGGCGCGAGCGGATGGGACACATCGCGCTGGCAGCACCGGTGGCGCATGTCTGGTACACGCGCCGGGTGCCATCACACCTGGGATTGCTGCTCGACATCTCACGCCGCAATCTCGACCGTGTCCTTTATTTCGCGCAATACGTCGTAACGTACGTTGATGAAGATTCACGCCGCAAGGCGCTCAAGCGGATCGAAGAGGAGCTGGCCACCTTGGAAAAAGAGCAGGCCACCGCGATCAAAGAGCGTGAGGCCTCGCTCAAGTCCGAGCGCCAGGAGCATCTGAACGAGTTGCAGGCCCGGAAGAAGGAAATTCAAGCCAACTACGACGAGAGCGTCGCCGAGAAAATTGACCCGGTGATGCGAGAAGGCCAGCGGCTCGAGAAGACCCTGAGTGATAAGCAGGATAAAACCATTCGTTCGGACATTAAGTTCGAGGCTCTCGATACGGTCGTCGCGAAAAAGGGTGACACGATTGGAAAAAGCCATATCTCGACAGTTCAGAAGGCTGTTAAATCGCACCTGGAAGAGGTCGAGTCAAAGTTAAAGGAAGCGCGCGACCAGGAACTGGAAGAGCTGAACCTCGAAATCGAGCAGGTGAAGGCCGAGGCTGATCTTGCGCTGTCGCAGGTCGAAGATGAACTCATCGACAGCAACATGGAAACGCGTGAGCAGCTGGAGAAGGATCGCGACGAATTGATGACGATCGCCCCGATGATGTTTCTGGGGGAGTCGCGCTACCGCGAGCTGAAGTCAAAGTGGGGGCAGGTCTTCCGGGCGGACATGGGGGCTGAAGCCTTTTACGAGATCCTGCAGCAGATCGACCTCGATCAGCTGGCTGACGATCTCTGGAAGGAAGTACGGACGACCCGCAGCAAGCAGCGTAAAAAGAAGGCCACCAAGCGGCTGAAGGTGGTGGAGGCATTCCGCCGTTCGGACAACCGGCCGGAATGGATGGTCCTGACGATCCTTCCGGTAATCCCGCCGGACCTGCGCCCAATGGTCCAGCTCGATGGCGGCCGGTTTGCGACTTCCGACCTGAATGATCTCTACCGCCGCGTAATCAACCGCAACAACCGGCTGAAGAGGCTCGTCGAGCTTGGCGCGCCGGACGTGATCGTCCGCAATGAGAAGCGCATGCTTCAGGAAGCCGTCGATTCGCTGATCGACAACTCCCAGCGCGGCAAGGCGCTCTCGCGTCGCGGCCGCCGGGAGCTCAAATCGCTTAGCGACATGCTCAAAGGCAAGAAAGGACGCTTCCGCCGCAATCTGCTCGGCAAGCGTGTTGACTACTCCGGCCGCTCCGTGATCGTCATCGGTCCGCACCTCAAGCTATACCAATGCGGTTTGCCGAAGGCAATGGCGCTGGAGCTGTACCGGCCCTTTGTCATTTCAAAACTGGTCGCTTACAACTATGCCGCGAATGTCAAAGGCGCCAAACGCATCATCGAGCGTGAACGACCGGAGGTGTGGGAGGTCCTGGAAGAGGTAATCAAGGACCGCCCCGTGCTGCTCAACCGGGCTCCTACATTGCACCGTCTGGGCATCCAGGCCTTCGAGCCGGTGCTGGTGGAGGGCAAGGCGATCCAACTGCACCCGCTGGTCTGTGCCGCTTTCAACGCCGACTTCGACGGCGACCAGATGTCGGTCCACCTGCCGCTTTCGCAGCGGGCCGTTCGTGAAGCGCGCGAACTGATGCTGTCGAGCGTCAACCTGCTCAAGCCAGCTGACGGCGAACCGATTGTCGGACCGACAAAGGACATGGTTCTGGGTGTGTATTACCTGACCATGACCGATGAAGGTCATGAACAGCTGGGAGCTGGCAAGGCGTTCAGCGATATGGACGAGGTCGAGATGGCGTATTCGCTTGGCAACGTCTCGATTCACGCCCCGATCAAGCTGCTTGGAAAGACCTGGTATGACGAGCAGGACCACCGGCTTGAAGAACCGGTCGAGAAGGTAATCGAGACCACAATCGGGCGGGTGCTCTTCAACCGGGTCCTGCCCGAGGAGATGCGCTTCGTCAATCGCGTGCTGGATAAGGGTTCCATCCAGGAGCTGGTCGGTGAGATCTATCTGCTCCTGCGGGAAGAAGGCACGCCGGCGGTTGTCGACGCAATTAAGGACATCGGCTTTGCCTATGCTACACGCTCCGGCACGACCATCGCAGTCTCCGACATCACCGTCCCTGCGAACAAAGAGGAGATCATCAACCAGACACTGGACGAAACGGAGGCGGTGCGTCAGGATTACCGCCGCGGATTACTGACAGAGCAGGAACAGACTGAGCGCATCATCGAGCTGTGGCAGCAGACCACCTCGCAAGTTGCTGATGCTGTCAAGAGCGTGATGGATCCGGCGGGCAACCTGAGCACGATGGCGATCTCTGGAGCTACAAAGGGTGGTTTCCAGCCGATTTCACAGCTGGCTGGCATGCGCGGCCTGATGGCCGATCCTGCTGGACGTATCATCGCCCACCCGATCCGCTCATCGTTCCGTGATGGGTTGACGACGCTGGAATACTTCATCTCGACTCACGGCGCACGCAAGGGTCTGACCGATACGGCTCTGCGTACGGCGGACGCCGGTTATTTGACACGGCGATTGGTCGATGTTGCCCAGGATGTGATCATCAACGCAGATGATTGCGGCACGCAGCGAGGTATCTGGGTTCGCCGCAGCGACGATGTTGCTGGACAGGATTTCGCCTCGCGCCTTTTCGGGCGGGTTATCACCCGCCGTATCGCCCATCCGGAGACAGGCGAGGTGCTGTACAAGGGCGGTGAGGTCATAACGCTTGAGAAGGCGCGCAGGATCGACGAGGCAGGGGTTGAGCAAGTTCATGTGCGTTCGCCGCTTACCTGTGATCTGCAGTTCGGCTTGTGCAAGCAGTGTTATGGCATGGATCTCGGACGCGGCAACATGGTTGAGCTTGGCACGGCTGTCGGCATCGTGGCAGCGCAGTCGATCGGTGAGCCCGGTACACAGCTGACGCTACGCACCTTCCACACCGGTGGTGTGGCTGCTGGCGGGGACATCACAACCGGTCTGCCGAGAGTGGAGGAACTCTTCGAGGCTCGCAAGAAACCGAAGGGCGAAGCCGTCATCTCCGAAATCGCCGGCACCGTCCACATCATCAGTCCGGAGGTTCCGGATGGCCCGCGTGTTGTTCAGATCACCAACAGCGAGCTCATCAAGGATGAGTACAACGTCCCGGGCAACTGGGCGCTCAAGGTCGAGGATGAAACGGAAATTGACAGTGGAACGCTGATCGCCAAGCGCGGTGACTCGGAAATTGTGGCCAGTCACGGCGGACGGGTGCGGCTTGAAGATCGCAAGGTGATCATCTCCTACGACCAGGTCGACGAAGCCGAGTACGATATCCCGGCCAGCGCCCGCATGCTGGTGAAGGACGGTGACAAGATCCCGGCAGGGCACCAGCTGACTGAGGGCTCGCTCAATCCACACCGCATTCTGCGCATTCTGGGCCGGGAAGCCGCTGAGCTCTACCTGCTTTCGGAAGTCCAGAAGGTATACCGCTCGCAGGGTCAGAACATTAACGATAAGCACTTTGAGGTCATCATCCGGAAGATGCTCTCCAAGGTTCAGGTCACGCAGCCCGGAGATACGGAGCGACTGCCAGGAGATCTGGTCGACCGCCGGTATCTGCAGCGGTTGAACGAGCAGATGTTGAAGGAAGGCAAGGCTCCTGCCAAAGCGATGCAAGTGCTGTTGGGCGTTACGAAAGCCTCGCTGGAGACCGAATCGTTCCTGTCAGCGTCATCCTTCCAGCACACCATCAAGGTGCTGGCCCGGGCGGCTATCGAAGGGAAAGTCGATTACTTGCGCGGTTTGAAGGAGAACGTCATCATCGGAAAACTGATCCCGGCTGGCACGGGGTTCCCGGGAAGCGAAATGGCGCTCCATGATGAGCGTATCGACGGGTTCCTCGAGCTCGAACCGGAGAGCGTGCCCGAAGTGGAGGTAGAACCCGCGCAGGCTGAAACGGTTGCGGCGGATTGAGCCTCTCGGCTGGGGTCGCCCGGCCAACGTTGACAGGCTATTTCCCGACCGTTATAATCTCTCGTCTGCCCCAGCGAATCCGAGTTGGGGCGGGCGTTTGAATCGCCAACTTCCCCTTCGGCTGGCGGTACGATAAACAAGTCCGCAGGCTTGAAGGTGGAGTGAAGCTGGAGTGAGGCTCATGAAATATGCTGTAGTTGAAACGGGCGGTAAGCAGTACATCGCTCGCGAGGGGGAGATGATCGAAGTCGATCGGCTTCCGCTCGATGTCGGAAAACCTGTCGAATTCAAAGACGTGCTGCTGATTGTTGACGGCAGCTCTGTTCAGGTTGGTGACCCGTTAATCAAGGGCGCTTCCGTTAAAGGCGAGGTTCTGGATCAGATCAAAGGGAAGAAGATCATCGTCTTCAAGTACATCCCGAAGGAACGTTACCGCCGTAAGCAGGGTCATCGCCAGCGGTATACTCAGATTCGGATCGATGAGATCATCGGCTCCGGAGCGAAGAAGTCTTCTGCGGCGAATTCCGAGGAAACACCCCCAGCCGAGAAGAAGACAGCCAAACCGTCCGCTAAGAAATCCGAAGCCAAGCCTGCGCCGTCAAAGGTGAAGAAGTCTGCCGAGAAACCGAAATCGGCTCGGAAATCAGGCGCCGATTCTGAATCCAAGAGCAAGAGTGCAGGCAGCAAGCCGAAGGCATCAAGCAAGGCGAAAAGCAGTGCGAGTAAACGCTCCACATCGTCTTCGCAGAAGTCACCCAGCAAGAAGACTTCCAAGAAGAAGGAAGAGTAGGGAGCGAGGAGAAAGCGATGGCACACAAAAAAGGTGGCGGCTCAAGCCGCAACGGGCGCGACAGCAATGCCCAGCGCCTGGGGGTGAAGAAATACGGTGGCGAAGTGGTTCGGGCAGGGAACATCCTGGTCCGCCAGCGCGGCACCCGGATCCACCCCGGCTTGAACGTCAAGATCGGAAGTGATGATACGCTGTTCGCGGTCGTTGACGGGATCGTGGAGTACGATTTCGTGAAGAAAGGCCGTAAGCGCGTCAACGTCATCCCACACTAGGTTAAATTCACGCTGACGATCGAGTAAGCCCTCCTCGGAGAGAGGGCGGTCGTCGAAAGCGTCAAGAGCAAGTGTCTCCGGAGAGGTTTTACGGCATGAAAGAAGGAATTCACCCCACATATTACCCAAACGCGAAGGTAGTCTGCGCCTGCGGGAACACCTGGACGACAGGCTCCACGCAGGAAGTGATCCAGACTGATGTCTGCTCACAGTGTCATCCCTTCTATACGGGCGAGCAGCGCATCGTAGACACTGAGGGGCAGGTCGATCGCTTCTACAAGAAGCTCGAGGCTCGCCAGCAGTATATTGAAGAGCAGCAGGATCGCGAGGCCTCGAAGACTTCTCCTGAATTGCCGATCGCTGAGTTGGAGCTTAACCCACGCGCTGAATCAGCCCTCGCCAAGGCTGGAATCGAAATCGTCGGCCAAGCACTCGAGCGGATGACGAAGGGTGACCAGGCGATGCTCGACATCGATGGATTCGGGCGCAAAAGCCTGGCTGACCTGAAACGAGCGCTCAAGCGGCGCGGTTTCGAGCTGCCAGAAGCTGCGCTTGAACCGCAGGTATAGACGAGGGTAGTTGCAAGGGACGTGTGCTCGTGTAGACTCTGGGCAGGTGCAATAGCGCCTGCCCGTTTTCTTTTCCGCAGGAGGCCAATGTCAAATGCGCCACACGACTGGAAGCGTGGAAGTCATCACCGGCTCGATGTTCAGTGGGAAGACAGATGAATTGATACGCAGGCTGCGCAGGGCGAAGATCGCCCGTCAGCAAGTGCAGGTGTTCAAGCCGAACATTGATGACCGTTTTGGCGTCGAGAAGCTGGCCTCGCATGCGGGCACCGAGTTTGAAGCGACGCCGATCGAATCTCCACGCGAGATTTTCTCGCGTCTCGAAACTGAGACTACCGTCGTAGCTGTCGATGAAGCGCAGTTCTTCGACGAGACGATTTGCGAGACGGTACAATCGCTGGCAGAGCGCGGATTGCGGGTTCTGGTAGCTGGCCTGGACACCGATTTCCGTGCTGAGCCGTTCGGCCCAATTCCGCGCTTGATGGCGCAGGCGGAGCGGGTAGATAAATTGCACGCGATCTGCATGGTCTGCGGCGGACCTGCGTCACGCACACAGCGTCTGATCAACGGCAAGCCTGCTAATTACAATGATCCCGTCGTCGTCATCGGGGCCAATGAGCTCTACGAAGCCCGCTGTCGCCAGCATCACGAAGTTCCCAGGGATTGATATGCAGTCCTATGAGGAATTCTTGCAGGAAGTCCTGATCGATGAGTCCACGCTCCAGGCGCGGATATCGGAGTTGGCGGTCGAGATTAGCACGGACTACGAGGGAAAGCCGCTCATGTTGGCCTGCATCCTGCGGGGCGGGGTGATGTTTCTCACCGATCTCATGCGGCGCCTGACAATCCCTCATACGGTGGATTTCATGGCTGTCTCCTCCTATGGAGCTGGTGCACGGCAATCAACAGGCCAGGTGCGAATCACGCTTGACCTGCAAACGAACATCGCCGGGAAGGATGTACTTCTGGTGGAAGATATCATCGACAGCGGCCACACCATCGCCTCTGTTATCCAGCTGCTGCGCACTCGTGATCCTCAGTCGATCCGCGTGTGCGCATTGCTAGACAAATACGAGCGCCGTGAAGCTGAAGTGCCCATCGATTACTGTGGGTTCAAGATCCCGAATAAATTCGTCTTTGGCTACGGCCTTGACCTGGACGAATACTACCGCAACCTGCCCTTCATCGGTGTCGTGCGGCCTGATCGATATATCCCGCCCGATTGACGCCGTCCCTGATGTCGATCATCCACGAACTGCCAAGTGAATTTACCGCCTGGCTCGAATCGGTTGATCCTTCGATAAGGTTATGGCTTGTCGGAGGGGCAGTGCGCGACTCTTTCCTCGGCCGCACAACTGTTGATTTCGATTTTGTCACAACGGGAGACGCATTGACACTCGCGCGCATGACGGCCGATGAACTCGGTGGTGACGTCTATGCTTTAGATCGTGAACGAGGGACGGCACGCGTTCTGCTCGAAAAGGACAGCCCTGCCAGGCGCATCTTCGATTTTGCTGCGATGAGGGAGGCGACGATCGAAGCCGACCTCGAGGGCCGCGATTTCACGATAAACGCCATTGCCGTCGACCTGCGTCGACCGGATGTCTTGCTCGATCCCTGCGGCGGCCTGGCGGATATACGCGCAGGAGTCGTGAGGGTTTGCGCGCGTGAATCCATCGGGCACGATCCTGTCCGCGGATTGCGCGCCCTGCGCTTGGCGAGTGAGTTTGGATTCCAAATAGACGGCCGCACCCGGCAGTTGATCCATCAAAATGCCAGTGCGGTGAAGCTAGTTTCGCATGAGCGCATCAGGGATGAACTTTTCCGTATGCTGGCCGTCGATGAGCCCGCTACACCCTACTACCTGATCAGGCATTTCGGTTTCGAAGAGGCGGTTTTCGGCGCGGCGCTCTCCG
Source organism: Anaerolineales bacterium (assembly GCA_037379555.1). Classification (GTDB taxonomy): domain Bacteria; phylum Chloroflexota; class Anaerolineae; order Anaerolineales; family E44-bin32; genus E44-bin32. Next base: position 25,900 of record JARRJK010000005.1, on the reverse strand, counting down.
AGGGTGATGCAGAACGAGTGCTGGCTCTCTGGCGAGAATTAGCCGGCATCCTGAATGCGCTGGCTCCGGAATATGATCCGGAGTCGGCTGCCAGCGCATCGGTAGGTTTGCTTGTCTGGCAGCTGGGGAGGTTTCGGTCGGACCTCTGGAAACATCTTCAGGAGGAGATCACTCTTTTCCGGCGGCGCAGGGAGTTATGTTTCCTCAGTTCGCTGTTCTGGCTGATGCCCACGGCCGGGGATGATGTTGCGCGGACGTTCGGGGATCTCCGTTTGAGTCAAGCTGAGATCCATTGGGTGTCCGACTTTATCGACGGGATGGATTCGATCCACGAGCTGAAACCCACCCCGGTGAGCATCTACCGTTTCTTCCGCATGTGCTCCAGTGCTGGAGTCTGCTGCGGGCTTGTCCACCTGGCGCACATCCTGGCAAGCGAGGGGAGCCAGGTGCAGGCGTCGGAATGGGCGGAGCAGGTGGGCAATGTGCGGGCGGTCCTGGAGGCATATTTTGAGCGCCGTCGAAGCCTGATCGATCCCGAGCCGCTCGCGACGGGCGATGATCTGATACGAGAGCTGAACATAGCCCCAGGTCCGCTCATCGGACAGATTCTGGAGGTGTTGCGTGAGATGCAAGTTGCCGGGCAGATCGTCAATCGCAAACACGCGATAGAAGCGGCGCAGCAGCTCAGTGCTCGTCTGGGAGATGATCATCCCTGAACCTCGGAGACAGGGGTACGGTGGACGGTATCCCTAGAAGGGGCGCAGCCTCAAATCTTCGCATAGCCACATTACTGCAACCAGGAAAAGCCAGCGGCGCCTGAGGGCAATCGGGTTGGCAGGCGAGATTCTTCAGACAAGGACATGCAGCATATCAACCCTCGTATCACCGTATTTGCGCATAGCCACATTGATTTTCCATATTAAGCGCCTAAAACAGCGTCCTTCCTGTTGTGTTTGCTATCGACCATCAGATCCTTTCGAGGGACCTTAGAGAGCAAAGGAGAGAGGTTTCTCTCCCTGCGGGATGTACAATTAGCCTGTGACGGGGCCATTCTTCAAACAGAATCCTGATCGGCATGAAACAATTTAACAAGCAGCGCACGATTCTTCACTTCGATCTGGATGCCTTCTTTTGTTCTGTCGAGGTCTTGCTCAATCCGGATCTCGAGGGAAAGGCTTTTGTGGTCGGGGGATCTGCAGAGAGGCGGGGTGTCATCGCTTCAGCCTCCTACGAAGCGCGCGTATTTGGAATTCATTCGGCAATGCCAACCGCACAGGCGCTTCGACTGGCCCCCAATCTGATTGTCGTCTCACACCGGCACGGCACGTATGGCAGCTACTCGAAAAAGGTGATGGAGCTTGTGCGTGAGAAAGCCCCGATGGTGGAGCAAATTTCCATCGACGAGGCCTTCCTCGATGTGAGTGATGACCGACGGCCAGGGCAGGATATCGCCGAAGCGCTGCAGGATGAGATCTCTGAACGCTTCAGCTTGCCGACCTCATGGGGCATTGCGACGAATAAACTTGTGGCAAAGATTGCCACCGAGGTGGGAAAGCCCAGGGGCTTGATCGTGGTTCCCCCCGGTTCAGAGGCTGAGTTTCTAGCTCCGCTCCCTGTCCGTATGATCCCTGGCGTCGGTCCGAAAATGCAATCCAGGCTGCTTGAGAGGGGCATAACGCTCGTTGGTGAGCTGGCGGAGATGGATCGGCAGACCTTGATGCAAATATTCGGCAGCTATGGTCCGGAACTTGCAGCAAAAGCGCGTGGTGAAGACGATCGGCCGGTCCAGGAAGTACACGATCCGAAGTCAATGTCAGCCGAACGCACTTTTGCAACCGATATATCCGATAAAGCTCAACTGCAGCGGGTTTTACTCAGACTGAGTGAAGAAGTGGGTTATCGTTTGCGAAAAGCCGGGTTGGCAGGTTGGACTGTAAAAGTGAAAGTCCGCTGGCCTGACTTCACCACCATCACCAGGCAGGCGAGGCTGGGACAAAATACCGATGATGATGGCGAGATTTACACGCAAGCCAGCTCACTTTTCCACAAAGTGTGGCGCCCTGGCAAAGCCGTACGCCTGCTGGGAGTAGGCGTAACAGACTTGAATGAGCCCGTCCGGCAGCTGTCGTTGTTCGAAGGCGATTGGAGTGAGCACCATCGTTTGAAGGAGGCTCTGGATGATATTCGCGGCCGATATGGGCCGGATGCTGTCCGAAGAGCTGGTGGATTACAGCCCCGTCGGGATGATCCCCGGGACGAAGAACCGGGGCCAGACGATTGAGATCGAACGAACGGGAGGAAAAGGGTCGTTGGAGATCCGGTCATGATGTTGATTGGAAAAGGTTTCTTTATCTGGAAGATCCCATTCTGCAATGGTGGTGATCCGGATGCCATCGCCGAGGCTGCGGCTGATGCCGGCCTGTCCCACGTCTTAATCAAGATCGCTGATGGCTCAACCTGGCCCTATAACTTTGACTTCGACCGGAATGTCGATCTGATCCCACCGGTCAGGGAAGCACTCAAGGAAAAAGGGATTCAGGTTTGGGGCTGGCATTATGTTAGAGGCGATGATCCGGTGAGCGAAGCCAGGCTTGGTGTCGAGCGGACGCTCGAATTGGGCATGGACGGATATGTCATCGATGCGGAAGGCGAGTACCGGCATGCGAGCAAGCGGAGCGCCGCGCTGCGCTATATGGAGATGTTACGTGCTGGCCTGCCGGACCTGCCAATCGCCTTGAGCACCTACCGTTACCCGCGCATGCATCCGGATTTCCCTTTCCGTGAGTTCCTGGATCGCTGTGACCTGAGCATGCCTCAGGTGTACTTCGAGCAGATGCACAATCCGGAAGAGCAGCTCGAGCAGACCGTGGAGCAATACATGTCGTTAAAACCGGCGCGGCCGGTTGTACCAACAGGTCCGACATATGCCCGTGGGGGTTGGCGCCCGAGCCCGGATGAGATTCGGAGATTCTTCGCCAAGGCGCACGAGATGGGCTTGGGCGGTGCGAACGCCTGGAGCTGGGATTTCTGCAGCCGATCCGAGTACGCCGACATGTGGAACGCTGTGGCTGATTATGATTGGCCGGTCGAGCCGCCGGTGGCTGACATGCCTGAACGATTGATCGGGCGTATGAATGAACATGATCCGGTTTTTGTCTCGAAACTCTACGCTCAGAACGCAGCGCATGTGACCGGAGAGCGTACCGTGGTCGGCGTTGAATCGATCCGCCGTTGGTATCAGGATGTGTTCACTGAGCTGCTGCCAGATGCGAAATTTGAAGTTCTGGGGAAGACAGGCGAAGGCCGCTCACGTCACTTTGTATGGCGCGCTGAAAGCCCGCAGGGCAAGGTGGTTGACGGGAATGACACCCTGGGCCTGGTCGACGGGCGCATCCAATATCACTACACGTATTTCACGATCAATTGATCAGTAGACAGATGAAACAGCGAACCCCGGTGCTCAGCACCGGGGTTTTTCATTCACCATCACGAGCCTACGCAGAGGAACGCCGCTTCCAGACCGAGAACCCGATGAAAAATACACCGGCTCCCAGGAGACTGGCGAGGACCAGTCCAGCCGATTCGACGCCAGCGATTGCCCTCTCCACCAGGATCAGAGCGGTGAGGATCGCAACGATCTGAGATGCCTGAACCCTGCGGGAGTTCACCAATTGGTCGGTCACATCACACAAGCTCTCCACCTTCGAAGAGTGGAGAAGCAGGGGGATGAAGAGCAGCGCTGGGATAAGAGCCCAGAGCACGTTGATATCGAGAATATGTTGAACCTGACCTTCAATGCCGGCCAGTCCTCGAACAACGCCAAGCACGATCAAGCCAAACCCGAAGTAACGATGCCTTGGCAAGGGCTCGTAAAATGCACTGTCCAGGATGAACACCAGCCCAGCGATCAATCCAAGGATGAAATCGTACGTCCAGAGCATCCAGATTGAGAAACCAGCCACCACAACGCTGTCCAACCAGCGCGCCGGCAGCCCGGTCGTGCGATTGAGCACCCGCAGGACAGCCAGCAACCAGAATGCGACAAGTATGTCTGTGTCAGGATACACCACGATGGCCACTGTTCCGAGCGCCATCGCCAGGAATGCCGAGCCATTGTGATCGGGATCGATCTCGCGCGTAAGCGCCCAGGAAACGAAAGCAGCTAATCCGACACGGATGCCTCGCAGCAGTCCGGCTAATGTTGGCACACCGATCAGCCAGGCCAGGATCGCAGCAGCCGCGGCAAGTATTGGTACCAGGATGAGCACAGCCCGGTTTGAAGGGTAGTCTGGATCCAGAGTCCGACCAAGGCTGGAAACTTTATATGCGTTCTTCAATTCCCCTCCCATTCTTGTTTGATCTATTCCTCGATAGGGACAATCTCCCAACTGTGGTCGATCGGCATCACCTCGTTGAGCATCGCTTGGGCAGGACAGTATTTCGTTTCAGATAACTCGACAGCCCTGGCTACGGCTGCTTCGTCGATGTCCTTGCCTGTCACACGATATAGAATCCTGGCTTTCGTAAAAACCTTGGGATGCTCCTCCGCCCTGTCTGTAGATACCTCAACAGAGAATTCACGCACATCCTGACGTTTCTTTTTGAGAATTGAGATCACATCCAGAGCGGTACACCCTGCCAGGCCAATCGCGATGAGCTCCATCGGGCGGAAGCCGCTGTCATCACCGCCAACGCTTGGATCTGAGTCTATCGGCAGCTCGAACCCAGTCTCGGCTGACCCGGTAAAACTCATTCGACCGTTCCAGGTCACTCTCGCGTCCATGTTGTGCTCCTTTGCTGGTTATTGGAACAGCGGCGTTACGACAGTCTCGAGCGTCGAGAGGCATGTCGCACCGCTCCATGCGAGTTGAACCTCACCTTTGCGGTCGATGACGACCGAGTAGGGGAGGGATATCGTGTTCAGCGCTCTCAGGGTTGTTTCCTGCGGGTCGAGCCAAATTGGAAAGGTGAGCCCCTGGCTCTCCTGGAACTCCTCGACCAGAGAGGCAGATTCTCCGATGTTCACAGCGAGAATTATGAAACCCTCGGATTGATGCCGGCGGTAATATTCCTGTAAGTCAGGCATCTCAGCGCGGCACGGTGGGCACCAAGTCGCCCACGTATTCAGCAGAACGACATCACCCCTGTAGTCCTCGAGCCGCACGCTGTTTCCTGTGAGATCCGTCAGCTCAAGTTCAGGTGCTGGGAACTCAACGGCTGCTGGTTGAACGCAGGCTTCTCCTGCATTGGAACGCTGGCGCTGGGCCTGGGTTCGATCCCCGCTGATCCCTTTCCAGAGAAGTCCAAGACCGAGGGAAAAGAATCCAATCGCGAGCAGAAAATAGGGCAAGGCACGTTTCATGGTCGTCAGTTCATCAGGAGATACAACAAGTCATGGTTGAAGATCTGTACTCTGTGGTTCGATACCGCACGGGTTCCGCGATTCCATTATCAGGTAAAACCTCCGCACGCCTGAAAATTGCATTCATCACAAACCAGATTCAGGAGCCCATCGTACTCGAGCCGTCCTTTCCCACATGCTGGACATAGTCCTCCACGCCGGGGTTCGTACGAGTTCGCATTCCCACCCGATGGGGTCATTCGCGCTTTTCGGCCTGAACGACGCCCAGGCTCTGAGAGCGTCGGATCACGCAAGATCTGTCCTTGGGCTGGATCGATCCAGCCATTCGTTCATGTCTAGAGAGTAGAAAAGCCTGGCTCGGACATCCTCCGGCAGTTCACGTTGTGAATCCTGCTGCCGGTACAGATGGATCGTCTTCCGCAGTGTATCGACCATAACGCGGCAATCCGGGCATTCTGCCATATGGGCTTCAATCGCGTCGCAAATCGCCTGCTTGGCTTCGCCGTCAATGTAATCTGAAAGCCCGTATAGCATTTCCCCACAGTTGAGATGCTCACTCATTTTCGATTGCCTCCACCCGCCCACTGAAATACGCGCTCAACTTCTCACGTAGCTCCAATCTGGCTCTCAACAAGCGGGTTTTCACCGCTGACTCCGAGATATCCAGAATTTCCGCTGTCTTCCGGGTAGATAATCCCTGAAGATCTCTGAGCACGAATGCTGCCCGCAGTGCGGAGGATAACTCGCCGATTGCCTGGTCTAACTGGGCTTGTGCCTCGCTCGTCATAAACTCGGCTTCGGGCAGGCAGCACCAGTCTTTCAACTGCCGGGGCACACTTTCGCCACCCCCCAGCTGCAGGGGTTCGTCGACGGAGACCATATCAGGCCCATTCTTCCGCAGACGCATCAGCGCCTGGTTAGCAGCAATTCGATACAGCCAAGTGCTGAGCTGCGACCGGCCTTCGAATTGCTTCATGTGCTTAAAGGCGTTGATAAAGGTCTCCTGCAGCACATCCTCTGCTTCCTGCGGGTTGCCTAACATTCGCAGCGCCAGACGGTAGAGTTGAGGTGAATACTCATCCACCATAGCTGCAAAAGCTTCGCGATCCCCAGATCGCAGCGCCCTGATCGAAATTTGTTGTTCTTTTTCCATTGGATGCAGAAATCACCTGAAAAGTTGCTTGGTTTCTTGTGCGTGGGATAAAGTATACCCCAAGCATGTCGCCCATTTACGGGTTGAAGACACATGCTCGCTGGCCTGATTTCCAGTGATCGCATGGGCATCATATCCAGCCAATTGGCATCTTTCTAGCTCCAGGAGGGCATACGGGTGAGTGGATGGCAAGAGCTATGGAAGGGGGACGCCGGCCTGTTCAGCGCGTCCATTTCCGGTCTTCCTGATGGAATACGGCTCGCTCATCAAGATGGGAGTCTGAGATTCGAAGATATTTCCATACGGCTGGCGGTTAGTTCGCTCGGTAGCCGCCAGGAGTTTGAGCTCCTGCCTATTAGTAGTCCGAGAAGAACGTTTCTTACCCTCGTTCCGGGCTTGAAGGCGTCTGGTCTGGTTTTCCGATGCTCAGGTGTCGGTCATCTCGAAATCATGCTGGAGCTAGCCTGGCTGGATGCCTGGCCTTTCCTGATGTGGCGGGTGGTGATCAGGAACACAGCGGAGTCCACAGTACAGCTTCAGGAACTGACATTCGAGGCGAGGTCAATCATCTCAAATAGGTTACCTATTGGACACCATGAAGCGGGTGACAGGGAAGCAACCCCGGAGGACGGGACCGGCTTAGATCTCGTTTCCTATCACAACGGCTGGCAAAGTTGGAGCCACGCTGGCTGGAAGCGGTCCCAGGATGCGGTTCCGATCACAGCCCTCGGACGATTCACACGTCCAATGCAGCTTGTTCAGGGCTTTTCTACGGAACCTGGCTTCCTGAGCTCTGATATGTTCACCCTGGCCTTCGATCGCCAGACAGGCCGCGGCTGTTTGGCAGGTTTCCTATCGCAGATCCATGCGTTAGGACAGGTCCAGATCCTTCCCCGCGCTTCGGATTTCCTGCTGCGCTTCATAAGTGCGCTCGATGGCCGCTACCTTGTCCCAGGCGGCACATTTGGATCAGACTGGGCTTGCCTGGAGGCGCTTAGCGCCCACGCCGAAGAGCCTGCGGCAGCCTATCTGGAGGCCGCCGGGCAACTGAATGCTGCACGAATCCGGCCAGAGGTCCCTGTAGGCTGGTGCTCCTGGTACTACTACTTTGGACATTTGACGGATGAAGACGTGTACGAGCACGTTGAGTGGATTGCAGAGAACGCGAGGCGCCTGCCGCTGAAATTGGTTCAGATAGATGATGGGTTTCAAGCGCAGGTGGGCGATTGGTTCGAGCGGGCGGATTCGTTCCCGTCTGACATGAAAACGATCTCCGCCGCCATCCGATCTCAGGGGCTTGAGCCTGGAATATGGCTGGCTCCTTTTCTCGCTCACCCTTCATCCCGCATTGCCCATGACCACCCGGATTGGATTTTACGGGATGCACGCGGTCGGCCAGTTAATCCAGGATGGGGGTGGAACAGCTTTCCACGCGTGCTGGATATCACGCACCCGCAGGTGCTGGAGCATTTATCCTCTTTAATCAGCACAGCTGCACACGATTGGAACTTCTCCTATCTCAAGCTTGATTTCCTCTATGCTGGAGCACTTCCAGGACAATACCATGACAGCCACGTTACTCGAGCCGAAGCATTTGTCCATGCTCTTCGCATCATTCGTGAAGCAGCAGGTGAGGATGTCTTCCTTGTTGGCTGCGGTGCTCCACTTGGCCCGGCGATTGGGTTTGTGGATACCATGCGGATCGGGCCGGATGTCGCCCCCAGCTGGTACCCGCGTTTAGGCCCGGTCTCACGCCTGATCAAGAATGAGGCCGGTCTTCCTTCCGTGCGGAATGCAATCCGCAACACCATCGCACGCCGTGGAATGCATGGGCGCTGGTGGATCAACGATCCGGATTGTTTGCTGGTTCGTACGGAGAACTCAAACCTTTCCACGGATGAAGTCCAATCTCTCCTGACGGCTGTCGCCTTCTCCGGGGGCTCCGTGCTGCTCTCCGACCGGCTACCGGACCTGACTGAGGAACGTATACAATGGGCTGCCAGACTGCTGCCGCCGCTTCCACGCGCGGCGCGGTGCATTTCGTGGCAGGCGGCAGATGACACCCACGTGCTTGCGCTTGAAATGGGAGGAGCTGCCGGAGACAGGATTTTGCTCTCGATCCTCAATTTGAGCGACCGGAATGTCAACCTGGAGATCGCACGAAGCAGGTTGGGACTTGAATCCGGGAAGGATATCCACTGCCTGGATTTCTGGCGCTCGCGTTACAATCGAATCGATGCGGCGGATGAATTGCGCTTCGAGGCTGAACCTCATGCTTGCCGCGTCCTGGCGCTCCGCCAAGTTACAGCCGGTCCGCAGTGGGTAGGGAGCACCATCCACATTTCGCAAGGCTTTGAGGTTCAGGCGTGGCGGCCGGATGATGCAGAGCTGTTGATACAAATAGGATTCCCGGAGCGATCAATCACTGGCTCATTCTGGTTTCAGCTGCCGGGGAGCATTCAATCGGTGACGCTCGAGGGCAAGCTGCTGGACGTGGAGTGGATCCACCCGGGGATTTATCGCTGCGATGTGAGCATGAATGGCATTCGAGAAATCAAGATGGAATGGAAAGAGATAGTGTGATGACGATCGATCAAACGGTATTCGTGGTCATCGCGCTACTTCTCCTCATCGGTGCTGCCGCCATTCTCATTGGCGTGATGCGAATCCGCTCCGCCAGTCGGCTGCGCTATTTTCTGCTGCGGCGTGAGCGTATGTCGGCAGGCTGGCGGCTGATCGGCTGGGGCGTGATGCTCCTGCTCGCTGCGGGGATCGGCACGCGCTTTGGACGCCAGGCGGCCTATGTCATCGCCCGTCCAACGCCATCACAAACCCCCACGCAAACCATCACCCGGACACCTACCATCACCTCCACTCCGACCATCACTCTCACCCCCTCTATCACGCTTACCCCCAGCGTCACCTTCACTCCAACGCAAACCGGAACCCCTGAACTGCCAGAGGAGATCAAGATCTTAATCCGTGAGACCGAGCCGGCCGAAGCCGAACCGCTGTTCAGTCAGCCTGTTTTGGCGAGAAGGCTTGACAATGAAAACCAGCCGATCAATCCGGCGGAGGATTTCAATAACCCCCTTGGAGCTCTATATGCAGCTTTTACCTACAATAATCTAAGGGATGGCGTCCGCTGGACGGCGATATGGTATCTTGGCACCCGTGTGATCTGCCTTGAAACCCAGCTCTGGGATGGAGGGACAGGCGGGTATGGCTACACAGAGTGCACCCCGGATGCTTGGGAACCGGGCGAGTATGAGATTCGGATTTTCTGGGGCGAGCGCTGGATGACATCGGTCCGTTTTGAGGTCATCGGAGAACCACCGACGGCAACCCCGATGCCCGCGCTGGACAATACGCCCACTGCGGAGTCTTGATCAGGTCCCCGGCCGACCTGTTTTGTTCGCGGTTTGATCCATCCAGGTTCGGACAATTTCCTTCAACACTGTATATCCTTGTTCGATCATTCCCGTCTCGATGAATTCTTCCTGGCTGTGGGCGTTCCCACCATATGTAATGCCCAGGCAGATCGCTGGGTACCCCTTACTCAGCGGTAGGCTTGCATCCGTTGATGCCATCTCCAATCGGGGTTCTATATCCGTGTGGGCCCGGGTGGTCTCCCAAGCCAGTTGTACAAGCGGATGGTCAGCTGGTAGTTCCCCTGCAGGACGTACACCGATGAGTTCAATCTTTACAGTCAGCGGCTCGTGTGGTTCTTGTGTTGTGCAGATCTTGTGGAGTGTGCGGTCGATCCGCTCGAGAACGAGGGGTGATTCGCTGCGAACCTCGAGTTCGAGCTGAGCCCGGGCGGAAATCGTATTGATGCTTGAGCCACCCTGGATGGATCCGATATTTATGGTTGTCTTGGGTTTTTTTGGAAGCCGCATTCGCTCGATGCGGGACCCCAGACGAAGCAGCGCATGGATCGCCGCCGGCCGGCCAGCGTGCACCCAGGCATGTCCACCCTGCCCCTCAATCACAACGCGATATCGGCGGATTGGCAATCCCCGGTGATAAATATGACCGAATGCCATCCCCTCAATCACGAAGTATGCACTGGGCAGATCTCCGAACCGGCTGACGATCTCGCGCATCCCGGCCAGGTTCCCGAGTCCTTCCTCTGCTACATTGGCGACAAGCCAGATATCCCCCGGGAGAGATTGGCGCCCAAAATCATGCGCGAGCTCGACCAGGCACGCTACCCCTAGCGCGTTGTCCCCAATCCCCGGACCGAAGATACGGCCGGGCTCGCGCCGGGATGCGAGCGGAGTGCTCTGATCGAACACGCTGTCAAGGTGGGCGCTGATAATCACTGGAGCGCCCGGATTTCCCTCAAGCCGAGCGAGCAGATTGCCACAGGCGTCTCTTTCGATCCCGATGCGTGGGATGACTTCCAGAAAGGTTTGCAGTGCATCTGCCCGTGGTCCCTCATCGAATGTAGGCGCGGGGATGCCCTGCAGGTGGATCGTGTTGGAAACCAGCCGCTCGATATCCATGGTTAGAACTGCTTCACGCGCGGGCGGAGAGCCTCAAGGCGGGCCTGAGCAAGCCCTGGGGCCGAATCGAGTGGGAACAGCGCGCCTGTTCCCTCAATTGTCAGGGAGGCTGAAACGCTACCATGCAGAGCTGCCTCAACGGGTGATCCGGTTTGTCCCAAACCTACGAGAAATCCACCACAGTACGCATCACCCGCGCCCGTGACATCACAGACTCTTCCCGGGTACGCTGGAATGATCCAGTGTTCGTCGTTCTCGGCATCGAGCAGGACCTGGCCGGCCGGGCCAAGCTTGATCACAATGATCTTCGGGCCCATCGCAGCAAAATGCTCTGCCAGTTCAAGGGCTGAGAACGGGCGCTGAGGTAGGAACAAACGGGCTTCCATTTCACTGGGGAGAAAAACATCGATACCGTTGAGCAACCGCGGCAGTTCTTCGCGGAATTCTGGTGTCATATAGCGTTCCGAAGGATCGAGTGTGATGATCGTCTCGTTGTTGTCTCCACCCTCTGTTGCGAACCGGTAGGGAACCGTTGAATGAGTCAGATAATCAGCTGGTGCCAGGTGGACACCAGTGGCTTGAAGATAGCTGCCCGGCACATCCTCTGGCCGAACGGCAATCTCAGTGAAGTGATGACGGGCATCCTGTCCCAGCGTTGAAGATTCGTAGCCGATCAGTTCTTTCGGCATGGGTTCTCCCACGCGTTGGTAATGCAAGGCCGGATGTGTATCTACACGCCGGACCTGAGAAAGGTAGGCGTAAAACGTACGTGTATCCTGTTCGCTCTCCAACCGCTTAATGCCCCTGGTGTCAATTCCTGCGCGTGCAATGGAATCGAGCCACTGCTGTGGGAAGTTGGAGCCAACCCGTCCAAGGATAGCGACGGATTCACTCCAAATCCGGGCACCAGCGGCGGCGTAGATCGCATTTCCGCCAAGGATGCGGTTGATGGCGACGCCATCATGGGTGATACAATAATCCTCCCGAAGGCCCCCAAGGAAGATGAAATCCGGATTCGTTCCGAGCATGGTTGCGATTATACATGCGGCTGGAGGTTGCCCCAATGCAAGAAAACAACGCGACGGATGTACAGCGATACGTTGAGTTCATCGGTCAATCCTGGGAGCAAGCGCACGAACAGACGGCAGCAATCGCCGCTAGTCTGCAGAAGCCGGACGGCTTTATTCTCTTCGGTTCTGGCGATTCACATCATGCGGCCCGTGGGCTGTCGATGCTGCTTTCTCAAGCCACCAACAGCATGGTGCGGGCAATCCCCGCCATGAAAGCCTCCCGTTACCTGTTTCCAGATTTTCCCCATGCGGGGAGTCGTTGGATCGCTGTAGGCTTCTCGGTATCCGGGGAGGTCGCGCGCACAATCGAGGGCATCGAGCTGGCAGCCGCTCAAGGACTGCATACGATCGCTGTCACTGCAAACCCCAGAAGCACATTGGCATCCCGGGCCTCATCGGTTTTAAGCCTGGATCCGCCTCAGCTGAAGATCGTGCCAGGTCTGGCTGGATACGCTGCTGCACTCGTGCTGGGTGCTGCGCTCGGGTGGGCGTATGCCATCCCCCGGTTTCGAGCAACGATCAACCGCGCCATGATCGAGCTTCCCGCTGCGCTTAACGGATGGTTGTTGGATCAAATGTCGACTGCCGAGGCTTTCGCCGTTGAGGCGGCTCGTGGCGCGACGGTGATCCTGGGCAGTGGCCCGGCGTACGGATCCGCGATGTTCGGATCTGCGAAGCTGATCGAGCTGGCAGGTGAGTACGCCTGGGCCCAAGAAGTGGAGGAGTGGTGCCACCTCGAATATTTCTGCACCGGCCCGGACATGCCGACGATCCTCCTGAGTTCAAGCGGAAGAAGCGTTTCACGCGAGCAGGAAATGCGAGCAGCTGCAGCCGCAATCGGGCGGCAGCTGCTCATCAGCCAATGGGACGGCGCTTTGGGATGGCCACGGGTGCTGCGTGAAATTCTCTCTCCATTCGCGTTATGGGCCGCGCCAGCCGGGTTCGCGCTCCGCAGGAGCGCGGATCTTGGCCAGCAGCCTTTCCGCGGCTTTTCTGGTGGGCGCTCTCAGGATGAGGGGGGCGGCGCAAGCCGGATCCGAAGCAGCAGGAGGCTGGCCCGTGACGATTTCCAATCGTTGGCTTAAATAACGCTCGTGGCAAAATTTAACCTAGACTAATATCCCAGTTGCGGGGAAGTCGAAACACGGTATAATAGTTGGCCAGCAGCACCAGTGATGGGCTGCTTAATGCTTATAGCCTCCGAGCGGTCGATGTCGAAAACGGAAATTCTCCTGATCGAAAGCAGCCGGGCGAGTGCCCCCTCATTCTCTCCCGCCCTCGAACGCAAAGGGTATAAGGTCCGCATCCAGCACAAAGTCGACCAAGCGCTGAAAGCAGCAAAAAAGAAGCAGCCCGACGTGTTGATCCTGGATGCGGCTTCCATGCGCACCAGCGGGACGCGGATGTCACGTAAGCTGCGGGAGACCTTTGACGGCATCCCGATCATTCTTATCTCGCCGCAAGACTCGATGCCAGATCGCGGTAATGGTGCCAGCATTACCCTCGTCCAGCCATTCACTCCGCGCAAATTGCTCAACCGGATCGAGCGCCTGCTTCCTGGTGATGAACGGCATGTGCTTTCGATCGGACCGATCAAGCTGGACATGGCCAAATGCCGGGTGCGCTGCAACAAGAAGGAATCACGCATCACACCGAAGCTTGCCAAACTGCTCGAGCTTTTCATGCAGAACCCTGGCCGGCTGATGACCCGTAAGGCGATCATCCGCAAAGTATGGCATACCGATTACACGGGCGACACACGCACTCTCGATGTCCACATGAGCTGGCTTCGCCAGGCGATCGAAACAGATCCAGGCAATCCGCGCTTAATTAAAACAATACGAGGCATGGGCTACCGCCTCGATCTTCCTGAAGATAACAACTGATTGGAGTATCCTGCAAGGAATCGAAACACCCATCGGGTGTTTTTTTGTTTCTCACCCCTCAGGGATGAAGCTGGACATCACATACCCCATGACGTCCGTGGGTGTCAAAAGCCCGTACGGCCAGCTTGACCCCCGTATATTTACCCTCTCGCAGCTTGATATGAAGCGCAATATCATGCGACCGAAAGCTGCGCACGGATCGCGCTCGGGAATGAAAGGGAGAATGGGGCGTTGTCTCACCTACTTCCCACAAGACGACATCTTCTGGAAATCTCGACTCCGCCCCCTTTTTCTTTGTGACACGCACGAGTTCGCAGACCAGCCCCTGATCTGATCGCCGGGTGCGTGCCTCGATGTCAAGCTCGGGCTGGGGGACAGCCCGCGGGGCGACTTCCCAGGTGAAGAGGGAAGAGCTCTCATCGAGTAGCAGCCGCCGGTAAGCGGTGAGTGATGCCAACGGGGTCGGGTCACACGCGATCCAGCGCCGATCCAAACGGCCAGCAACCACGGCTGTTGTGCCCGAGCCGGAGAAGAAATCGGCTACCAGATCTCCCGGATTGCTCGAGGCACGTACGATCCGTTCGATAAGGGCCTCAGGTTTTTGAGTCGGATAGCCGGTCCGCTCGTTGTGCAGCCTGGCCACGACCGGAAAATACCACCAGTCTTCAGGGACCTTGCCTCGCTCGAGGTCCGGCTGCTTACCAAATCCGGCTTTCTTGGAGGAGGCGAAGGTTTTCACAGTGCTCTCGTCATAGGGGATGCGGACGTCATCTACATTGAACGTGTAATTCCGGCTCTTCGTATAAAGCAGGATCGTGTCGTGCTTACGATTGAAAGCGGATCGTATCGGGGATGGACCATGATAGGTCCAGACGATTTCGTTCAACAGACGGTCGGGACCGAAGATCTCGTCAAGCAGCACACGTGCGTATGCGGAGGCATGCCAATCGAGATGAAGATAGAGGCTGCCCTGATCAGAGAGCATGCGGTGCATAAGCACTAGCCGCGGGTAGAGCATGTTGAGATACTGCCCGCCATCCCGCCATGTATCCGCGTACCCGCGGGTCGTCTCCCAGGTATCAGGCTGACGCGAATCTTCGCCGCGTCCGATCCGGGCTTCATATGCCTTGCCGCTGAGAAAAGGGGGGTCGACGTAAATCAAGTCGATTTTCCCCTCAAGTTCTGGGAGCAAGGCCGCCATCACGCCTAGGTTGTCGCCCTGGATGAGCCGGTTATGGGGTTCTTGAGTTCCACTCCCATGGATATCCGCCAAGGACCAAACCTCGGGAGGAGTGGGGGTGGGATTAACGTCGCCGCGCCCCTCCCATGAAAGACGTGCGAAAGGGGCGCGGCGGTTCCTGCGTGTCATCTCTCAGCGCTTGCCGAAGCGCTCCTCCAGGACGGCATCCAGAGTCGGTTGGCCAATGACCTGGAGTTCATAGCGCAGCCGCATCGCGGGTTTATTGAGTTTGAGCAGCTTACCGAGATCGATCGGGGTTCCGATCAGCACCAGTTCGGCGTCGCTGTCGTTGATCGTCTTCTCGAGTTCTTTCATTTGCTTTTCGCCATAACCCATCGCGGGAAGCACATCACCCGTGGTGGGATATTTCTCGTAGGTCGCGGCGATACTGCCGGTGGCATAGGGACGCGGATCGATGATCTCAGCCGCGCCAAAGCGTTTCGCCGTCACCCAGCCAGCGCCATATGACATCTCGCCATGCGTCAGGGTAGGACCGTCCTCAACAACCAGCACCCGTTTCCCTCGAATTGCCTGTGGATTGTCGAGGAAGATCGGCGAGGCAGCCTCAATAATGGTCGCCTGCGTGTTGATCGCGGACACATTTTCGCGAACCTGCATCACATCCTGCGGGGCGGCGCTGTCGATCTTATTGAGAATAAGCACGTCGGCCGCAATCACATTTGCCTCACCGGGATGGTAGCGTATCTCGTGTCCAGGTCGAAGTGGATCAAGGACAACCATATGCAAATCGCTTTTATAGAAGGGGAGATCATTGTTGCCACCATCCCACAGGACGATATCGACTTCCTTCTCGGCCTGCTCCAGGATCCGCCCGTAGTCAACTCCCGCAAAGACGATGACTCCACGATCGATGTGTGGTTCGTATTCTTCCCGTTCCTCAATCGTGCAATCATACTTGTCGAGATCGGCATAGGTGGCATATCGCTGGACAGCTTGTTTCTCGAGATCGCCATAGGGCATCGGATGGCGGATAGCCGCAACCCGGTATCCCATCTCAATCAAACGCCCGGCGACGTAGCGGCTGGTCTGGCTTTTACCGCTGCCGGTGCGCGCGGCGCAGACCGAAATGACGGGCTTGGCCGACTGAATTTGGGTGTTTCGCAGTCCCATCAAGCGGAAGTCAGCCCCGTAGGCGAGCACGCGTGATGCCAGGTGCATTACGTATTCATGCGAGATATCGCTGTAGGCGAAGACGACCTGATCGATCTTGTGCGCTTCGATCAACTCTTTGAGTTCGCTCTCGGGATGGATCGGGATGCCATCCGGGTAAAGCTCTCCTGCCAGAGATGCAGGATAAACTCTGCCTTCGATGTTTGGGATCTGTGTCGCAGTGAACGCGATCACCTCGTATTCTTGGTTGCCGCGAAAGTAGACATTGAAGTTGTGAAAATCGCGTCCGGCAGCACCCATGATGAGGATCCGTTGGGGGTTCATAGACTGGTTTGCTACCTCCGTTATGATGAGTGTACGAGAGCCTGGGTGTCCTCAGGCAACGGTTCACATGGCTTGTGGGGCTTCGATATCAAGCAGAAAAAGCGCATTGGCCAGTGTCTGTTTGGCGGCGGCTGTAAGCCTGAGTCTTGCCTGCCTGACAGGTTCTTCTTCAGCCTGGAGCCCGCGACCGTCGTGATAGAAAAGGTGGAATGCGCGAGCAAGGTCGTATGCGTAGGTCGCCATGTACAGCGGTTTATAATCTTCGGCTGCTCGCTGCACAACAGTTGGTAGTTTTGAGATAAGCTCGATGAGATCAACTTCGCTCACATCGAGCAGGTAGTCGAATTCAGCCTGTTCAGGGACAGCACCTGCCCGAGAAAGGATGCTGTTGCCGCGCACGTAAGCGTTCTGGATGTAGGGTGCGGATTGGCCTTCGAAGCTGAGTGCTTCATCCCAATTGAAAACGATATCGCGGATGTTATCGACGGAGAGCATGCTGTAGGTGAGCGCGCCCAGGCCGATGGTGCGGGCGATAGTTGGCCTTTCCGCTTCCGGTAGGTCCGGGTTCTTCTCGGCGATAATCTCGAGCACCCTGCGTTCTGCTTCTGCCAGCACATCCATGAACAGGATTACATTGCCCTTGCGGGACGACATAGCGCCTTCAGGAAGCGTGACGAATCCGTAAGCCAGGTGGTGGCACTTTTCGGCCTGGGGGAATCCCCATAGCTCAAGGATCTTGAACACCTGCTGGAAATGCAGGCTCTGGCGCGTGTCGACGACATAGATTGAGCGGTCGACATGGTATTTTTCAAACTTCTCCTTGGCCAGGGCCAGATCGTTCGTCAGGTAGAGCGCGGTTCCATCGCTGCGGAGAATAACCGCCGTCCGGTATTTTTCTTTCGTCAGGCCGAGCTTCTCGTCAATTCGCACAATCACCGGGCCGTCAGGCCGTTCGTCCTCGGCCAGGCCAATCTCGATCAGCTCTTCTACGATCTCCTTTGCTGGTTGGATGACTTCACTCTCGAAGAAGAAGACATCCATCTCGATGCCGAGCAGGTTCAGGATGTCCTGCAATTCATCGAGGCTCCACTGCCTGGTCCGCCGCCACAGCTCGCGCACCTCAGGATCGCCTTCATCCCAGCGCTTGAGCATGTTTCGGCGTTCGGCGTCGTACTGCTCGCGCTGCTTTTTTTCAGCTTCGCTCTCGTTTTCCTTCGGGGTTAGGAGAGCGTTCGCTTCGGTGTAGATTTTTGCCAACCACTGACCGCGTTCATGAATTCCCTGCGGTTCTTCTCCGGCATGGAATTTCGTGTAGCCCCATAAACAGGTAATCACGCCGAGGCCGATGTCACCCGGGTAAGATGCCCGCAACGTGTCATAGCCGGCAAAGCTGGCGAGGCGAGCCAGTGATTCACCGAGCAGGGCATTGCGTGCATGACCGATGTGAAACGAATGGTGGGTATTGGGCTGCGCGTACTCGACCATCAACCGCTCGTCTTTTGCCGAGCCCCGGCCGTAGTCGTCGCCCTGTTCGAGGACAGTGTCCACAACTCTCTGTGCGTACTCGGAAGGGTCAAGGTAGAGGTTGATATAGCCTTTCAAGGCCGCGGTCCGCTGAATGCCTTCCAGAGCACCAAGCCCGGGGGCGAGCAATGCTGCGATCTCCTGTGCCCGAAGAGGAACTTGCACCTTGATCCCGGCGCGGGCTTCGTTCGCTGCGACCTGGAAGCAGACCGCTGTGCCAAAGCCCCACTCTCCGCTGAAGGGGATTGGAATCCAATCCACCGACTCCGGTTCGGGCAGACCCGAGTCCCGGAGCAGTTGGAGTACTTTAATAGTGGCCTGGTCGAGTTCTTTATCGAAGATCATGATGCCCAATCCGGAACGGCGATTATAGCATGCCCACCCGTTCTTGAAATGCAAACACGACGCACACTTGTGCGTCGTGTTGAACCTCAAATGCAGCAGAGCTGATGCTATGCTGCCAGCTGTGCCAGCTGCTTCATCAAACGGCTCTTCCGGCGGTCGGCATTGCGCCGGTGGATGACGCCCTTCGACGCCGCCTTGTCGAGTTCGCGGATCGCAATCTGAACGGCTTCAACCGCGGTTTCTTTATCTTCAGCCTCAATCGCAGTCCGGGCGCGCTTTACATAGGTTCGAGCTCGCGTACGCCATACCTTGTTAAGCAGGCGCCGTTTTTCGTTCTGTCGTATGCGTTTCTTTGCGGATGCCGTGTTAGCCAATGTATCCTCCTTGCGTTGGCTTGTGACACGAAGCAATATTCTATCCCAGGGTGTAGATTGTGTCTAGGTTGTATCCGGTGCAGCACTGCGAAGATCGAACAGGGTATTTCCCAGTGGTAGTACACTTGTGTGGCGCGTATGGTATGGCAGAAGATCTCCGGCCTATTTCTACGGATCACACCTGAATGAATTCGTTTTCCCTGCCGCGGCCCCAACCAGGACAAGCAGTACCGCAGGTGACGCCCTGGGTGCGATCTGCTCAGCTGCGTAGCGAGCAGCGAGTCCTGGTGGAGCAAGAAATCACAGGATCCTGTTTCTTCGAGGGTCCAGCTGGCAGCGGGAAAACAACGGCCGCTGTTCACCGGGCCCTGCGTATCCTCAACAATCTCGAAAGCGGGGAAAACTTGCTGGTTATCGTGCCTCAACGGTCGCTGGCGAGTCCCTACCTCGATATGCTAGAGTACTTTCCTGATCTCAACACAGGTCGCATGAACGTTCTGACGCTGGGAGGCCTGGCGCGGCGGGCTGCCGAGCTCTTCTGGCCGCAATACGCCGGGGAAGCCGGTTTCAGTCATCCTGGCTCGATGCCGGTTTTCCTTACGCTTGAAACAGCCACCTACATGCTGGCCAACACGATCCAGCCGATTCTTGAAGGTGGGGCTTTCGAAGGTGTGACGATCGAGCGAAACCAACTCTATCGTCAAATCCTCGACAATCTGAATAAGACGGCTTTGGTTGGTTTCCCTCTGCAGGAGATCGGTACCCGGCTAAGCGAGGCATGGGTCGGGCCGGCAGATCAGGTGCGCATCTACGCTGATGCCCAGCTCTGTGCCCGGGCTTTCAGGGAAGCGTGTCTTCGTTCGAACATGCTCGACTTCTCCCTCCAGGTCGAGATCTTCTTCAGGTACATTATCCATTCAGAGATCTTCCAGCCCTTTCGCCGACAGCTGGCTACACATCTCATCGCTGACAACATTGAAGAGGACACGCCGCGTGCGCATGATCTGCTTCGAGCCTGGATGCCTGACCTGAGAAGCGCCCTGCTGATCTTCGACACACAGGCGGGCTTCCGCCGTTTTCTTGGTGCCGATCCGCTCGATGCATACGAGCTTAAATCACGATGTACGTCGGCAATCCAGGTTCAAGACACCTTCGTTTCGTCTCGCGAAGTCGAACTGCTTGGAAAGAACCTTGCGGCCTGGTTTGGGATGCAAAATGGATCTCAAACCGGTGATTCTGGCGACGCGCTGCATGTCGAAGTTCACCGATACTTACCCGACTCGATCGAATGGATTGCGAGTGAAATCGAATCACTCATCGCTCACGACGGTACACCCGCGAGCGATATCGCGATCCTCGCACCATACCTATCGGACTCGATGCGCTTTTTGCTTGGCCGTGCCTTGGAAGAGCGGGGGATCGAGTGGATCGCGTACCGGCCTTCCAGACCGATCCGCCAGGAACCCACAGCTAGAAGCTTGCTGACACTTGCGGCCCTGGCACATCCGCAATGGGGGCATCGCCCATCCGCAGAAGATCTGGGGCGCATGCTTTCCGATTGCATTGCTGATCTGGACCCGGTGCGAGCCGACTTGTTTGCGAAAATCCTGTACAAACCCTCCGGAGCCCGACTATGGCTGCAACCTTTCGGCCAACTCCGGGGCGAAATGCAAGACCGTTTGACATTCACGCTCGGGCAGCGATATGAAACCCTCAGGACCTGGCTTGCCGCATATATCGAATCTCCCGGGTTGGCTCTTGATCACTTTCTACGGCGATTATTCGGCGAGATCCTGACGCAACCGGGTTTTGGATATCAGGACGATCTGACAGGTGGAAGCATCGCAGCCACATTAATCGACTCGGTGTACAAGTTCCGCTGGATCCTGACAGGGAGCCTGGAGCCGGAAGAGAGCGATTCCGGGTTAACCTACCTCGAACTTGTCCGGGAAGGGGTGGTGAGCGCGCAGGATATCCGCCTGTCCTCAAAGGAGGTCCTGGACGCTGTCTCAATCATGCCGGCTTTCACCTTCCTGATGATGAATAGGCCGGTTGATTTTCAGTTCTGGCTCGATATCGGCAGCCAGGGATGGGCTGAACGAATTTACCAGCCGCTGACCCATCCCTACGTTCTTAACCGGCAATGGCAGCGTGGAAACCAGTGGACGGACACAGAGGAAACCAGCGTCCGTGATCAAATCGCTGCCACCTTATGCCTGGGATTGTCTCGCCGTTGTAAGAAGCGGATCTACGCCGTTTGGTCGGAGATCGACGAACGCGGGTATGAGCAAAGGGGTCCGCTGCTCCGCGCCCTCCAACACACGCTTCGCTCGAAGGGAGACGGCAGTGGGGGGTGAGATGTTTCTTCCGCGCCCGAAGCAACAAGAGGTCCTCTCGTACCGCTCTGGGTGGATGGGCGTTTCTGCCGTACCAGGCAGCGGAAAGACCACCACGCTTTCGTACCTTGCGGCACAGCTGGTGGCCGAGGGAAATCTGGATCAGGATCAGGAAATACTGATCGTAACGCTGGTCAATTCAGCGGTTGAGAATTTTTCACACCGGGTGGCTGGATTCGTACGTGAGCGCGGTTTGCTTCCCTCCCTTGGGTACAGGGTGCGAACGCTGCATGGACTCGCTCACGATATCGTGCGTGAGCGGCCGGATATCGCTGGTGTCTCCGAGCAGTTTGACATCATCGATGAGGCAGCCTCCACCGAGATCTTGCGTTCGGTGTCCCAGAACTGGGTTCAATCCCATCAGGAATGGATTGAATCGCTCACGAAATCCGACCTGCGCGAATCCGTTCGCAGGCGTGTTCTCCGCCATGATTGGCCGACCCTGGTTCAGGATATCGCCCTTGCCGTTATCCGTTCCGCAAAGGACCAGGGTCTGTCCCATCAAGCTTTACGCAACCTGCTGGATGCGCAGACGGACTCTTACCCCTTGCTTGAGATGGGCTACTCTGTGTATCGAGAGTACCAGACAGCCATTTCCTATCGCGGTGCACTTGACTTCGACGACCTGATCGTGAAGGCATATCAAGCCCTTTCGCTTGACGGGGATTATCTCGCGCGGCTGAGGCACCGCTGGCCATTCGTCCTGGAGGATGAAGCGCAGGACAGCAGTCGCCTGCAGGAGCAGATTCTGCGCGCGCTTGTCGGTCCGGATGGCAATTGGGTACGTGTCGGTGACCCAAATCAGGCGATCTTCGAGACGTTCACGACCGCAAGCCCACAGTATTTAAGAGACTTCCTGAGCGAAGACCATGTAGTGAGCCTCTCGCTGCCAAATTCTGGCCGTTCGACGGAGACGATCATCGGTCTGGCGAACTACTTGAGCGATTGGGTGCGCAGCAGCCATCCAGTGCTTGAATTGCGCAGCGCGCTGACGCCACCGGCCATTGAACCCACACCCGAGGACGACCCCCAACCAAATCCTGCTGATCACCTTGGTTCAGTTGCCTTTGTCGATCTGCTGTATCGGCCGGATGAGGAGCTGGAGAAGGTCTTGAAGTCCCTTCAGAATTTCATCCGGGAGAATCCAGATGCGACCGTCGCGGTACTGGTGCCGCGTAACTTTCGTGGGTTTGAACTGGTGGAAATGCTTAAAGCCGCAGGAGTACCTTACGTTGAAATCCTGCAAAGTACGCACAGAACCCGCTTGCTTGCCGATAGTTTTGCGGATCTTCTGCGGCATTTAGCACAGCCATCGGATGCGAGATATCTACCTGGGGCCTACAGCGTATGGCGCTGGGGACCTGCTTCTGAAGTCGATGAGAGGGATGAGAAGGATGAGGGTTTGAGAGCTGTGCGCTCCTGCGTGACTCCGGAAGCATTGATATGGCCCCAGCCCGGGTCGGACTGGGTGCAGGATCAGGCGCTGTCTAGAGACACCCGGGAGCAATTGACGGCCTTCCGCGATGCAGCCCAGACCTGGCAAGAGGCGGCTCAGCTGCCTGCTGACCAGTTGATCCTGACCCTGGCAAGTGAACTCATCAGCGAACCGGAGCAGCTTGCACTGGCATACCGATTTGCGGTGTTCGCCCGGCAGTTCTCATCTGTGGAAGGCGGCGTGCCGTTAGTGGATATCGCCAATGAGCTCTCCCGTGTTGCACAGAATGAACGGCGTTTTTTTGGATCGGGAGAGCAAGGGGAGGGATTCGCTCCAGATAGGTATCCTGGCCGGGTTGTGGTATCTACGATCCATAAGGCAAAGGGCCTCGAATGGGACCGGGTGTACCTGCTCTCTGTGAATGATTACAATTTTCCATCTGCTCTCGATGGCGATACGTTTATCGCCGAGAAATGGTTCCTTGGTGAACCGATGAACCTCCAATCTGAGGCTCTCGAGCAGCTTCGGCTGCTGCTGGCCGGAACGATCGATCAGGAATACCAACCGGGTAAGGCGACGCGTACCGCCAGGCAAGAATATGCCGCCGAGCGACTACGCTTGCTCTATGTAGGCATAACCCGTGCCCGCCGTGATCTCATCCTGACGTGGAACACGGGCCGCAGAGGTGATCGCAGGGAGGCTGCCGCCGTCACAGCCCTACGGTCCGGGCTGGAAGGAACAGGTGAGCTTGATGGATAATCTCCATTTTACTCAGGCAAGCCTCGAGGATTACCTGGCCTGCCCGCGACGCTACCAGCTGCGTTACCTGCTCTCCCAGGCATGGCCGGCCCAGGTGACAGAACCGGAGGGCGCTTTTGAGGTTCACCTGAGGCAGGGTGCGGCGCTGCATCGGTTGATCCAGCAAGATGTGCTTGGGATCGACCGGTCGCACCTGGATAGCTTGGCGTCAGAAGAACCGCTCAGAACCTGGTGGGCTAGCTACGTCGAAAACCCGGTCTCAGGCCTGCCTGAAACAAGATTACCTGAGCTTGAACTTTCGACAGATATCGATGGGCAGCGGCTCGTCGGAAAGTTTGACATGCTTGCGTTTGAACGCGGGGGGCGGTTCGTAATCGTAGATTGGAAGACCGCACGTAAGGTTCCAGCCCGCGAGCGGCTCTCCTCGCGAATGCAGACCATCCTCTATCCCTATCTGCTTGCCAGGTCGGGCGCATTTATGAACGGAGGCGTTCCCATCAGCCCTGAGCAGATCGAGATGGTTTACTGGTTCACGGAACTGCCGCATTCTCCCTATCGGTTTAGCTATAACCAGCATCTTCACGAGTCGAATGAGGGGATGCTTAAATCTGTGCTGACCGAGATATCGAGCCGGACTGAGGCAATCTATCCTCTCACAAGCGATGAACGAAAATGCGGGTTTTGCAACTACCGCTCGCTCTGTAAACGGGGCGTGAAAGCTGGAGATTTCGAGGAATTTGAACTCGCTATGGAGGGATTTGATCCATACTTTGAGCTGGACCTGGATTCCCTGCCTGAGATCCCCTTCTAATGCCGCTTGACATTGCCTGGATTGATCCCGAGGTCGTTTCCGTACCGGAAGAGCTTCGCCTCGCTGTTGGGGGTCACCCCTTGGTATCGGAAACGCTTGTCCGGCGAGGCATTCAAACCCCGGAATCGGCTCGCGCTTTTCTCGAACCAGATGACTATATCCCCGCGCCCTATGGTGAGCTGCCCGATATCCAACATGCGTTGGATGTAGTGACGGAAGCAATCAAGAACAAGACTGAAATCTGCGTCTGGGGTGACTTCGATGTCGATGGCCAGACATCCACAACACTTCTGGTCGAGGCGTTGCAGGAGTTGGGGGCCTCGGTACGCTACTACATCCCAGACAGAGAGCGTGAATCCCATGGGCTGCATCTGGGTGCGCTGCGCACGTTGCTCGCGGAGGGCGTGGGCCTGGTTCTGACCTGTGATACCGGTGTCACAGGCCACAAGGCAGTCACGTTCATTCGTGAAAGCGGCGCGCAGGTCATTATCACCGATCATCACGACCTTCCGCCGGAGCTCCCTGATGCGGATGCGGTGGTCAACCCGAAGCGGCTGCCGACATCCCATCCATTCCGCGAGCTTCCTGGGGTGGGAGTTGCCTATGTCTTCGCACAGGGATGCTTTGCCCGCTTCGGCACGGAGTTCCCTAAAAGTCGATTTGCCGAATTGGCCGCGCTAGGAATCGTTGCCGATCTTGCAATCCAGCGCGGCGATGTTCGCTACCTGCTGCAGCGAGGCTTAGAAGCGATGCGAAACACATCTCGTCCTGCGCTGGCCAGCCTTTGTTCAATCGCCGACATCAGCCCGGATCAGATTGATGAGGAGCAGATCTCGTTTGCTCTGGCCCCGCGTTTGAACTCGTTGGGTCGCATGGATGATGCCAGCCTGGGAGTCGAATTTCTCTCCGTTCGAGATCAACAGCGCGCAGATGAGATCGCTGAATGGCTTGAAAGCCTGAACTCACGCAGAAAACTGCTGACGGATCAGGTCCTGCAAGCAGTCAAAGCACGATTGGAACGGAGGGTGTATCACGGTCAATCGATCATCATCGTGGCTGGGGAGGCGTGGCCCAGAGGAGTGTTGGGCATCGTTGCGAGCCGGATCGTCGAACAGTTCGGTAAACCGGCAATACTCCTGTCGCTGGGACCGGGTGGTATGCTTGCAGGCTCTGCCAGGTCTATCCCCGGAATTGATATCTCCGCCGCGATATCGTCCGCCCATCGTTTGTTGGAACGCCACGGCGGGCACCCGATGGCAGCCGGATTGGTGATGAAAAGTGACAACCTCCATGCTTTCGAGCAGCAAGTGGAAGCATTTGTCACCGAGCACTATGCTGATGTCCAACCGCCTGGGCTCCAGATCGATGGTTATCTTCCGCTACATGATCTTGACCTGAACGTTATGCAAGACATAAACCGCCTGGCGCCCTTTGGCCCGGGGAATCCCGGATTGGTGTTCGCCAGCAGGGCGCATGAGATTGTCGGAAGTACTCCCTTTGGAGCGGCAGGTGAACACCTGCGTGTGTTGATTGATGACGAACAAAGACACACGCATGAGTTGATCCGTTGGCGTGGGACTGG
>JARRJK010000004.1:29702-89797 GCA_037379555.1 Anaerolineales bacterium | reverse complement strand
GGCTGAAGTGACCAGGTCGACCTCTCTGAAAAAATGGGGATCGCTCGAGGCGTCATCCAACCGCAGAGGTTTGTGATTTTGAAAGATCCATCCAGCGATTGAGTTTTCAAGCGGGATGGCGATGAACGTGTCGTCAGAGCGTAATGGCTCGGTTGCCGCTTCAAAATAAAGCTGATTGCGCTGGGGGTCATGTAGCAATAGAGCAGCAGCCTGGCTGTTGGTTAGTTCTTTAGCGGCGCTGACGATAATTTGCAGCAATGCGCCAAGGTCGAATGTCGACGCGAGATCGAGCGTCATTTCGAGCAGGCGGTCATATCGATTCAGCAGGTCGCTGCCGTTTGGCAGGCCCTTTCCTTTGGTCTCCTCAGGCATGGAGCACCTCGTCCGCGATGCGTGTCAGGATGTCAACGACGTCCTGGTGAAAAACGAAATCGGCTCTTTCGTCGAGGTAGGTGGGGTCATTGTTCACGATGATCAGTTTCGCTCCATGGTTCAAGGCAGGAATGGGCATGGTCGCGGCCGGCGTGACTTCAAGCGATGAACCGGCGATGAGCATCAGATCGCAATCCTGCATCAGATTCTCGGCTTTCTGCACGACATCATACGGCAGCTGCTCTCCAAACAGAACGATATCGGGTTTCAGGAGCGCGCCGCATGATGGACAAACCGGGATCGCACCTTCCTCGATAAAGGGCTTGATCAAACCCTCGGTTGAGGTCTTGCGGAAACAAGAGGTGCAAGTAGCGGTCCGCAGATGGCCGTGGATCTCATAAACCTGCCGGGATCCGGCCTTTTCGTGCAGCCCATCGATGTTCTGGGTGATGATCCCCGACAGGCAGCCCGCTTCTTCCAGTCGGGCAAGGGCGCGATGAGCGGGGTTCGGCTTGGCTGTGATGATTTGGGTCACCAACGGCCTGACCCAATCGAGCACTTTCTGTGGGTGATGGCGAAAGGCGGAGATGGAGGCCACTGCGAATGGATCGTACTTCGTCCAAAGCCCAGAGTTTCGCGACCTGAAATCGGGTATGCCAGAAGGGGTCGAGATGCCGGCGCCCGTCAGGGCAACCGCATGGCGAGCATGAGCGATCAAATCGGCACTGCCCTGGATGAATTCGACCGAAGCAGGAGAGCTCACGTCCCCCTTCAGCCTTCCGGGGAGCGGAGGTGGGATTGAATGCTTTCTGCCAGTTTGCGGATCTGGTCGCTGACCAGGGAGTCCGGTTGGGATACAACCAGAGGACTACCTGTCTGCGAGGCTTGGTGCGCTTGCTCCGGCGCGGGCGAGACGATTCCCGCTAATTCGATCCCCAGGTCTTCCTCGACCTGACGCCAGGGGATTTGCAGCGAGGTGCGTACACGGTTGATGAGCGCGAGGAAGACTTTACGGCGGTTGATGCCTCCGGTTTCAAGTTCCTGAAGCAGCGCGCGCCCGATGGCATCCGAAGGGTAGACCGGCTCAACGACCAGGATGATGCGGTCGCAGAGCTGCAGGACGGGCTTCAAATAAGGCTTCATGCCCGAGCCTAGATCGAGCACGAGCAGGTTGCACATGCTGGCCAGGTTGTTCACCACCGCTTCCATCTGCGGGACAGCCTGTTCCAGCTCGGTCTCACGTGGATGGTAGGAGGCTAGGAGCAGTCTCAACCCGCCCGGCTGCTCGATGAGCTCGCTTTCAACCGAACGCAGGTGGATGTCTTTCAGCGCTCGCGAGAGCAGGTTGGATAAACCGGAGGGATCCTGCAAACCGAGCTCAAGTCCCATCGATCCGTGCCCGGGGTTGAGTTCGGCAACGATCGTTTCGTAACCATCTTCCTGAAGCAACAATCCAAAATTCAATGCCAGTGTTGTCGTGCCGATCCCGCTGCGCGAACCAAGGAACGCGACGATCTGAGCTTTCTCCTCCGGCAGGGTACGGGCTTGCGCCGAGCGCGATAGTACGGCTTTCACGTGGGCTGTCAGCTCAGCCGGGTGCGTGGGTTTGGTGAGGTAATCGTCAACGCCTGCTTCGAAGCCTGCCACCTTGTCGTCGACCATCGTCTTCGCCGTGAACATGATGATCGGTATGTGGGCGAGGGAAGGGTCCTCGCGCAGCCGGCGTGTGACCTCGTAACCATCGAGGTCGGGCATCATGACATCGAGCAGAATGAGTTCGGGTTGTTCTTCGGCGGCCTTGGTAAGGCCAATCGTTCCGTTGCTGGCGACAGTAATTTCATATCCCTGCCTCTCCAGCATCAGACCGACGAGCTTCAGGGTATCGATATCGTCATCGATGATGAGGACCTTCTCAGCCATCCTGAGAGCTCCATGTGAATAGTTGTTCCATACGCTGCTGCGAGTTTAACATAAAGCAAGGGTCGCGACAAGCAGGAAGGGTTGTGAGAGCGGTGCGCGATGCTATAATGCTCCCATTCGTACGGTCGGATCGAGTCTATGACGATTGATTTTTGGGGATTCAACAGCCGTCCATCATTTGGCCTGCCCCTCACTGCGTCGGGGCTGCTGCTGTTCCTGCTGGAAATCTTGATCGTCGTCCTGATCGTGCTCCTGAACGGTGAGCAGCGCACGCTGCTGGCAAAAGCCAGGTACTGGATCCGGCAACCTGTATTCCTCCTGCTGCTGTTGTCCGCTCCGCTTGCCGCTCAGCTCTTTGTTCTGCGCTTTCCCGCCCCTTCTTTCCTCGTCATGCCCGGCGTGCCCACCGCGGTGCGCGGGCCGGTCTTCTCGCTTTTCGGAGCACTGCCGTGGATGCTGGCTGGCGGCTTGCTGGGGGAAATCCCTGCTGCAGCCATCGCGCTCATGGCGGGCTTGGCGCGCGGGGCGTTTGAAACGCACAGCGTATTCACCCCGCTGCATTTCCTGTTCATCGCTCTGATCATAACGTGGCTGTTGCGGCAATCCTATCTTGAATGGCCAGGCAAAGTCGGCCGTAATCCGCTGTTTGCCGGGCTCATCGGTGGCCTCCTGTTGAGCCTGCTGCGCGCCGTGGAGCTCTTCCTGTACAGCGGAGGCGGGTTCTATGACCGGCTTGACTTCGCTTTCTCGCTCATCGGGCCGACACTGCTGGCAGGAATCCTGGAGCTGGGGTTGGCGGGGGGCTTGATCCTTTGGCTGATCCGTACGGATCGCATCCCTTGGTATGAGCCTGGAACCCTCATCGTCGGGCCGTACAATCGCTCACTCGCTGCGCGGCTTCTCTCGCTCCTGCTCGTGCTCGGTTTTATCTCGAGCAGCGTAATGATCTTCGGTGACTGGTTGCTTGCGCAGCGGTCGGCACGCGGCTTGCTCGAACGGCAGATGGTTCAAACCACGCTCCAGGCTTCCGGAGCCGTCCCCTACTTCATCCAGACCGGACGCTCCGTTGGAGCCCAGCTCGCGGAGCAAGCCCGCAATCTGTTCGAATTGGATCCGGAGAGCACTGAGGCCGAACTCCAGGCTTTGCTCCGAACACACAGCTTTTTCGAGGCGGTCGCAGTCTTCGATTCCGAGCTTAATCTTCGGGCGAGTTATCCATCGGAGGGCGTGCTGGGGGAAGGTACTCCTTTCGAGATGGCTGCAGGACTCGACGCGGCATTGTCCGGCATACCTCAGGAGGTCGTTTTACGGCCATCTCGGGAAGCCTATTCGGTCAGGCTGGCATTCCTGCAGCCGATTCCCGTATCAGCGGAGAGCGAGAGTTCCATGGGGGTTGTGGCAGGCGTCACGAGCCTTGATAAGAACCCCTACCTGCTTCCGATCGTAGACATCATCCGCAGGGTCGATCCCGGCCAACTGTTCGTCACAGACCTGGGGGGCACAATTCTCATCGACAGTGACCCGCGGCGCATCCTGCAAGTCTTTGAGGCCGGCAACGCAGCTGCTCAGGAGGTAGTCTCTGACACGGCGCCGGATGGCACGCGGCGGCTGATCTACCTCGAAGATGTGCGCGGATACCCCTGGCGCGTCTGGTCCATTATCCCGCAGCGGGAGGTACAGAAGTCAGCCCTGCGCATAGCCGCAAATCTGGTCGGGGTCGTTGCTGCTGTTGGGACCGTTGCACTGCTTGCGGTGTACATGATAAGCCGCCGCTTGACGAATCCATTGCGCCAGATGGCATCCGCCGCGCAATCAATCGCACGTGGTAACCTTGCTCAGCCGGTTGAGGGGGAGGGCGAGGATGAAATCGGCCGGCTGGCTGGCTCCTTTGAACGCATGCGTCGGCGGCTAAAAGCCCGACTGGACGAGATGGGCTTGCTGCTGACGGCAAGCCAGCAGGTGAGCCGGAGCTTCGACCTCTCAATCTCGATGCCACCGATCCTGCATGGTTTGCGTGAGATCACGCACGCAGATCTGGTCCGGCTGACGCTCGCTGCCAGTGACCGGGGGAATGGCAAGCCCGACGTGTACAGCGCCGGCGAGGATCCGGGCAACTGGGGTGCTCTTGACCAGCAGGTGCTCGATTTGAGTCAATCGAAAGGTCGATTTACGCTCGAGAATCCAGCCCGTGCGCGGGCAGTACTTGAAATCGAAGCGCTAACTCACCCGCTCGAGTCGATGACCGCGGTCCCCCTGCGTCATGAAGATGCCTTTGTCGGCGCGCTATGGCTTGGCTACCGTTACCCACACGTCTTCTCTTCCGATGAATTGCGGCTGCTCTCGATTCTCGCCGCACAGCTGGGGGTGGCGGTTTCGAATGCTCGTCTGTACCACCAGGCGGAGCAGGAACGCACCCGGCTCACAGCCGTACTCGAAACCACGCCGGACGCAGTGATCTTGATAGGTCCCGACCAACGCATATCTCTCGCCAATCCAGCTGCGGAGATCGTGCTCAACGTGAGCAGCGACGAGGCCCTGGGCGAGCCAGCAGATGATGCCATATCTCCTTCTGATTTACGTAAACTGCTCGCTCTATCCGGCCCAGAAGCGCGCAGCGCGGAGATCCAGCTGCCGAAAGGTCCTGTGCTGTTTGCCTCGGTTTCGGAAATCGAGACAGACCAGTCCAGCGCAGCCGGCAGGGTTTGCGTGCTGTGGGATATCACGCACTATAAAAAGCTGGATACTCTCAAATCAGAGTTTGTCTCCACCGTGAGCCATGACCTGCGTGCACCGCTCACGCTGATGCGTGGATATGCGACGATGCTCTCCATGGTGGGCGCGATGAACGAGCAGCAGAAGGAGTTCGTGAGCAAGATCCTCACCAGTGCTGATCAAATGGGCAATTTGATTGAGAACCTGCTTGATCTGGGAAGAATCGAAGCAGGAGTCGGGCTGGATCTGGAGATTGTGCCGCTTAATTCGCTGATCGACGCAGTCCTCACTGCTTACCGTCCGCAAGCTGTGAACAAGCAGATCGATCTGACCGTCGAGGTCGAAGAGGGCATGAAGCCGGTGGAGGTTGATTCGACGATGATCCGCCAGGCGATCGCGAATCTGGTGGACAATGCTTTGAAATATACGAACGCCCGCGGCAAGGTCATCGTGAAAGCCCGTCAGGAGGATGGCAAACAAGTGGTCGAGGTTGTCGATACGGGTTTGGGCATCGCTCCGACCGATCAGGCACGCTTGTTTGAGAAGTTCTATCGTGCACGGCGGCGGGAGACGCTCTCGGTTAAGGGATCAGGTTTAGGCCTGGCGATTGTCAGATCCATCGTCCAACAGCATGGCGGGAAGGTGACCGTTGAGAGCAAACTTGGAGAGGGCAGCACTTTCCGCCTTGAGTTTCCGATCCGGCAGGTCGATCGGGTGGATCAGCCCGAGCCTGAGGCCAACGGTGACACGGAGCCGGATATGCCAGGCGAGGCGGGCGAAGATTCTGGCGCAAGCAGGATTGACCCGGAAGCGTAAAACTTGCTATAATCGCTCCAACAATTACATAACCGGCGTTCATCACCGGGAGGAGTAGGCTGCCACGCACTGACAGAGAAGGTGCGGCCGCAGGTTGAGAGCCCCCGCAGGAGCAGCAGCCGAATGTCGTCCGGTGCGCCCGTCGAGGAAACCCCAGTTGTGGGTGGAGTAGAGCGACGCGGGTGAGCCCGATACAGCGAAGCCCTGATAATGGTCGGGGCAGAGAGCACCGCGAATGCGGTGAATTGAGGTGGTACCGCGGAGGAAATTCCTTCGTCCTCATGGGGCGAAGGTTTTTTGTTTAATTTGGAGGAACAAGCCAGGTCCTTGGGTGTTCTTTACGCTGGAGGCGTTTGAAGAGAATGACAGCATACAAGTTACCGAAAACCTACGATTTTCGCGAGGTGGAACCCCGCCTGTACCACTGGTGGGAGTCGAGCGGCTATTTCACACCGGAAATTGTCCCTGGAAAGAAACCCTACGTCATCTCGATGCCTCCACCTAATGTCACTGGTGAGCTGCATCTCGGGCATGCGATGTTTGTCTCCACCGAAGACATGATGATCCGCCACAGCCGAATGCATGGCCGCCCGACGCTCTGGCTGCCGGGAACAGATCATGCCGGGATCGCGACACAGCTTCAACTTGAGAAGTATCTGCTGCGGACGGAGGAGGTCACGCGTGAGGAGATCGGCCGTGAAGCCTTTATAGAACGGACATGGGCCTGGAAGGAACAATACGGTGGAACCATCACCAAGCAGCTGCGCCGGCTGGGCGCATCTTGTGACTGGACGCGTGAGCGTTTCACATTGGACGAGGGGCTATCAAAAGCCGTGCGGGAGGCTTTTGTCCGGTTGTATGACAAAGGGCTCATCTATCGTGGCACCTATCTCATCAATTGGTCTCCGGGGCTGCGCACGGCGGTCAGTGACCTGGAGGTGGAGTACTCAGAAGAACAGGGTACGCTTTATTACTTCAAATACCCGCTTGAGGATTCAGACGACTACATCCCGGTCGCCACGACGCGCCCGGAGACGATCCTCGGCGATACCGCGGTTGCAGTGCATCCTGAAGACGAGCGTTACAAATCCTTTATTGGGAAGTACTGCCTGGTGCCGATCCTCGAGCGCCGTATCCCGGTGATCGCCGATGAGTATGTCGATCGCGAATTTGGAACGGGCGCGCTCAAGATCACCCCGGGACATGACCCGAATGACTACGAGATTGGCAAGAAGCACCAGCTCCCGTTGATCAATATTCTCAATCAGGACGCCACGATGAACGAGGAGGCCGGTCCGTACGCCGGCATGGACCGGTTCGAATGCCGGAAGAAGTTGTGGCAGGACATGGCCGACCGTGGACTCACACTGCGGAAGGAGCCCTACATCATGCAGGTCCCCCGCAGCCAGCGTGGTGGTGAGATCGTCGAACCGATGGTCTCGACCCAGTGGTTCGTGCGCATGAAATCGCTGGCAGAGCCCGCGCTCGAGGCGGTGCGCACGGGTCAGATCGAGATCATCCCAGAGCGTTTCGAAAAGGTGTACTTCAACTGGCTTGAAAATATCCGTGACTGGTGCATCTCACGCCAGCTGTGGTGGGGGCACCGTATTCCAGCCTGGCACTGCAGCGCTTGCGGTGAGCTGACCGTAGCCCGGGAAGACCCTGCGCAGTGTGCTCACTGCGGTTCGGATGATATCGCGCAGGATCCAGATGTGCTCGACACCTGGTTCTCCTCCGGATTGTGGCCCTTCTCGACCCTCGGCTGGCCAGATGACACCGAAGACTTGCGCTACTTCTACCCAACGACAATGATGGAAACCGGTTACGACATCCTCTTCTTCTGGGTTGCCCGGATGATCATGATGGGTCTGGAGTTCACAGGCGAGGTGCCTTTCTCGCATGTTTACCTTCACGGACTGGTCAGAGTGGAGTCCGGTGTGAAGATGAGCAAGAGCCAGGGCAACGTCGTTGATCCACTGTCTTTCATCGAAGAATATGGGGCCGATGCGCTGCGCTTTACCATGCTTACCGGCTCGACCCCAGGCCAGGATTCGAAGCTCGACCTGGACCGATTGGAGGCGAACCGCAACTTCGCCAACAAGCTCTGGAATGCTGGAAGACTGATCTTCGGCGCCCTTGAGGCTGTGCCCGGAGAATCGCCGGATAACCCGAAGCCCACCCTCGCCGATCGATGGATCAGAGCCCGCCTCTCAGGTGTGATCCAGGACGTAGACCGCCTCTTCGAAAGCTATCAATATGGGGAGGCGGGGCGCCAGCTCTACGAGTTCTTTTGGACAGAGTTTGCGGATTGGTACCTTGAAATCGCCAAGCTTCAACTGAATGAGGGCGGTGATCGGGCATGGTTGACAGGGAAAACGCTGGTTGAAGTATATGACGCTTGCCTGCGGATGCTGCATCCTTTCATGCCGTTTGTCACGGAGGAGTTGTGGGGACATCTGCGCGGTGTATGCAGCAGCCATCCTGCTGGCTTCGAGCCCAACCAGGGCTGGGAAGACGCCCTGATCATTGCAGCCTGGCCAACACCGGATCTGAAAGTGAGCGATGATGAGGCTGCGTTGGAGAGCTTCGGCAAATTCCGCCAGGTCGTAACGGCAATCCGCAACATGCGGGTAGAGAAGCAGGTCGAGGCAAAGCGCAAAGTCGCTGCGTTGATCGCTGCTGGAGAAGATGTCTCTGCGCTGCGCGAAATGGAGCAAGCGATATGTGTGCTCGCAGGCATCGACTCCTCCAGACTGGAAATTCGTGATACGTTCGAGAAAGTTCCTTCCGATGCGGTACCGGCCGTCGTGCATGGAATAGAAATCTACCTGCCTCTGGAGGGTTTGTTCGACGTCGAGCAGGAGGCTGAAAGGCTTCGTTCGCAGCTGGATGAGACGAAATCCCAGATCAAGCGCTTGCAGGAGCTGCTGGCCGGACCCTTCGCGGAAAGAGCGCCAGAAGAAGTCGTCAACAAAGAGCGTGACCGTTTGCAGGCCTTTGAAGAGACTGCAGCCAAGCTGAGGTCCCAGTTGGATGGACTGCCGAATAACTGAGATGACCCCGTTCTTGCGTGCTGTCTGCGGGAGGCGTGGTGGGCCTGCGGGGCCGAACCCTGCAGCTCCGATGAAGCTGGTGTTGCCGGGACTGAGCGTAATGGTGGCGATCGACTTGCTGGCGGTTTTCGATCGCTGGCGTGTGATCCCGGGCGGCGATGTCGCCCATACACTCATCCTGTTGGCCACACCCTGGCTCGCTTTATTGATCGCAGGCCGTTCCCCAGCAGCCTTTGGTTACCACCGCCACCGGCTTCTGCTCAACCTGGGATGGGGAGCAGTGGCGGGAGGAGCCTGGCGCCTGGCGAGTTTGCTGTTGAATATCATCGCGCTGGGATCAAGCCTGCAGGCAGAACGATGGTGGATGTGGATTTCTGCAATCCTGTGGGTGCCTTTCCTGGAGGAGACTTTCTTCCGCGGCTATCTTGGACGCAGCCTGGCAGCGCTCGTGGGCATCTGGCCGGGCATGATCATCCAGGCAGTAGTCTTCACATTTCAGCCCTATCATCTTGGCCAGGGTTGGCCTGGCCTTGTGGGCGTTTTCGGTTTTGGACTGCTAGCCGGATGGTTGATGCACCGTCGGGGGTCAATCTGGGCGGCATGGGGGGCGCATGCATTCGCCAATGCCCTCGTCCTACCTCTCGTACCTTTCGCATAGACAAGAATATAGAAGTCCGAAGAGCTTAGAACTCGCTTAAAAGACAGGCAATCGGATTCTCCGTTATGTTATACTCCGGGCCTTGGAGGGTAAATGCGCCGGAATGGCATTGATTTCCAACGCTGGGCTTCGATTGTGCTGCTGTTGCTCGCAGGCAGCCTGTTTTTCTACGAGCTGCTATCTTACAGCCGGCAGAGATCAAAATTGCCCGGGCAGTTGGAGATCGCTGGGATACACGTTGGCGGTCTGAGCCAACCGGAAGCCCTCGAACGCCTGCTGCAGGTTTATAGCAGCCCGGTCGAACTGTACTACGACGATCAGCTTATCTTACTTAACCCTGCAAATATCGGTTTCCGGCTGGATACCGATTTCATGCTTGCGGCGGCCGAATTCCAGCGTACTGGCACTTCCTTCTGGAATGGTTTTTGGGATTTTCTCTGGAATCGTCCGGGGGAGCCGACCGAGATACCGCTCCGGTTTGAGTATTCCGAACAGCAGCTGGATAATGCATTGCGCGATATTGCGGCGCGCTACGATCAGCCTCCGACTCCGGCTGAACCCCGGCCAGGACAGCCTTTTTTCGATCCGGGTTCACCTGGGAGGGTGCTTGATATCTCGCGGGCTTCCCGCCTGATCGTGGCCGTGCTCCAGTCTCCTACACAGCGTCAGGTGAACCTGCCGATTGCGGAAGAGACGGCCCCTCGTCCAACGATGCAGACGCTTGAGGTGCTTTTAAAGCAGAATATCGAAGCCGCAGGTTTCACCGGGCTGGTCGATCTTTATCTGCAGGATTTGCGCACGGGTGAAAAGATACACTTCGCCGTCCTGGACGGTCAGGCCCTCCCCACGGATCCGGACATCGCCTTTTCTGCTGCCTCGATCAACAAGATCAGCATCATGACTGCGTTCTTCCGTTATGAAGAAGAGCCGATCGATCCAGAAGCGCAGCGTTGGCT
Organism: Anaerolineales bacterium; assembly: GCA_037379555.1. GTDB lineage: Bacteria > Chloroflexota > Anaerolineae > Anaerolineales > E44-bin32 > E44-bin32. The sequence continues at coordinate 79,310 of JARRJK010000004.1, read as the reverse complement.
GGAGGAGATGATGGCGGTTTCTGGCAACGATCCATCCGACTGGTTGATGGAACGACTCGGAGATATTCGCGGCCCATTGATGGTCACGGAGACCCTCCAGGAGCTCGGTCTAGAGAACACCTACATCGCAGGTTACTACTTTCCAGGCGCACCGCTGCTCAGAACATATCGCACGCCGGCTAACCAGCGCACCGACATCAACACTGACCCGGATCCTTATACCCAAACGACGCCTTCTGATATCGGCATGCTCCTTGGAGATATCTACGAGTGTGCCAGGGGCGGCGGCACACTGCTGGCGGTCTTCCCGGATGACATCACGCCGGGCGAGTGCGACCAGATGCTTCAACTCCTCTCAGAGAACATCCTCGGCGCCTTGCTGAAGGCAGGGGTGCCTGACGGCACCCGGGTAGCCCACAAGCACGGCTGGCGTAGCTCACCGCTCGACATGATCGGAGATACCGGGATCGTCTACTCTCCCGGTGGGGATTACGTGATCTCGGTCTTCCTGTGGAACGAAGTCGAAATGGTCTGGGAACCGACTTCGCGCCTGGTCGCCGATCTTTCACGTGCGGCATACAACTTCTTCAATCCTCCCTCCTCCTGAATCCGACCCTGAAAACCCAGGCCCTTCAGGGCAGTTTCGTGTATTCCGGGGTTGGCCTGGATTGCTCTTGGGTATAAACTCGCGACCTGCTGAGGCTTTCGAATTTGATCTGGAGTAGACCGCTCCGAAATAGGATATTTGACAATGCGGGTTATGACGGTCTGCACTGGAGAGCCGTTACACGTGGGGGTATCTTACGGTGAGAAAGGGGAGGTAGTATGGCCAAAGGCAGGATTGTCGTAAACGAAGATCTGTGCAAGGGATGTGAGCTCTGCACAACGGTATGCCCAAAAAACTTGATCCACATGGCAATGGACCACTTCACTCCAACCGGGTACCATCCAGCCATGCTGGTTGATCCGGCGAAGGACTGCACCGGTTGTGCGATATGCGCCGTCATCTGCCCCGATGCGGCGATCACGGTCTATCGCTGGGTCTCGGCCAGTAAAGCTGAACCGGCAACTGCGTAGGAGGTCGAGCTTGCCCAAGGAATTGCTCAAAGGAAACGTTGCGTTCGCCGAGGCAGCCATCCGGGCCGGATGCGAGGCCTATTTTGGATACCCGATCACTCCACAAACTGAGGCTCTGGAGCACATGTCGCTGCGGATGCCCGAGCTCGGCCGCGTGTTCCTGCAGGCCGAGAGCGAGGTAGCGGCAATTAACATGGTCTACGGCGCCGCCAGCGCCGGAGTGCGCGTGATGTCCTCGTCCTCCAGTCCCGGCGTAAGCCTGATGATGGAGGGACTATCGTACATTGCGGGATCGGAAGTGCCGGTTGTTCTGGTGGATATCATGCGGGGCGGACCGGGCCTCGGGAACATCGCGCCCTCGCAGGGCGACTACAACCAGATCGTGAAGGGCGGCGGGCATGGGGATTATCGCCCAATTGTTCTCGCTCCAGCCACCATTCAGGAGCTGATCGACCTGACAGTGCTGGCCTTCGACCTGGCCGAGAAGTACCGTGCGATCGTCGTCGTTCTTGCAGACGGCAGCCTGGGGCAGATGATGGAGCCCGCCGAGCTTCCCAAGATGAAGCCAGTACGGACATTTTCCGAACGCCCGGAGTGGGCACTGACCGGGGCCACAGGGCGGGATCCGAATGTGATCTCATCAATCTACATCGATCCAAATGAAGAGGAAGTCTTCAATTTGAAACTGATGGAGAAGCAGCGACAGATTGAAGCGCAGGAGAAGCGCTGGCGAGTTGTAGAAACAGATGATGCTGAACTTCTGGTGGTGGCCTTCGGGACTGCAGGACGCATCGCGCAATCGTCGGTAAGTATGGCAAGGGAAATGGGCCTGAAGGTCGGGCTGTTCCGCCCGATTTCGCTCTACCCGTTCCCCTATGACGCAATTGCTAACCTGGCGGAGAACGTTAAGCGGGTCCTGGTCGTTGAGATGAACGGCGGCCAGATGGTTGATGATGTCCGGCTGGCAGTCGAGGGGCGCGTACCCGTTGGATTCTACGGCCGGATGGGAGGCGTTGTGCCGCTTCCTGATGAGGTCCTTGAACAGATCGAGCAAGCATATAAACAGCTCACCTAGCGTACCCGGAGAATGAGGTCGGCATGACCGAAGCGAACTTGACCGAATCCTTGATCTACACAAAACCAGGCAGCCTGATGCCGATCGGGACCCATTATTGCCCGGGCTGCACGCATGGGATCGCCCACCGGCTGGTGGCGGAAGTGATTGATGAAATGGGCGTACGTGAACACACGATCGGCATCGCGCCGGTTGGATGCGCAGTGTTCGCGTACAACTATTTCAACATGGACTTCGCCGAAGCAGCGCATGGCCGCGCACCGGCGATGGCAACTGGCTTGAAGCGGGTCAGCCCGGATCGGCTGGTGTTTACCTACCAGGGCGACGGTGATCTGGCCTCGATCGGAGCAGCCGAGATCCTGCACGCTGCTGGCCGCGGTGAAAACATCACTGTGGTCTTCATAAATAACGCCATTTACGGCATGACCGGCGGTCAGATGGCGCCAACGACGCTCCCAGGGCAGCGGACAACCTCAACGCCAACCGGGCGTGATATCGAGGTCCACGGCTTCCCGCTTAAAATGTGTGAGATCCTGTCCGAACTTGACGGCGCGGCTTATATCGTGCGGCGCAGCTTGCACAATGTCGCTAACATCCGGCGAGCGAAGAAGGCGCTGCGACAGGCGTTCGAAGTCCAGCAGCAAGGTTTGGGCTTCAGCATGGTCGAATTGCTTTCCAGCTGCCCGACCAACTGGGGGGTCACGGCTGAAGAGGCACTGGTATGGATCGAGGAACACATGATCCCCGCCTTTCCGCTCGGCGATTACAAAGTCCACTCCGCAATCGGTGGGCAGGCTGGATAGTAAGGAGGACCTATGAAGACGGAGATCATCATCTCCGGTTTTGGAGGACAGGGAGCGCTGTTTGCCGGGCAGCTGCTGGCATATGCAGCGCTCGAGAATGGCCTGGAGGTAACCTGGTTTCCTTCCTATGGGCCTGAAATGCGCGGCGGCACGGCGCACTGCACGGTGATCCTTTCGGATCAGGAGATCGGCTCTCCGGTTGTGAAGAACCCGTCGGCCGTCATTGTGATGAACATTCCCTCGCTCGAAAAATACGAGCCGCTTGTCAAGAAGGATGGAATACTGGTAGTCAACACTTCGCTTGTTGATAGGAATCCGGGCCGTAAAGACATCCAGGTGATTCTCGTCCCGGCGAATGAGATCGCAGAGGAACTGGGTGAGAAGCGGTTGGCAAATCTGGTCCTGCTTGGAGCATTGATGGAGCGGCTTGGTACACTCAGCCTCGAACAGATCGGCGCAGCGCTTAAGCTGCATATTCCTGAGCATCGCCGCAATCTGCTTGAAGCCAACCTGAAGGCCATGGCTCGCGGCGCGAAGCTCGCGCACGCAGACCCCGCCTCCGCTTGAGCCTGCACTCAACAGCAAACGATCCCCTCACGCTGAGGGGATCGTGCTTTTCCAGAGGTCCCGGGCTACAGCTGGGCCGAACACTGCGGGCAGATGCTTGTCCCGGCCTCGACGATGTAGCCGCATTGCGGACACGCACGCGGCTGGTTGGGTCCGAGGGGCGCTCCACAGGCCACGCAGCTCGGCGCGCCAACAGGGTTTGCTGTGAGGCAGTATGCGCAGGTCAGGCGGCGCAGGCGTTCGGAAAGCTCATGCGAAACCCCCAGCGCGTCTGCAGTGCGGGCGATCGTTTGCCAGATACGTGTGGTCAGCTGCAGCGAGGCGATATCTTGGGCCAGGTCATCGAGCCGGCTGAGCAGCAAACCCGGGCGCCGCAGCGCACTGAGGGCTGTAAGCCCCATGCTCGCAGCGATCCCAAACCAATCCTGCTGCCCCACGCGTACATGTACGCCATCTTCCACCGCAGTTAACTGAACCGTGATTGCCGTTTTGCCGCCAGAACTCGCATTCGGCGCGCTTGCGATCTGCACGACTCTGGTCGCGCCCCGGCCGAGCTGGCGGACCACCAGGTTGCCCTGATCGAACTCACCAATCAAGGCCCGTGCGAAATCCTCCGGCGCTACCGGACCATAGAAGGTCTTTTCATCCATCGTTGCTTTCTGCATTGACTCAACCCTCAATCGATCACCAGAACCAGTGTAGTATAATGCGGCCGAATTTTCACGACAATGGAGCTGATGTGAAGGCGATTTTCCTCGTTGCTGCGGGTGTGCTGTTGGCTTCAATTTTGCTGATCTCATCGGCGGCCTCCGCAGCGCCGGTCAATCTACAGGCAACTGCAACGCCAGATGGTCCGCGCGTTATCGTGCCCGAGCAGGCGAACGTCCGCCTTGGGCCAAGCCTGGATTATGAAAAGGTCGGCGTCCTGATCGCCGGCCAAGAGGCGCCGGCACTGGGGCGCTCACCGGGTGGAGATTGGATCCAGATCTTCTACGCCGGCGTCCAGGGCAACGTTGCATGGGTGTATGCCCCAAATGTCATCCTGGAGGCTGGGCAGAGGCTGCTACCGATCATCGAACCTCCGCCGACTCCTACACCGCGCGTTACGACCACCATCGACCCTACATTTGCCGCTCAGTTCAACATTGGAACGCTGGAAGCAACGCGGCTGCCGACCTTCACCCCGGCCGACCCGGTTGTCATGCCTACGGTCGCATCATCGGATGCAGCCAATGGGGGAGGATTTCCTCCGATCCTGGCGATCCTCGGTTTATTGGTGCTGGGTTTGTTCGGTACCGTGATTTCGTTCTTGCGGGGAAGCTGAATCAGTCGCTTAGTGGTTGACGGCCGGCAAAACCGCTTTCGAGCGTATGCCAGAAAGCGACCTCATTTTCGCCGAAGGTCCAGCAGAGGTAAACAGCCTCTCCTCCCCTGAGTGAGGGGAAATCTACCAGGCCACGGTTGACATCCTTGAGTTCGACTCCCAGTGCATGAACCGCGGCTATGGTCTCCTTCAGACGGGTCATAGCTTGAAGCGCTTTGCCAGATAAACGACTGTTCCCGTTGCTGATCGCTTTCTCCATCGTTTGTTGAAGCTCAGGCTGCAAAACCAGCAGTTCATCGCGTTCGCGCAGCATCTTCTCAATCAGTGGAATGAGGCTGGGAAGCAAGGCATTTGCTTCATCGGGAGTGAAAAAGCGCCGGGATGGGTTCATGGTTCGAAAAGGAAGGCGCAGGTCTGAATCTGATCTGCGCTCATTGCAGGGAGCTTTCTAGCTGAGTGATGATCCCGTGTGCGGTCAGTGGCAATCGCAGCCGCCACCGCTGTGCTCGGCGTGTTCTGAGGTCGGCGTACCTTCGGTGCGGAACGAATGGCCGCAGCCACAGGTCGAGACCGCATTGGGGTTCGTGATGCTGAACCCTCCACCCATGATATCGTCCACGTAATCGATTGTCGCTCCCGCGAGATATCCATAGGACATCGGGTCTATCACGACTTCAACTTTGCTTAAGGGAATGCGCAGGTCGGATTCGCGTGGTTCGGCCTCGAAGGCCATGCCGTATTGATAGCCAGAACAGCCGCCACCGGAAACGAATACCCGCAGAGCATGGTCCTGCAAGTCCTTTTCCTGCATCAAACGCTCAACGCGTGCCTCAGCAGCCTCGGTCATGTGGATGACATCAGGGCTGACTTCGGGCTTCGAAGGGGATGATACCGTCACAATGCTTTACCTCCCTGGATGCAATCTGTTATATACATAAGTAGGCCAAGTTTATCAACTTAGTTGTTGCGTGTCAATCAGCGCAAATGGGACTACGCTTTCCTGTGACTTGTGTGAATCGCCATGTAGCGGTTGATTTGGGTCAAAAGGGATCGGTAAAATCAGCCTATCTTGACACGACCCTTCGGGCAAGTATAATTCGGCGAAGGGTATGGGGTCCGGTGCTACTGGCTAGCCCGGCCCCTTATCGCGGAGGTGCAGATGTCGGATGAGATCAACAACCCTGAATATGAGGTTCCGCCTGAGCTGCAAGGGCAGGTGAGTATCACCTCCATTGATAAAATTTATAACTGGGGCCGCAGAAATTCGGTCTGGCCCATGATGTTCGGACTCGCTTGTTGCGCAATTGAGATGATCTGTGTCGCAGCCAGTCGCTACGATTTCTCACGCTTCGGGATGGAGGTCATGCGCCCCAGCCCACGCCAATCGGATCTGATGATCGTTTCGGGTACAGTCACCAAGAAGATGATCCCGCAGATCGTCCGGCTCTATAATCAGATGCCAGAGCCAAAATACGTCCTTTCGATGGGAGCCTGCGCCTCCGGCGGCGGCCCTTTCAAAGAAGGTTACAACGTCGTCTCGGGGGTGGATAAGTTCATTCCAGTCGATGTCTACGTACCGGGCTGCCCCCCGACGCCGCAGGCTCTGCTTCATGGCTTGATCACGTTACAGAAGAAGATCGACCGCCAGTCGATCCAGTCCGTGCGCTGGTACAACGATGTCGCCAGCGAACCGATCCCGATCCCGATTCTGGGTCCGGACCTGATCGATCCACGCGATGTACCACATTTCACCGAGCTTCAGGAGCGTGCCAAGCAGGCCGCCAGCGAAGCCACCGCCGAAACCGAAACCAACAGCTGAACGCAAATAGATAGGGCCTGACCATCATGACAGAAGAATCAAAGACGAGAGTCGATGATCCAATAAAAGCACGCTTTGCTGACGAGATTACGCTCGATGAGCGTGAAGCATACGAAGGCTATATCGTTCCTGCGGAGAAGCTGCTCGGTTTCGCACAAGTTCTGCGGGATGAGCTTGGATATGACTACCTCTCGTCCGTGACTGGCGTCGACTACCTGCCGGATGAAAAGATGGAAGTCGTCTACCATGCCTACCGGACAGCTGGTGGGCCAGCAGCTGTGTTCAAGGTCCAGCTACCGCGTGATCATTCCGATGTACCCTCCCTGGTATCGATTTATCCGGGTGCGGATTTCCAGGAACGCGAGGCGTGGGATCTTTTGGGCATTCACTTCAGTGGTCATCCAGATCTGCGTCGCATTCTGCTCTGGGAAGGTTTCGCCGGCCATCCGCTGCGAAAGGACTGGGAAGAGCCCTACTTCGAGGAGGAGCGGAAACCGTTTGGGAACCGCTGGCCTGAGGGACAGGTCTACCGCATCGAAGACAAGATGGCCTTTGGAAAGAACGTCAAGTACCCGGATGAATTCACCCCCGAGGGGTGGGTTCCTGAAGGTGAGCAAGCGCTTTACGCCTCGCTTGAGCAAGGTGGGCGGATCCGGGCTGGAAACGGCAATGGCAACGGGAGCGGTGAGGATGTCGGGGAAGAGATCGTTGTAAACCTCGGCCCGCAGCACCCTTCCACCCATGGCGTTTTCCGTATGGTCGTGACTCTGGACGGAGAAACGATCACCAGCTTGAAGCCGGTCATGGGCTATTTGCACCGCAACCATGAGAAGATCGGTGAGCGCAATACGTTCCTCATGAACATGCCCTTTACTGACCGCCTGGATTACATCTGTTCGATGAGTAACAATTTCGGCTACGCTCTGGCTGTTGAGAAGCTGATGGGCATCGCGCCTCCGGAACGGGCGGAGTACATCCGGGTCATCATGGCCGAACTCACCCGCATCGTCAACCACCTGTGGGCGATTGGGTTCCTGCTCAACGATCTGGGCGCCTTTTTCACGCCTGCGTTGTATGTAATCAATGAGCGGGAGCTCATCCTGGACGTCTTTGAAGCGGTATCAGGCTCACGCATGATGTGCAACTACTTTCGCTTCGGCGGCCTGGCGCGTGATCTCTCCGATGATGCGCTTGAGAAGATCAAAGAGATCGTCATTGACCGCCTGCCGGGCAAGATCGATGAGCTGGATGTCTATCTAACCGGGAATGAGATCGTGCGCACACGCGGCGAAGGCGTGGGCGTGCTCACGGCGGAGCAGGCGATCGCGTACTCTGCTGCCGGACCGGTGCTGCGCGCCTCCGGCGTGCCGTACGATGTCCGCAAGTCCGATCCGTACTCGATCTATGATCGCTTCGACTTCGATATCGCGGTGCGGCCAAATGGAGATGTCTACGACCGCTATCTGGTGCGGATGGATGAGATCAGGCAGAGTCTGCGCATCCTACAGCAGGCAGTGCGGGATATCCCGGGTGGCGAAATACAGACCGGCAAGCCTCAATACCAGGTGCGAGTTCCGGCCGGGGAGGCATACGGCCGGGTCGAGAACCCCAAGGGCGAACTGGGCTTTTACGTGATATCGGATGGAAAGCCGAATCCATGGCGCTATCATGTGCGGGCGCCTTCCTTTATCAACCTGACTGGCATGGAGCAGATGTGCATCGGGCAGAAGATAGCCGATGTGGTCGCGATCCTGGGTTCGATTGATATCGTATTAGGAGAGACAGACCGCTGACCAACCCGGGAACGGGTTGACAGCCGATCGGAGCGGCAGATGTTCGGAGAAGGTTTGATCAAAGGACTGGGTGTGACGCTGAAGCACTTCATCGGGACCTATCTCGATGATATTCGCTGGCTCGGACGAGGACGGTACTACAACGAAGCAGCGCTCGAACGACGCCAAAGCCCCCAGGCGCGCGGCGTGTTCACCGTGCAGTATCCGGAGGAAAAACTCCCTGTTCCCGAGGAGTTCCGTTACATTCCATTTTTGGTCTACGAGGTAAACGAAGACGGATCTCACCAGGACCGCTGCACTTCCTGCGGCATCTGCGCCAAAGTCTGCCCTCCGCAGTGCATCTGGATCGTACGATCGAACGATCCTGAAACTGGCCGCCCGATTCCCGAGCCTACGGATTTCTTCATCGATACCGACATTTGCATGAACTGTGGTTTGTGTGCCGAATACTGTCCTTTTGATGCAATCAAGATGGACCATAATTACGAGCTTGCCTCCTACGACCGTTTTGAGCACCATATCTTCGACAAGGAACGCTTGAGCAAGCCTGTTTCTTACTACGCGCAGATTCGCCCGGAGAACTACCGGCGCGAGGAAAAGGCCCGCGCCGAGAAAGAGGCTGCCAAAGCAGCCCGACGGAAAGGGTAACCACGAGCACGCGCTCTTCAGGCGCACCCTCAGGGCTGACGATGTATCAAAGCGACACCGAAATCCTATTCCCGATGCGTGTCGCACCCGAGCTGCGAAACCTGCGCGACCGCCCCTGGCGGGACCTGGTTGATCGGGTGTGCCAGGCGCCGGATGCATCGGCTGAACACCTTGCGTTTACCCTGATGATCATCCGGCTGAGCAACTGCCTGAGCTGCCACACGCATTCCTATCGGGCGCTTCGCGGCTGTACGACGTGTGCCTCGCAGTCGGTTCGCCGATTCCGGGGGACAGACGCGGAACTCCTGGCGTTGTATCAGACAGCCCTCAAGGATGTTGAAAGAGAGCTCACAGCGAACGTATCGCTGGAAGACATTTGAAAGAGAGAAGGATGACAGAACCACGGAAGCGGGATCCCGCGTGGGATTACTGGACGCTGATATCTACGGGCCGAATGTACCCATGATGATGGGGGTTGGGCAGATGCCAGAGCCGGAGGGTGACAAGCTTGTGCCGGCTCAATCCTTCGGTATCAAGGTCATGTCGATCGGCTTTCTTGTTCCCTCTGGCCAACCTTTGATCTGGCGCGGCCCAATGCTGCACAGCGCGATCCGCCAATTTGTGGCAGATGTCGCCTGGGGCGAGCTCGATTACCTGATCGTCGACCTCCCTCCGGGGACCGGAGATGCCCAGCTCAGCTTGGCCCAGACAATGACACTCTCAGGAGGCCTCATCGTTACTCTGCCGCAGCAGGTCTCACTCGAAGATGCGCGTCGGGGTCTGGAGATGTTCCGCAGCATGAACGTGCCCGTGCTTGGCGTTGTCGAGAATATGAGTTTCCTCGAATTGCCGGACGGTACGCGCATGGACATCTTTGGCGAGGGTGGCGGCAAGCGCCTGGCTGAGGCAAGCGGTGTGCCTTTCCTGGGGCAAATCCCGATGGATCCTGAGGTGCGCAAGGGTGGGGATGAAGGCAAACCGATTGTCATCTCGAATCGCGAGTCACCTGCCGCGAAATCCTTCCAGAAGTTAGTGAAGAACCTGGAGCAGGCGATCCCGGGCGAAAGTCCTGATCAACCAGGACAAATTAAGATCGAGATCACGGATTAACGACACGCTGGTCAATACCAGTGGTGCCAGGCTGATAGCGTTTTTGCAGAGTTCGGTTGAATGCCCTAAGATGGTTTCTGTACAAGGTATGAGCTTCGGGAGGTAGTGTGGAAAAAGTCGCCGAACGGCGCATCGCAGCGATCCGCTTCCAACCTGTCGGCAAGCTGTATCATTTTGACGCCTCGAAGGTCAACGATCTTCAGCCGGGCGATTTCGTCATCGTCTCTACCTCGCGCGGGAAAGAGATGGGTTCAGTCGTCGGCTTGATTGGTGATCCGGAACAAATCCCCGCAGGGTCTCACAAGCCGATCGAACGCAAGGCCACCGCGCGCGAGCTGGTCATGCGCCGAATGTGGCAGCGGCGGGAACTCGAAGTGATGATCGACTGCCGGGCGAAAGCTGCAGAAATCGGTTTGAGTGACGTGAAGATTGTCAAAGCCGAGTACTCCTTTGACGGTTCCCGTCTGACGTATCTCTATAACAGCGAAGGTGACGAAAAAGTAGACCTGACCAGGCTCCGTAAGGAGATGGCACGTGCCCTGCGTGGTACGCAGGTCGATTTTCGTCCGGTCGGGCCGCGCGATGTGGCCAAGATCATCAGCGGCATGGGCGCATGCGGCCTTGAGGAGCGCTGCTGCTCCCGCTTCCTGACGGACTTCAGCCCGATTTCCATCCGGATGGCGAAGGCTCAGGGCATCTCCCTCAACCCACAGGAGATCACCGGCATGTGCGGCCGACTTCGCTGCTGCTTGCTTTACGAGTACGAGCAGTACGTCGAGGCGCGCAAGCAGCTTCCGAAACGCAAGAAGAAGGTCGTCACCCCTCGCGGAGTGGGCAAGGTCGTGGATGTGTTGCCACTCAAGCAAGCTGTGATTGTCCAGCTCGAGGATGACCGCCGGGCGGAGTTCTTAAAACACGAGATCCAGCCCTACGATGAATTGAAAGCCTTGCAGGAAAAAGCGAACGGTCCCTGCGACAAGCACGAGAACGGCGATTGCGACTGCGGAAAATCCGGGGCGTCCCAGTGAGCGACCCAACCGAGATCGATGACGGCAAAAAGGTCCTTGTCGTGCTCGCGCATCCGGACGATCCCGAGTTCTTCTGTGGCGGCACCGTCGCCCGCTGGGCAGCCGCCGGGCGCTCGGTCACGTACTGCCTGCTGACGCGCGGCGAGAAGGGTGCCGATGACGACGCGCTCCCGAGCGCGGAAATTGCTGTGATAAGGGAAGCCGAACAGCGGGCGGCTGCCAGTGTTCTGGGGGTAGATGAGGTGGTGTTCCTCGATCATCATGACGGCTATCTCGAGCCGAACATCGACCTGCGCCGTGATATCGTACGCATACTGCGGCGATTCCGCCCTGATATCGTCATCACCTGCGATCCGACTAACTTTTTCCCCAGCAACCGCCATATCAACCACGCCGATCACCGTGCGGCTGGCGAAGCGACGCTTGACGCAGTCTATCCAGCTGCACGGTCGGCGCTTTACTTTCCCGAGCTTTATCATGAAGAAGGGTTGGAACCCCATAAGGTTCACGATGTGTACGTTGCCGGGGCGCAGCACCCAAACATCAAAGTCGATATCACCGATCATTTCGATCAAAAGCTCCAGGCGCTCCGTGAGCACAAGAGCCAGATCGCAGATTTTGAGGCACTTGCGAAACGCCTGAGAGAAAGCATGCTCGATCCGGAGAGCTCCCCCGATGACCCGCGTTGGATCGAAAGCTACCGGCGGATCGAGATCCGCTGACGAACCAGTCTCTGTGGAACGCACCCCTTATCTGTCACTTGCCCAATCCATCGAGCACGATTTAATCCGCTGGCGGCGTGATTTTCATCGTCATCCTGAATTGGCTTTTACCGAACACCGCAGCGCGGGGATCATTTCGCAGCATTTGAATTCATTGGGGTTCGAGGTCGAGACCGGGATTGCCGAGACCGGCGTTATAGGCACGCTCCAGGGTCCCTCGGGCAGCAGGAAGCTGCTTCTGCGATTTGATATGGATGCGCTTCAGGTCACGGAGACTACCGGTAAACCCTATGCATCAGAGCAGGCAGGTGTGATGCATGCGTGCGGTCATGATGGACATATGGCGATTGGAATGGGCGTTGCCCAACTGGTAAATGGGATGCGCGATGAACTTCCGGGGACCCTTGTGCTGCTGTTTCAGCCAGCCGAAGAAGGTGAAGGTGGGGCTGAGCGCATGCTTGAAGCTGGAATCCTCGACCGTCTGCAGCCCGATGCAGCAGTTGCGCTTCACATTTGGAACGAACTCCCGTTGGAGTCGTTTGGTGTCACGCCCGGGCCGGTCATGGCTGGAGCTGACCGCTTCGTGATTGCCCGCCATGGAAAAGGGGGGCATGCGGCACTGCCTCAAAAAGCGGTCGATCCGGTTCCAGCTGCTGCGGCGTTGATCCAGGCGTTTCAAACGATCCCCTCACGGGAGGTCGATCCCGGAGAGACGATTGTTCTGGGTGTGAGCATGGTTCATGGTGGTACAGCCTTTAATATCATCCCTGATCAGGTCGAACTTGAGGGAACCCTGAGGTACTTCTCTCCTTCCCTGCGGGAAGAGGTAATAACAAGAATGCAGGCCATGGTGAACGGTATCGCAACTACATACGGCATCTCTGCCGAATTCAATCTCCGACGCGTTGCGCCGCCTGTGATGAACCAAAGAACCTTGGCCTACGAGATTCAAGAGATCACAAAGGCAGTTTTCCCCGGCTTTGAGTGCCTTGAAGACTATCGTGTCATGGGCTCAGAGGATATGGCGTTCTTCCTGGAGCGGATGCCCGGCTGCTATCTTTTTCTCGGGTCGAGCAATTCCGATCGCGGCCTGACCGCGACCCACCACAGTCCAGACTTCGATTTTGACGAGCGTGCGCTCGTCATTGGCGCAGCCTGGCTGCTTGCAATCACAAGTCAGTATTTGGGGGCCGCATGAGCACCGGAGCAAACGTTCTGCAGCGGCCGGGCAGCATGGGCTGGCTCGTTCTGGGAGATTGTCATTTTCATCTGTCCACAGAGGATCCGGTCGTGCAGCGCATGCTTCAGCTGGTCGATCCAGCCCGCCAGGTGCTGATGCTCGAGGCTGGTCCGGCTTTAGGGACAGGCGCCGATTTCTCGGAATGGATTTCTGAGTTGATCGGCCAACCACTCGTAAGGCTGGACCCAGCAGCAGAAAATGTCGTTCAGATACGGGAGGCCTGGTTGAATGCGGGGCTGATCTTTCTGATCGGGGATCGGCAGGATCGGTGGAGAGAATTCATCGGTGAGTGGCTTTTCCAGGGCTATCCGGAAGAGATACTTGCAGATTCTAGTCTCATGATTGCAAGCGGGATGAGCGCCGGTGCAATGGGCACCTGGATGCTGGAACGATCGGGGGGAGATCTGGTCGGCGGCCTTGGCTGGCTGGAAGGTGGGGTCATCCTGCCCGGGGAGGGGCAGCCATCATCGGAATCTGCTGTGCTCGAGCTGCTGGAGGGAATGGAGCCGGCTTATGCACTAGGCCTTCCGGAAGCCTCACGCCTGGCATTGGGACCGAATGGTGAAGTTGAGGTGTGGAGTGATATATCTCCGGCGATCGTGCTTGGGCGTGGATGGATTGATGCAGAAACGGGCGCATGAAACGAAGCTTACTGCGCATAGCCTTCATTCTGTGGATTGGTGGGCGGCGGGGTGTTGAATGAACAGGATCATTGAGCTGGATGTCGAGGGAATGGACTGTGCCGAATGCGTTCAGCATGTAACAAAATCGATTGAAAGTGTGCCTGGAGTTCAGTCAGCTGACGTGCGCCTCGCCACCGAGAAGGCAATAGTTGTGCTGGATGACATCGAGCCGCCTCTGGATTCGATCTCGGCCGCCGTCGCACATGCGGGATACCGAATACGACTGCCGGGCGAGATGTCTGCTGAGATAAACCAGCGTAAACAAGCCAGCAAACTTTTATGGATTTTATTCGCGGGTTTGAGCGTTCTTCTCTTCACTCTAACTCTGGCTGAGTGGATGGGATGGATACGCTCCCTGACGGATCTCATCCCATGGCCGATCTACCTCGCCATTATCCTGCTAGGTGGATGGTCGATCTTCCGGAATGTCGTTCGAGCGTTGCGGGAGCGGCGCGTGATATCGCATACCCTGATGACGGTGGGGGTGATTGCCGCGGCCGTTGTTGGCGAATGGGCGAGCGCCTTGCTAGTTGTTTTCTTTATGCGCCTGGGAGATGCGATCGAACGTTTGACAGCCGAGGGTTCACGCAGCGCCTTGCGAACGCTATCGGGCTTCATGCCGCAGCAGGCTCATGTTCGGCGAGCCGGCAGTGAACTGACCATCGACGTTGCCGAAGTGATCCCCGGCGATCTTGTCCTGGTGAAGCCAGGTGAACGGATTCCTGTCGATGGGCATGTGGTCGAAGGCATGGGCAGCGTTGACGCTTCGACCATTACCGGAGAAGCCATGCCGGTTGAAGCCGGACCGGGCACCTATGTGCATGCTGCCTCGCTGCTGCACGATGGCAGCCTGCTCCTGGAAGCCGACCAGGTCGGCAAAGATACTACGTTCGGGAAAGTTATCCAGCTTGTGGAAGAAGCCGAAGCCAACCGGGGCGAGATCCAGCGTTTTGCCGATCGCTTCTCGGGCTACTACCTCCCGGTTGTAGCTGTGATTGCCCTCTTTACCTACATCATCGGGCATGATCCGCTTGCCGTAGCTGCAGTCCTGGTTGTGGTATGTTCGTGCGCAATCGCGATGGCGACACCGATCGCCGTGCTGGCTTCCATCGGTTCTGCGGCAACCCAGGGCGTACTGATCAAGGGCGGGCGCGTGCTGGAAGCTCTTCCGCAGATCGGAACGCTGTTGATCGACAAGACCGGTACGCTCACATTTGGAGAGCCTCACATCGTCGACGTGATCACCGAAGGGGCTGTGACTCAGGAACAGCTTTTGAGATGGGCCGCTACGGTCGAACGATACTCGCTCCATCCTCTGGCGAAATCCATTCTGAGGCGAGTGGATGAATCGGGCATCCAGCCGGGATATCCCGAGGAATTTCAGAGTATGCCGGGGATCGGTGCGGCAGCCTTTGTTGACGGCAAGCGGATCGTCATTGGCAGCAAACGCATTCTGCCGCATGGTGCATCCGTACCTATTGAAGAATTCGAGGAGCAGGGCAAATCGGTTGTCATTGTGACCGCTGACGATGAGCTGGTCGGCTTCTTGACTGCCCGTGATGTCCTGCGGCCTGAAGTGAAGCAGAGTTTGCAGCAGCTGCGCGAGATGGGCATGAAGCGCATCGAGCTGCTCACCGGAGATCACGCCCGCACGGCGGAACAAATCGCTGCAGAATTAGGCATCGAGTACCGCGCCAATCAGCTCCCGGAGGACAAGATCGCGATCGTTCGGGCGTATCAAGACCTGGGGGACAAAGTCGCCATGGTCGGGGATGGTGTGAATGATGCGCCTGCCCTAGCCCAGGCCGATGTGGGTATCGCCATGGGAAGCGCTGGAGCGGATGTTGCGCTGGAGGCAGCACATGTTGCCATCCTCAGCGCTGATTGGAGGGCGCTTCCACGCCTGTTTGAACTCAGCCGTCGATCGATGCGCGTGGTCCGGACGAATCTGATCTTCACCGGCATCTACAACCTGGTGGGTTTGGGGTTGGCAGCATCAGGTCTGCTGCCACCGTTTCTTGCAGCGGCGGCGCAATCGCTCCCGGATCTTGGCATCCTGGCCAATTCCTCGCGCCTGTTGCAGAAACCATGGAACGCAAAACTTAGATAGAATAGATCGATTCAAAAGCGGCATGCATCCTGTCCAGGGATCATTGAGCAGAAGTGCGGATGGAGGGCACATCCTATGAGAGCCTGTTCTCGAGTAATGGCGTTTCTGATGGTTCTCCTCTTTCTCCTGAGTGCCCCCGTCAGCCTTATCATGTGGAATGTTGACAACTACCTGCTCGCTCCGGATCCCTACCTGCAGGCATTAGAAGACGAAGACTTCGCCACGCGTTTACCTTCGATCGCTGCAGAGCAGATCTACTACAGCCTGACGTATAACCCATGCCTCGAAGATCCACAGAATTGAGAAGGCGGTGAGGGAGCTCTCTTCGAGGAAGGGGCAGCTGAGGGAAGGCCACCATCCTATCTGAAGGAGCTCTCTGTCGAACAATGGCGTTCGATCCTGAGCACGCTTCTGGAGCCTGGCTGGCTCGAAGCCCAGGCCGAGACCCTGCTCACGGATCTATTCCAAAATCTCGCACCGGGCAGATCGCCCAAACCGATCGTTATCTCACTCGAGGAACTCAAAGCCAACTTGGCTGGTCAGCAGGGTGTTACCCTGGTCGAAGAGCTGCTCGCTGCTCAGCCTCCATGCTCAGCGGCACAACTGCTCGAGCTGGCTGTTATGGATTTCAGCCAGCCGGACCTGGAGCGTCTGCTATCATGCAATCCCCCTCCCGAAGTGGTGGTCCTGGTCATGCCCGAAATAAAAGCGGCGCTGGATACAGCTGCTGGGGAACTCCCTTCGGAAATCACCATTGATGCGTTCGACAAGCTTTTTGACACATCTGGAACGGAAGGACCGGGCGGTTCTGTGCTCATGCGAGCACGGTTGCTGATGCGGATCAGCCCCTTCTTCCCGCTGACTTTGATGCTTCTCATTGGATTGCTCGCGGTGCGCTCTTTGCGCGATTTAGGATGGTGGATTGGCCTACCGCTATTCCTGACGGGCGCGTCCACCGCAGCGGTTGGCTGGTTTGCCGCAGGCGTGGTTGACTGGGCGGTGCAGCGTTTTGTTGTCCCGGTGTTGCCAGGTATGCTCAGCCCGCTGTCGAGTGATTTCATTCTCAGTCTGGTGCTGCGTGTGGGCAGGCTGATGGCCGATCGAGTTGCGTTTCAAGCCGCCGTGCTCGTTGTGCTTGGTGCGGGAATGCTCGTAATCGGTCTGCTCGTGAGGCCGAAGCGGCGCGTCAAAGATATCGCACCCCTCACCAAGCCGCGTGGTGGCGCGAACGAAGGGAGCTGAGATGCCGCGCACGGAGCTTGGTATGCCTGCGCTGCTGTCGGCAGCCAGAATCATCGGCGATATCCTGCCTCCGACGAGATTTATCCATAGCGGCAGCCTGAGCGATCTGACGGGCGGAGAAGTCTGGCTCAAGCTTGAGTGTCACCAGCCAACCGGCTCATTCAAAGTCCGCGGTGCACTGTATAAGATTCATAAACTCAAACAATCCGGCCTCGACCAGGGCCTGGTAACCGGTTCCGCAGGTAACCATGGCCTTGGAGTCGCGTTTGCAGCCGCACAACTTGACGTACAGCCGGTGACGATTTACGTGCCCGAATCCGCGCCAGCCCCCAAGCTTCAGAAGCTGGCGCGATTTCCGGTTGAAGTGATCAAATCCGGAAGAACATATGAGGCTGCTCATCAGGCTGCGGAGGAATTTTCTCGCGAGCGAGGGGCAGCCTATGTGCCGGCCTATGATGATGTGGATATCATCGCCGGCCAGGGGACGGCCGGGCTCGAGATGATGCTGCAAGAGCCTAACCTGGACCAGATCATTGTACCGATTGGGGGAGGAGGACTAATCGCGGGGGTCGCGTCGGCTGCGAAAGAGCTCAATCCGCTATGCCGTGTTGTTGGCGTGCAGGCTGCGGCGAGTCCATCCGCGCTGCTGAGTTTTGAACGGGGCGAGCCGCTGGATCCCTTTGAACATGAGCCGACGATCGCCGACGGCCTTGCCGGGGGATTTGGGGCGCTACCTTTTTACCTGACCCGAATGCTGCTCGATGACATCAAGCTTGCGGAGGAAGAGGAGTTGAAATCCGCGATCTACTACCTGCTTGAGCATGAGCAAATGGTCGTCGAGGCCTCTGGCGCAGCTGCGCTGGTCCCGCTGCTGCAGGATCCGGAATCCTTCTCCGGTGTGAAAGTCGGCTGTGTGCTGAGCGGTGGAAATCTCGATCCTGCGATCCTCAAAGCTGTCGTGCTCAGGAATGCTTAATTGGACAAATAAGGTCCAACCTTGACGGTAGCGGGTGTCCGAGTACAATGATGGGGTTCATGGAGGAAACGGCATGCTGCCAGAACTGAAGATCATCGTAAAAGCGGTCGCGGCAACCGCCGCCGCCGGGGGTTTCTTCGGACTCCTGCTCGGCGCATTAGCTGCCGACTTGTTCTCGCTGGGATTTTTTCTCTGGGTTGCAGGTGGGGTCGCTGCCGGAGCAGCCGTGGGGCTGGTGTTCGCTTATGGGTTCCTGCCTGAAAGCGGGGAGACAGAGAAATCCTGATCTGTTTTCAACCGGGCAAAATGCAGGGAGATCGATGCGATCTCCCTTTTTTTATTCAGCTTCCAATGATTTACGGTCTCAGCGTGCCGGGAATACGTGGATCGATTCCGGCCGTACAAGGAGCATGTATTCGCGACCGGCTTGAAGCCTGGGCTCTGTGCTGACTCCGCGTGCCATGCGGACCTCCATCATCAGGTCAGCTCCTCTTCCCCCAAGTTTGAAACGCAGCAGCTGGTCATAGCCCGTGGGCATAACCTCAAGTAGACGCCCGAGTAATCCAACCGTTCCTGCTTCCGGTTTCTCTCGTTGGCCCACTTCGATTTCATCCGGCCGGATGCCGATCGTCACCAGGCCCGGGGCGGTGTTTGATGCGTAAGGCAGTTTGATCTCGGAACCATGCCATTCGATCGTCGTGGTTGCCGCTCCGGAGGATATAAGCTGTGCTTCGAAGATATTGCTCATCCCGAGCAGGCGGCCGAGAGCAGCTGTGGCGGGTTTCCGGAAGACACTCTCCCTGGAACCCTCCTGAATGAGGCGTCCTCGATCAATAACAACCATGTGATCGGCGAGGCTGTACGCCTCCAGGGGGTCATGCGTGACGATCAAGATGGGAAGACTGAAGGTCTGCGAGAGGTTGCGAATCTCCTCCCTCAGGTGAGTGCGCAGTTCCTCATCGAGCGCGGCGAGCGGCTCATCCATGAGCAACAGTTCGGGGCCAGAAGCCATCGCACGCGCCAAGGCCGTTCGCTGCTGCTGGCCTCCGGACACTTCGGCGGGTTTGCGGTCCGCTTGGTCAGCCAGGCGCATCAGGTCGATCCATTTCTTGACCCGGGATGCCCGCTGGCTGCGCTGATCCCCGGGCAATCCATAGGCTATGTTCTCGGCGATGGACATATGCGGGAACAGCCCGTACTGCTGGGGCACATATCCAATCCGCCTGGCTTGCGGCGGAAGGTTTATGCCGAGACCCGAATCGAAGAGCACACGGCCGTTCAGCGCGATCCGGCCTTCGTTGGGCGTGAGCAAACCGGCCAGGGAACGCAGGATCGTGCTCTTGCCTGCGCCTGAGGGGCCGAAGAGCACCAACAGCTCCTGGCATGCTGAGAAGCTCGCATTGAGCGGGAAGTCATCCAGTTCGACATGCAGGTCAGCTTCCAGGCAGGTCGGGGAGTATTCACTCATGACCGATACCCTGGCCGAAGCGGCGGATGGAGATCAGCATGATCAGGGCTACGCTGGTTAGAACCAAGGCCATGATATTTGCCATCGCCTGATCACCGCGTTGAACGGCATCGTAGATCGCAAGCGGCATGGTCTGAGTGCTGCCAGGGATGTTGCCGGCCACGAGCAGCGTGGCGCCAAACTCACCCAGGGCGCGCGCGAAAGCCAACACGATCCCGGCAAGAATCCCCCGCCAGGCGAGTGGCAGGCGGATGGTGAAGAAGACGCTCAGTTCGGAGTGTCCCAGCGTGCGGGCGACGTCTTCGAGATCGGCATCGACCGATTCAAGCGCAGCACGCGCTGACTGTGTGATGAGCGGTAGCGCGACGAAGGAGGCAGCGATGACCGCGCCGCGCCAGGTGAATACAAGCGGCAGCCCGAGATTTTCAAGTGTCGCACCGAATGGGGAGCGCGCGCCGAGCGATACCAGCAGGTAATACCCCAAGACTGTTGGCGGAAGCACCAGCGGCAGTGTGGCGATGGCGTCCAGCAGACGCGACCAGAACGACACCCGGCGGGCGAGCAGTGTGGCCAGTGGCAATCCGATTGCCAACGCCAGCAGCGCGGCGAGCGATGCCACCCTAAGTGAAATCAGCATGGGGGCCAGGTTCACGGCTGGCTCCCGGCTGCGGTGGAGAATCCATACTGCTCGAGCAGGGAGGTCGTATCCGGCGTGAGCAGGTACTCAAGAAAACCCATCGCTGCTGAGGCATGTGGGGACTCGGAGCGAACCGCAGCGACATGTTCAATCGGAGCGTAGCTGGTCTCAGGAAGCAACAGGAACACGTCTTCGCCGGGGGTTACAACCGATCGGGCGACGAGGCCGGCATCGGCGTTTCCGGTCTGCACGAATACGGCTGCCTGTCGGACAGTTTCGGCGTAGATGATCTTTGCCTGGAGTTGATGCCAGAGGCCAAAATGCTCAAGATACTGCCGGGCTGCCACGCCGTAGGGGGCGTAGTCCGGGTTGGCGATTGCTATACGCCGGACGCGGGCATCCAACAGCTGGTCGGAAGAGCGAATCTCTCGATTGAAGTCAGGGCTGACGAGCAGGACCAATTGCCCGTACCCGAACACTGTGCGGGTCGGAGCCGAGAGCACTCCCTCCTGGATGAGTTGATCGATATGCTCGGCGTCGGCTGCGGCAAAGACATCGAACGGTCCGCCGTTCCGGAGCTGTTCCGCCAACGCCCCGGTGGACGAAAAGGAGACCGTTATGGTCTCGCCTGATACTTGCTCGTATCGATCGGCAAGCACCTGGAAGACCGGATTCAGGCTCGCTGCTGCAGCAATCGAAAGGCCATCCTTTGCTGCCTGCTGGCAGGATGCGAGCGCCAGCATGGTTATCAGGACCATTACTGACAGGTTCTGTCCCCACCGTACTTTTCGCAATTCCATACCGCCTGAATGTAACACATCCATTGGTGGGTATCAATGAACAGGCCCATGAGCCGATACAGTTTGGAGTAGTCTATTGACAGTCCAGAATCGGGCACCTAGAATCCCTCAGGTGGAATATTGAATATTGAAGGAGGATCGTGGCAGAAGAAGACGGTGTGCACGGTGAAGTGCGAGCCACCTCTGGAAAGCAGATCAAGCTGACCAGCATGTCTTCTTGCGCGGGTTGAGCTTCTAAGCTTAGCGCGGAGACGCTGGCGCAGGTTCTGCAGCCACTCGAGGGCATATTCTCAGGCCAGGCTTATCCTGACCTGTTGGTAGGATTGGGCGCGCCGGACGACGCGGCAGTCTGGCGGCTGGATGATACGCGCGCGCTCGCCATCACGCTCGATTTTTTCACCCCGGTTGTCGATGATCCTTACGACTATGGCGCGATTGCAGCGGCAAATGCGCTGTCCGATCTGTACGCGATGGGGGCGGTACCCTTCCTGGCGCTCAACGTGGCGGCCATGCCTGCTCGCCTGCCGGCAGAAGTCATCGCGATGATTCTGCGAGGTGGTGCTGAGAAGGTGCGTGAGGCTGGTGCCATCCTGGCAGGTGGGCATTCGGTTCAGGATGATGAACCGAAGTACGGCCTCGTGGCACTTGGAATGGTGGAGACCGACCAGCTCATGACCAAGGCAGCGGCACGACCGGGCGATGTGCTGCTCCTCAGTAAACCCCTCGGAACCGGCGTAACAACGACGGCTCTCAAGCGTGGGACAGCGAACGCAGCCGATGTGCGTCAAGTGACAGAATGGATGAGCCGCTTAAATGCCAGCGCGGCTGAGCTGGCCTGCGAGCATGGTGTGCGAGCTGCAACGGATGTCACCGGCTTCAGCCTGCTGGGGCATGCAGTTGAAATGGCGCAGGCCTCCTCCGTTCGATTGGAGTTCTACCTCGGCTCGATCCCTTTTATGGCCGGGGCGCGGCATTACGCGGAGAAAGGCAATTTTCCGGGTGGGAGTGCGGATAACCGGCTGTACTTCGGGGAGTGGGTGCAGTTTGCGGAGGGTATCAGCGAACTGGTGCAGATGATGCTTTTCGACGCGCAGACATCCGGCGGGCTGCTGCTCGCAGTGCCAGAGAAGGGGATCGACGCATTGATGGAGTCAGCAAACAGTGCCCAAATCCCCATCTGGCCGGTGGGCAGAGTTACCCCAGGAAGTGGGGTCAATGTCAGTGGTAACAAGCTCAACCTTCCTCCCACGAAGGGATTGGAAACTGTCGAATACCTCGAAACCTGAGGGAAGAGACGAATGTAACCAGAGAGCCATCTGTACCATCTGATGAATGGAAATGTAAACCTGGAGGAATATTCATGGCGAAAATCACGATTGTTGGTGCTGGTCAAACCGGGGCTACGACGGCGCACTTTCTCGCTGAGCGTTCATTGGGTGAGATCGTATTGGTCGATATTGTTGAGGGCATGCCGCAGGGCAAGGCACTTGACCTGACCGAGGCGATGCCGGTTATTGGTTCGGATGTCAAGGTGCGTGGAGCGAACGATTATGGACCAACCAAGGGTTCGGATATCGTCGTGATCACCGCCGGACTGCCACGGAAACCCGGCATGAGCCGTGACGACCTGCTTGAGGCGAATACGCGCATCATGCGGACTGCGGTCCAGGAATCTTTGTCCAACTCCCCGGATGCTGTTCTGATCATCCTCACCAATCCGTTGGATGCGATGGCGTACCTGGCGATGAAAGTTGGCGGGCTGCCGCGCGAGCGGGTCATCGGACAGGCTGGAATCCTGGACTCAGCACGTATGCGGGCTTTCGTCTCGATGGAGCTCGGAGTGAGCGTTCAAAATGTGCATTGCTATGTCCTTGGCGGTCATGGCGATGACATGGTCCCTTTGACGCGCCATTCGAACGTGGCCGGGGTCCCACTCGACGAGATGCTCGGATCCGAGCGGCTGGAGGCGATCGTGAACCGCACCCGCAAGGGCGGTGGGGAAATCGTCAGCCTGCTCAAGACAGGCAGCGCGTTTTACGCGCCTGCCGCGGCCCTGGCTCAGATGGTCGAAGCGATCCTGAAGGATCGTCACCTGATTGTGCCCGCTTCCGTGTACCTGCAGGGCGAATACGGTCAGGAGGGAATCTTCTTCGGCGTGCCGGCGCAGCTGGGACGCAGCGGCCTGGAGAAGGTGATCGAGTACTCGCTATCGGATGATGAACAAAATGCTCTCGAAGCCTCCGCGCAGCACGTGCGTGAGACGATCGCGGCGTTGAAGATCTAATCATTCTCGTTGGATCAAGGCAGGCTAGGGCCGGGCGGAGCGAGGTCGTCCCTGAGCTGTTAAGTGATTGGAAACCGTGGGGTAAAAAATAAAGAGCGCTGCCAACAGGCAGCGCTTTGTTTTCTTTGCTGAGCGGAGTGTTCAGGGTGTCGGCGTTTCTCCGGGCACGGCGCCGGACCAGGTGAAGGTGCGTTTGTTGCTGACCGCTCCGCCTGATTCGTAACGCGGATCCCCGTCCGGCGTAATGCCGATCTGCCGCACAGGCTGCACCCACCAGCGCATAACATGCGGTGTGGAGCTGCTCGGCCGCAGCGTCAGCGGGACGATGTATTTGGTGTCCTTGACATAATCCACAAGGCGCCGCGAACCGCTTCCCTCGGTCACGTCTTCGACCGTGACCTGGTAGTACTCGTTGTCACGCAGCTGTCCTACCGCAGCCCATTGCAGCGTGATCGTATCATCGGCCAGCGAGAACGGTGCGCCGTCCTGCGGCAGGAGCAGATTCGGGGCTGGGTAGGGCGGGGGTGGTGTCGGTGTGGGCGATGGGCCCGGTGTTGGGTTGCGTTCGCAGAGCGGGATCAGCAGGATCTCACCCAGAAAGACGGTGTCGGTCGACTTGCCGTTGAAGTCCATGATCGCCAGGGGATTGACGTTGTAGTTATCGGCGATTGCCCCGAGCGTGTCGTCCGCTTCCACAGTGTACACGACCGTGTCGCAAGCCGCACGGGTCGCTTCCTCCGGCGGCAGGGTGACCGAGGGCTCTGGCGATGGCGTGGGAGTTGGCTGGGGCAGGTAGAGTCGCTGCCCGACGGAGAGGATACTCTGGCTGTTCAGACCCGGGTTGAGCTGCAGGATGGACTGAATCGAGACATCATAGCGAACAGCGATAGCCAGCAGCGTGTCACCACTGTCGACGATGTGCTCCAAAGTCGGGAGCGGTGTGGGCGTGTACACCGGGGTTTCCGTGGGTGTGGGTTGCGGTGTCGCAGTATCCGTTGGCGTGGCTGTGACCGTGACCTCGGCTAACGGTTCGGCTCCGCCTCCCATGCTGCGGGTTGCGAGATACGTCAGGCCGACAGCGAGGACGGTGAACACCGCCAGGACAGCCAGGGCGACCGGCAGCGAAAGCGAGATCTGGGATGACGCAGATTTACGCGGCGATGCGGATGCGGATCGCTCGCGCACTGCAGCGCCGCAAACGGAGCAACGTGTGTCGCCTGGCTTGAGCTTCGACCCGCAGGTTGCACAGGCCAAAGGTTTCGTTTGTTTCAATTCTGTCGGTTCAGTCATAGGCTTAATTCTTCGAATCCCCGGTGTCGCGGGGACGTCGCATTATACCAGCATGCTGGAGAGAACAAAATAAGGACTCTCGTCCATTATCCGGCGCATTTCGGGTGATCGGCCTACGGAAGTCCGAGATCAGCAGCGATGCGCCGCATGGACTGAATGACGTTTTCGACGTGTGTCCAGAGTTCAACACCCAGGGCCTGTGCGCCGCGCTCGATCTCGCCCCGATCGACGGCTGCTGCGAAGCGATGGTCTTTCCACTTCTTGCGAACCGATTTGACTTTCAAATCGGTAAGCGAGCGGGAGGGCCTGACGAGAGCGACGGCCACGATCAGCCCGGTAAGCTCATCGCATGCGTAGAGCGCCTTCTCCATTGGCGTCGTGCGCGCAACGCCCGTATGGTCGGCGTGGCTGAGGATGCAGCGGGTGACCGTTTCGGGTAAGCCGCGCTGGCGCAGAATTGACGCGCCAGCTTGCGGGTGGCGGTCGAGGCTGGGATGAATCTCCCAGTCGAAGTCATGCAGCAAACCCGCCAGCCCCCACAACTCCGGGTCACCACCCAGGCGAAGCGCGTAGTCCTGCATTGCTGCTTCAACCGCCAGCATATGGCGTTTCAGGTTTTCATTCTGGACAAATTCATCGACGATGGCGAGTGCTTCGCTGCGTTCCATGGCTCTCAACTCCGCTTGAAATTAGTCAGGCGGGCCAGACTCGCATCCCAGATCGCCCGCAGGGTTGCGAAAGACTCGCGCAGCGTCCAAAAGTGTTCCGCGCGGTACGATCTTAGATCTGAGGCCGCACCGTCTGCACTCATACCGATCGCGTCGCACAGTACTAATGCACGCGGCAGGTGATAGCGCTGGGTGACGAGCACGGCTGACTCGATGCCAAACACATCCCGCGCACGCAGGCAGGTGAGAAAAGTACGATCGCCGGACGAATCCGTGAGGATATCGTTGGCTGGGACGTCAAGTTCAAGGGCGTAGCTGCGCATCGATTGTGCCTCATCATACCCGCCAGCCCGTGCGGATCCGCTCATGAGGAGCTTTTCCACTCGCCCGGTGTGGTAGAGTTCCGCAGCTGTTGCGATGCGATCCGCCAGCACAGCTGTCGGCTGGCCATCCCGGCGCAGACCTGCGCCGAACACGATCGCAACCGGATGGGAAGGGGTTTCATCCGGAGCGTAGATACGGCTGGCATAGTTGCGGTCGAGCAGCCAGCGCGGCAGGAGCAGCAGCATGGTTGCCGCCGTTCCGATCAACAAGCCGCGCGTAGCAGGTTTCGGTAACTTCATAGGCACCGGGAGATTCTACCAGAATGGGTGAGGCCTGGATGAGGTCGATCGCTTGGCAAGCTGGCTTGACGGGTGTGGACGGCCATGGTATAAACTCCGATAGATCATATTCATCCGATGAATATGAAGAATCATAGCAAGAAGGCAGGCAGGGATGGCCATCGAGCTGGACTCGGAATTTATGACCTATCTTACAGAGCATGCTCGCACTCCAGGCGTGCAGCTGCCGCCGATGAGCGAATTGGCGCGTGAGCTGGGGATCAGCATCAGCAAGTTGCGCGAGCAGCTTGAAGTCGCACGCGCGCTGGGCTTCGTTGATGTCCGCCCGCGCCTTGGTATACACACATTGGATTATTCCATCGCTCCCGGGCTGCGAGCCAGCCTGCAGTATGCGCTGGCTGTCGATCCGGACGCTTTCAACCTAATCGAAGATCTGCGTGAGCACATCGAGTCATGCTACTGGCACAATGCCGTTCGAAGGCTGAATGCGGGGGATATCCAGCATCTGCGGGATTTGATCGAGCGCGCCTGGCGTAAGCTGCGCGGCAATCCGATCCAGATCCCCCACAGCGAGCACCGCGACCTGCATCTGACCATCTTCTCTCGACTCGAGAATCCGTTCGTCCTGGGCGTTCTGGAAGCCTACTGGGATGCCTATGAGCGCATCGGCCTGGCGCTTTATGCAGATTATCAGTACCTGGAACAGGTTTGGCTGGCCCATGAAGCGATGGTCGAGGCGATCGCAGCAAGCGATGAGACTGGGAGCTACCAGGCGCTGGTTGATCATTTCGACATCCTCCAGACACGTCCTCAGGCGGCAGGTGCCGGTGAAGGATCCAAATCTCATCCCGTTGGAATGCAGCATCAGGAAACGATAGGGAGTAGAAACGCATGACCGAAACGGTTGTGGAGCAGGAAAATTCAAAACAGCACGAGCCGATTGTCAATGACTTCTCGATGATCGTTGCAACCGTCAACGGCTCGGGCAGCCAGACCTCAAACATGGCGCTCATCAGAGCCCTCTTCCGTATGGGGATCCCGGTTAATGGGAAGAACCTGTTTCCTTCGAATATCCAGGGGCTGCCCACGTGGTTCACGATCCGGGCCAGCGCCGACGGCTATACGGCTCGTCGGGAGGCGGTTGAGCTGCTGGTCGGGATGAATCACGCGACGTTCCTCGAGGATGTGGAGGGATTGGTCGAAGGGGGAGTGTGTTTCTATCCCGATCACTTCAGCAAACCCGACATCCGGCCGGACGTCGTGTACTACCCGATGCCGGTAAATCAGATTATCAAGGATGTCGACCCGCCGCGCGACCTGCGAGAGTATATGAGCAACATGGTCTATGTGGGCGTAGTAGCCGAGATGATCGGGATCGAGATCGAAGCGATTCGCGATGCGCTGGATACCCATTTCCGAGGCAAAACAAAGCCGGTCGAATTGAACATGAGCGTGGTCGAAGCTTCGGCGCAATGGGCGCGTGAGAACCTCGCCAAACAGGATCCATATCGCGTCGAGCGCGATGATCAAACAGAGGGCATGATCATCCTCGACGGAAATACAGCTGCGGCCCTCGGCGCTATCTATGGGGGTGTCAGTTTCGCCGCCTGGTATCCGATTACACCTGCCTCGAGTCTGGCTGATGGGCTGATGAGTTATTTGCCCCTGCTGCGTAAAGAGCAAGGATCCGGAAAACAGACGTATGCCGTCATTCAGGCGGAAGACGAGCTGGCTGCCATTGGCATGGCAGTGGGAGCAGGTTGGGCTGGCGCACGTTCAATGACATCCACCTCCGGGCCCGGAATCTCGCTCATGGCTGAGTTCAGCGGATTGGCATATTTCGCTGAGATTCCCGTCGTGATCTGGGATGTCCAGCGTATGGGGCCAAGCACCGGCCTTCCGACGCGCACATCTCAAGGCGATTTGCTGTTTGTCCGCTTCCTGGGTCACGGTGATACCGAGCAGATCATCTTGCTGCCTGGAGACATCGCCGAGTGCTTTGAGTTCGGCTGGCGAGCTTTCGATTACGCAGAACGGCTTCAGGCGCCGGTTTTCATCCTGAGCGATCTGGACCTGGGTATGAACCTATGGGTGTCAGAGCCGTTTACTTATCCACAGGAGCCGATGGATCGCGGCAAAGTGCTCACGGCCGAAGACCTTGAGCAGGTGAACGAGTTCGCTCGCTACCGCGATCTAGATGGTGATGGCATCCCCTATCGCACACTTCCAGGCACGGATCACCCGAAGGCAGCCTATTTTACCCGTGGAACCGGACACGACGATCGTGCTATTTATAGCGAACGCCCGGAACATTACGACGAAAACATGCAAAGGATCTTTCGTAAACTCGAGACCGCGCGCGGCATGCTGCCTCGCCCAGTCATGAATCAGCGGGATGGCAACGATGTCGGCCTGATCAGTTTCGGTTCGACGGATCCCGCCATCCAGGAAGCTCGCGACCGGCTACGGGAGAATGGCGTTCAGACCGACTATATGCGGATCCGAGCTGTCCCCTTCTCAGATGAAGTCGTGGATTTCATCAAGCGCCATAAACGGCTATACGTGATCGAGATGAATCACCAGGGACAACTGCACAAGCTACTTCAACTCAACAGCCCGGATCAAGCGACAAAGCTGATTTCGCTCACGCACAACAACGGTCTGCCGTTATCGGCGCGGTGGGTAACGGAAGAGGTTGAAGCGAAGGAGAAGGAATAGCGATGGCTGGTAAGGTTGAGACACAGGTGGATGTACCGAAGAATGGGAATTTAATCGGGCTTGAAAAATCTGATTACCGAGGCCGTGAGACCACGCTCTGCCAGGGATGTGGCCATAACTCGATCTCGAGTCAGATCATCGCCGCATGCTATGAGATGTCAATTCCCCCTGAGAAGATCGTCAAGATGTCAGGCATCGGCTGCTCGAGTAAGAGCCCGGCCTACTTCCTGAGCCGGTCCTTCGGTTTCAATGCGCTGCACGGCAGGATGCCGACCACCTCGACCGGCGCAATCATGGTCAACAACACCCTGAAAGCGATCGGCGTCTCAGGCGATGGAGACACGGCCAGCATCGGCCTGTCTCATTTCAAGCACATCGTTCGGCGTAATCTCCCGATGACCTACATCGTCGAGAACAATGGCGTCTATGGTTTGACCAAGGGCCAGTTCTCGGCGACTGCGGACAAAGGGCAGGAATTGAAAAAGGTCGGCGTGAACCCGTTCATGCCCGTGGATGTCTGCATGGAAGCCCTGATCGCGAACGCAGGTTTCGTGGCCCGCTCTTTCGCTGGCGACCCCAAGCAGGTCAAGGAGTTGCTCAAAGCGGCCCTGAGTTTTAAAGGCACGGCAGTGCTCGATATCATTAGCCCTTGCGTGACATTCAATAACCGTGATGAGTCGACAAAAAGCTACTCATGGGGCCGGAAATACGAAGAGCCGCTTCACGACGTCACCTGGGTTCCTGGCAGGGAGGAGATCAAGATCGACTACGAGCCCGGCAAGGTGATAGACGTTGAAATGCATGATGGCTCGCAGCTGGTCTTGAAAAAGCTAGAGACCGACTATGATCCAACCGACCGCATGGCGGCGCTTAAGATGCTGCAGGAGACATGTTGCGGTGGCGTGCTCGTCACAGGCTTGATCTACATCAACGAGGAGCAGCCACCTCTGGATCAGATTGAGAATCTGGTCGAGACGCCACTCAGCCGGTTGAAGGAGAAGGACCTGCGTCCATCCCCGGAAAGCCTGCAGAAGCTGATGCAGGGCTTCCATTAATCGATCCTCCGCTGGGATGACCAAAAGGGTGCGAGCTGGTCGCACCCTTTCTTCATATATGCTCCGTTATAGCATCCGTTTCGGTGTGTAAACCATGTTGTGATGGTGTATGCTAGTGGCCGTTGGAGGCGATGGATGAAGGCATCGCGGGGCTGCCTGACAACAATACAAAAGCTGCTGGCGTTGGTGTTGGCAGCGGCTTTTGTGATCACACTACCGCCTGCGTTGTTCGGACGCGATCTGGCACGCGTCATCTTCCGGCCGGAGGTGTTCAGCGCGACGCTGCGCGCCAGGCTGCTAGATTCCGGGTTGATCTCAGAGCGGATCCGGGAAGCTTTCAACTCGGATCAGTGGCTCGGAACCCTGGGGGATGATGGGCGGACGCTCCAACCTGCATTCGAACACCTTTCCCGAGTGGAGCGAGAAGAGATCCTCAACCAGCTCCTGCCCGATGGCTGGATGCAGGAGCAGTTCGATCAGGTGATCCGAGAATTCTTCCTCTGGATTGATATGGATCGGGATCAAGCTGATGTAGCAGTCAACCTCAAGCCCGTAAAAGACCACCTCCGGTCAGGTGGAATCGATTCAATCGTTGAGATCCTCGTTGATTCATGGCCCAGCTGCACGGCCGAAGGCGAAACTCGTCTTGAACGGGAGCTGCTGTCCGGCCCAGGCGTTCCAAGTGAATATTGTGAACCTTCTGAACCCATGCGGTCTGAGCTGACCTTCCTGGCGACAAGTTCGCTGATCGAGCAGGTCGAACAAGTTCCCGACCGTCTGCCTCTATTTGAGAATGTGGATTCCGCGCAAGCAGGGCGCTTGAAAGATGATCTGCGTTCGCTGCGGGCTCTGGCGCTTTGGGGGTGGTTCGTCCCGGCCTCGATGCTTGGATTGGTAATGGCAGTCACCGTGCGCAGCATTCATGATGTAAGGCGCTGGTGGGGTTTGCCGCTCATCATGAGTGGTGTCGCTGCGTTTATGCTGACGATAGTGCTTAACTCAGTCCGCGGCAGCCTGGCGTCGGATCTAGTGGCCGGCCTGGGGGAGGGCGGTTCGATGCTCCAGTCGGCCCTGGTGTTTGGGCTGGAGGGTGTGATCTCGCTTGCGCTGCGGTCACTGCTCTTCCAATCGATTCTGCTGGCGGTCATTGGACTGGGCTTGTGGTTCGGTTTGAAGCGGCTCGCCAGCCGGAGCGATGGTGCAAAGGAAGCAGCTGCATCTTCCACCAGCGGCGTGCCAGAAAAACAAGCCGAGACCGCTCCACCTCCTGTATCCCGGCTGGATCAGGAACGCGAGCAGGGAGATCCTCCTTCGGGCATCTTCGGTTGATTTGCTACCTCTCGGGGATGGGATACGGAGTCGGGTCTAACTGAACCGTGAGCGTCATGGGATCACAAGAAGCCCCATATAGTCCTCAAGCATAATTAACGTCTCCAGCTTCATCGTCCTTTCGATGATTTGATTTGCCTGTTCGCTTGTGAGCCGTTGACGAGTGTTTGCGCGGAATTTCTCGTAGAGTTCACGATCCGTGAGCGGATCCTGTGGATCTCCCTTGGCGATGTCCGTTTGCTTCTGGAAACTTTGTCCGTCGGTTGTGTTGATCGTTACCCGCGCCCGCTTGATGTGTGGAAAGAGAGCGTCGATCTCCGGATCTGCGTTGACCTTGATTTTCGGCAGGATGGCCCTGACGACGGGATCATGAAGCGCATCTTCCTCGAACGCGGCAGGCAGCACATTGCCATGCGCAAGGGCGACGGCTAAGACATAAGGCAGGCTGTGGTCCGCAGTTTCGCGCGTGTCTGGCTGATATTTACTTGGATCCGAAAGGATGTCGGCGCCGCGGGAAGTGGTCTCCACATACACCGAAGCGATCTGTCCCGGCAGGAGGTCATGCTCGTGCCGCAGGGAGAGCGCGGCGGAGATCGGCTGGTGGGTCAGCGCCTCGGTAGGGAATGCTTTGTAAGAGCAGCGCGTAATGAGATACTCCTCGCCCAACCTTTCCAGCAGCGCATCTGCGTCCCACTCCACATCTTTCAAGACCTGGAAGAGCCCCTCTTTCCCTTCGAGAACCTGCTCGGGACCGGTATAGCCCTCCCTGGCCATCATAGCCGCGAAGATCCCGGCCTGTGCCGCAAGAGGATCGGCGGTGTTCTTCATATTCGTGAGATGACCGGCAACGACCCCACCGAGCGTGAGGTGGCTCGACCCACAGATCCCTGCTGCAGCGACAAGCTGATCTTCGTCCAAACCGTAAAGCCTGCCGGCGACAAACGGGCTGACGAACTGCGTCAGCGTGGCGTGGTGCCATCCAATCTCACGAATCCCAGGATGCGCTGCGTGGCACCAGCGCATCTCCAGCTCGTACGCCAGAACAGCCGCGAGCAGCAGGTCGCGGCCAGTGCGATGATTGGCCTCAGCTGCGGAAAGCACAATCCCCAGCAGATCCGAGGGATGGCTTGGATCCTGGACCCAGTAGATGTCGTTGTAGTCGAGCGCCCTGATCAGCAGCCCGTTCATCAAGCCCGCATTCGCAGCGCTGGTGCGGTGCCCCGTGGCGATCACCGTCGCCTCGGCTGTCCCGCCGAGCTTCTCGATGAACCGGTGCATGGCAGCCATGTCCGCACTATCGGCGGCCGCGAACGCACAGCCTATGCTGTCGAGCAGAAAACGCTTGGCTTCATGCGAAGCCTCCGCGGGTATGTCTTCAAAGCGGAGTTGCCGGGCGAAACGCGCCATTCGCCGGGTGATTGAATCTTTCACAATGCGTTCGCCTTTCGCCCTCCGGGTTTCAGGGCAGGTTCCGGATCACTTCTTCGGCCATATCCAGAGTTGAACTCGTCCCGCCCATATCGTATGTACGGACTTTGCCTTCGGCGATCGTCCGGGCCAGGGAGCTTTCCAGCGCCTGCGCCAGCTCCTGCTCCCCAAGCCAATCGAGCATCAGGCGCGTCGCCAGCAGCATGGCGAGCGGGTTCGCTTTGTACTGGCCGGCGTATTTAGGGGCTGAACCGTGGGTGGGCTCGAAGACAGCGAAGCTATCGCCGATGTTGCCGCTGGAGGCGAAGCCGAGTCCGCCTACGAGCTGTGCAGCGAGATCAGAGACGATATCCCCGAACATATTGCTGGTGACCAGCACGCTATAGTTTTCGGGATTTTTAAGCAGCCACATCATTTGGGCGTCGATGTTCGTTTCCCAGAGCTCGATCCCGGAATACTCGCCGGCGACCGACCTTGCCGCCCGTGTCATCAAGCCGCTTGTCTCCCGAAGTACATTGGGTTTTTCGACGAGCGTCACGGTGGGATAGCCGTGATCCTGTGCGTACTCAAATGCCTTGCGGATGATGCGAGTGGCGCTCCTGAGCGTAATCACCCGCAAGCTGACGGCCATTTCATCTCCCGGCACATCCGAAAAACGGTCGATGGCCGGATTATGGGTTCGGACGGCCGCGCGCAGGGGATCCGGGAAAGGAAAGAATTCCACGCCGCTGTACAGCCCTTCGGTGTTCTCCCTGAACACGACCAGATCGATGTCCTCCCGGTAGTTGAGCGGGTTGCCGGGGTAAGCCTTGCAAGGACGGAGATTGCAGTACAGATCAAAACGCTGCCGCAAACCGACGATCGGGCTGCGATAGGAAAGGCCGCGCCCACGCAACTCAGGGCTGAGTTCCTTATCGGCTTCATCTTTCGGCTTCGAGGTAATTGCACCGAACAGCCCGCAGGTCGATTCTTCCAGGATGTGCAGGGTCCGGTCGGGCAGAGGATTCCCCTCGCGGCACCAGAATTCCCAGCCGATGTCTGCCGGTACGTATTCGGCATCCAAGCCCAGCCGGTCGAGCACCTTGCGGGATGCCTGCATGACATCCACGCCAATTCCATCACCAGGCATCCATGCAATCTTGTACTTCGCCATGGGCAGGCTGATCCTTTCAGGTTGTCGGCTGTCAGGTTTGTCGAGGCTTCAGGCGCCTTCTGCTGACAGCCGGGAGCGGGTGTACTCGATCAATCCACCGGCATCGAAAATCATGCGGACGCTTGCGGGGATGGGTTTGAAGGAAATCTGACCGTCTTCGTATTGCAGGGAACCGGATTCAAGATCGATGCTGACTCGATCGCCTTTGTCAAGCACAGCGTACGCCTCGGAAGAGATCAGCGCAGGCAATGCAGCATTAAGGCAGTTGCGGTAGTAGATGCGGGCGAATGAGACCGCGAGGATCGCCCCAACACCGCTTTCCTTAAGGCAAGTCACAGCCTGTTCGCGTGATGATCCGCAACCAAAATTGCGGCCGGCCACGATCACGTCGCCCGGTTCGACCTGACTGGCAAAGCTGGGATCGAGGTCCTCGAGAGCGTGCTGGGGCATCAGGCGGGGATCGCTCACGGTGTACGTGTATTTCCCGGGAAATATGACATCGGTGTTGATATCGTCTCCATACTTCCAGACGCGTCCGCTAATTAGATCTGTGCTCATGAGAGAAACTCCGCTGGATCACAAATTTCGCCCGCCAGGGCAGATGCTGCTACGACCTGTGGGCTGGCGAGGTATATCTCGCTTTCCTTTGTTCCCATCCTGCCGCGAAAGTTCCGGTTTGCGGTGCTGATAGTGATTTCGCCGACAGCGGGTATGCCCAGGTGGTTTCCCATGCAGGGGCCGCAGCCAGGACTCTGGATCAGTGCGCCGGCGGTAACGAAGGTTTCGAGGATGCCTGCTTGAAGCGCCTGCAGATAGACAGTGGAGGATGCAGGTATGACGATCATGCGTACGCCGGGAGCGAGCTTGCGGCCGTCGAGCACGGCTGCCGCCGCAGCCAGGTCTTCCAGCCGGCCGTTTGTGCAGGTTCCGAGAAAAGCTTGCTGGATCTGGGTCCCACGCACTGCGCTCAGTGGTTTGACGTTATCGACGGTGTGTGGGCAGGCGAGCATCGGTTCGACTCGATCGGTTTCGATCCGCAACACTTGCGCATAGCCACAATCGGGGTCAGGCAGCAGCGGTTCGAACGACCTTTTCGCCCGATTCTTGAGATATTGGAGCGTCACCTCATCCGGGATGACAATACTGTTCTTGGCGCCGGCTTCGGCCATCATGTTGGGCAGGGTCGATCGCTGGTCAATGCTTATGGAATGCAGTGCTTCTCCGTGCCATTCCACCGACTGATACAACGCGCCATCTGCACCTAGCTGACCGATAACGTGCAGGGCGAGATCCTTGGTGGTGACCCCTGGACGCAGATGGCCATATAGTTCGATCTTGATGCTCTCAGGTACGCGCAGCCACAATTCGCCCAACGCCCAGACGGAAGCCATCTCGCTCCGGCCGATTCCCGTGCCAAAGGCGCCCATCACGCCGGCGTGGAGTGTATGTGAATCGGCACCCAGTACGAGCTCGCCCGGCAATGCAAGTCCTTCTTCGACCAGGACTTGATGGCAGATGCCCCGGCCGACGTCATAGAAATGCTCGATTTCATGTTCATGTACAAACTCGCGGATCTGACGGTGGTTTTCTGCATGCTGGGTCGTGGGCGCGGGCGAGGCATGATCGAGCACAATCACGGTACGCTGCGAGTCGAAAAGGCTCTCACCGCCCATCTTGTGGAACAGGCCGATGATCGCCGCGCTATTGTCGTGCGACAACGTGATATCTGGGCGTGCGATCACGATCTCACCGGAATTCGCTTCCTTCATTCCGGCGGACCGCGCGAGGGCTTTCTCAGCGAAGGTCATGCCCATCGTATGCACCTTGAATCTTCGGCAGGCGGCTCCATCAGCGTATTCCGGGATCGGTCCTTTGTCTCAACCGCCTGTGGAACCCAGCCGGGTGAGGTCGAAATCCGTAAAGTCAGCATGATGAAAGATGATCGACTCAGCCTGCCTCTGGAAGCGGTCGCCCTCCCAGGAATGGGTGGCGATAATGTGCTGTACGGGCTCCGGCAAGCCATGTTTCCTCGCCAGGGCGACTCCCGTGAATGGATGTCGTAAATAGCGATAGGTCTTCGACCAAACATAATCGTCACCCTGCTTGGTGAATTCAAGCAGCTTACCTACATCTGCCAGAAGAGCTCCAGCGATTAATGTGTCCCGCTCGATCCGGTAGCGAGCTCCATACGCTTCATGCAGTACGGATTCCATCGCCAGGCACAACCTGCAGACAACACTGACGTGCTCCGGGAAGGTGATCTCGACATTCTCGATCAGCAGTGTATACGGCATCGTCTTCAGTTGATCAAGCGTCCAGCCACCGAGTTCGAGTGCTTCTTCCCAGACGGCAATCGTACGCTCCCGGAGATCCGTGTCCTCGATCGTGTTGAACTCCGGAATCAGATTCGTCAGCTCAAGCGTCATCGATCCACTCCTGAGTTTCAGCCCTTAAGGCTTCGATCGGCGGGTCCATCGTAGGCGAAATCGGTTGGATGGATGCGCCGCATGGGGCGCTCGCGATCGAGTTCTTCATGTATCTGTGCAAAAAGGCCCGGTACGCGCGCCATGATAAAGAAGTCATTCCCGAGTTCGATCGGCAGTCCCAGATCAAACAGGACGGCGCCAATCGCTCCATCGACATTGATCGGCAGCTCTTTCCCCTCGGCAGCCATCGCGATCTGAAGGGCGAGGATCGCTTCAACACCTGCTCCTCCGAGTTCGAGCTCTTCCGCGAGGGCGAACAGCCTGCGCGTGCGCGGGTCCTCAGTGTGCAACCTGTGTCCCAGACCCGGCAACCGCCGGCCGCTCTCGAGATACTCAGCCGCGATCTCAGCTGCCGCTTCGGAGATCGAATGCTCATCGCTGGTTCGGGTCACGACCGAATCGACAACCTGCATGCAACCGCTGATCGCCGCACCATGGAAGCGATTGATGGAGAGCACCCCCGCTGCAACCGCAGCGTTCGGTGGAGCTCCGGTTGAGGCCGAGGTCCGCGCAGCGAGAGCTGAAGGCGCTCCAGGCCCGTGGTCAACTGAGGCCACCAGGATCGCGTCAAGCAATCTTCCGACCTTCTCATCGGGTAGTTCTCCGGTCAGGGCGAGGAAAATCGCCTGGGAGAAACTGACCCGGCCCATTAATTCTTCGACCCGGTAACCCCGGAGTCGGATTTCGTTTGGGAAAACCTTGGTGATTCCAGTTGTCCAGGCAAGTTCACTCATCAAACCACCTTCCGTCCCTGCAGCACTTTTCTCGTTACTTCGGGAAGATCGCCGAAGGAGTCGACGACCGTCACCCCTGCGCTGCGCAGGCTATCCACTTTCCCTTCGTAGGTCCCTCGACTGCCCTCGACAATTGCCCCCGCGTGACTGAAGCGTGTGCCGCGTTTGGCAGCTTTCCCGCCGATGAAGGCGATGATTGGCTTCGTGATCTCGCCCGCTGCCACAAGCTCGGCGACACGCTCCTCTTGTGAGCCGCCAATCTCGCCAAACATGACTATCGCCCGAGTTTCGGGATCAACCTCGAAAAGACGCATGATGTCGGGATGTGCTAAACCCACGACGGCGTCGCCACCGACGTGCACCATAGTGCTGGCACCTAGCCCAGTCTGAGCCAGGTAGTAGGCTATCGAAGATGTGATCCCACCGGAACGTGAGCTGATCCCAATTGGGCCCGGTAGAAACCATTCGCGCGCGGCGGAGGCGCTGCCACCGATCATGCCGAGGGTTGCTCTGCCCGGAGAGAGCACGCCGAGCGTGTTGGGACCGAGGAAGCGCGCGCCTGCATCCTTTGCGAACGCGGCGATGATCATGACATCGTAAATTGGAACCCGGTCTGGCACGATCACCAGCAGTTTGATGCCGGCCTCGATCGCTTCCAGTGCTGCGCTTTTAACCAGCGGAGCGGGGATGAACAGTACGCTGATGTCGATCGTGCCGCATGCTTCAACGGCTTCGAAAGCCGTATCGTATACCGGCACACCGTCAACCTCCTGGCCGCCTTTGCCCGGTGTGACGCCGGCTATCACCTGGGTGTCGTACTCTTTCATCAGGCGGGTCCGCGTCCGGCCTTCGCGACCGGTGATGCCTTGGATCAGCACGCGCTTCGATTCGTCGATCAAGATCGCCATCATGCACCGTGCCCTTCCGGAGACAGTCCAGCAATCGGCAGATCGACAAAGCCGCCTCTGGCGCCCTCGAAAAAGCACTCGATCTGGCATGCGAGGCATTCCGTACAGCCGCCCTGCGCAGCTTGTTCGGATGTGATGTTAAGCACGGGCACTCCATCTTGCAATTGCAGAATCTGCGGAACGCAGGTTTCGACGCAGATCTTCGTCTTGCAAGTCCTGCAAGCTGCATGATCAAATGTGACCATGCCGGAGACGGTCGCAAACCGGTATGGCTGGTCGGCTTCTGGCGGGAAAATCGGCTCGGGGGGGCTTTCTGGCCGGGAGGTGCTGTGAATCAGTTCATCCAGGCGTCTCGCACAGAAATCAGGCGAATCGTCTTTTCCGTATCCTTCCAGCGGAGCTGGCAGGAGAGGAGCAGCTCGCTGGAGAATGGCAATTGCCTGTTCCTCCGCGTTGCCCCCGAGCCGGATAATGGCCGGAACATCCAGCGGCTGCTCGAGGAAGGCTTTCACGAGCCCGCGGGCGCTGTGATACTGCTCCTGTGAGGCAACGCCCGAACCGGAGGCGAAGTAGCCGTCGAGCGGCCCCTGAGCGAAGATGATCCTCGCCGCGCGATACACCTTGGAAGCTGGCGGGTTGCCGCTTGTGTCCACGAAATCCGCCAACTGGTATCCTCGATTGAGCAATGCATCCATGCTCATCATCGAGCCGCCACCGCCGGCGCCGTGAAAGCCTATCACGCCATCACCGGCCTCGAAATCCTGTGTCATTTGTATGAAGTAAAACGTGCCGCGGTAGTCGTTCCTTTCGACTTCCCAGGCGACCTTCTCGAGCCAGGTTGCCGGTCGATTGAATTCGCGCGCAACTTCGATCTCCAGCTCGGGATGCCTGTACACGCCGTAATCGTCTACCGTCATGCGGCAGTCTGCAGCGATGATCTCTCCGTCCTCTGTGAGTACGATCGGATTGATCTCCGCGCTGCGGGCGTCATAGTCCTGTGCGAGTTGGGCTAGTTTCGACAGCAATTCGCCAACAGGCAGCAGCTGCTTGCCGCTCAAACCGGCAGTTCGGGCGAGCTCGCGGCCCTGATAATCATAGAATCCGTCCCGCACATCGATCACACGGCGGGCTACAGCCTCTGGATTTCGGGCGGCGATCTCCTCGATCCCTGTGCCGCCTACGGCGCTGAAGATGAGCAGGGGTGCCTGCTCGCGATCGTCGACAATCACCCCGGCATAGAATTCACGGGCGACATCCAGCTTCTCTTCAACTAGGACTGCTTCAACCTGAAAGCCTTCGATTTGCTGCCCGAGGATTTCGGCAGCAGCAGCCTCAGCCTGCTCCGCATCGTTTGCAAAGCGGATCAGCCCGCGCCCAGCCCGGCCTGTAACCCACGCCTGCCCCTTCACGACGACCGGCCCGCCGATCTCTTCTTCAATAGCATATGCTTCACGCGGTGTTCGGGCGAGTTTCCCGCGCGGGATGGTGATCCCTGCCCTTTCGAGCAGCCTTTTTGCCTGATACTCGTGGAGCCTGGCCATGTTGCCTATCCCACCGATCTGAAGATTGAGAGCGTTCTGCCGATCCTCCGGCTTGCGAAAAGTGAGAAAAGGGCTAAAGTCAAAAACCAGAGGCTTGATTATAGCGATCACGCCGGATGTCGCCAAATTCACACCTGACAGGCCTATTCTAGGCGGGCTGTCGAATGCTGTA
Source organism: Anaerolineales bacterium (assembly GCA_037379555.1). GTDB lineage: Bacteria > Chloroflexota > Anaerolineae > Anaerolineales > E44-bin32 > E44-bin32. Next base: position 39,799 of record JARRJK010000004.1, on the reverse strand, counting down.
GATTGACGTTATGCAGGTTTTTCACGGACACATGGTACTTGCAGGCGGATCGCTTTATCTCTAACCTCCTATAAATACGGTCAGGATTGCCCATTACAGAAGACTCTGAATCCTGTTACCGGGCTCTTTACAGGTAGAGGCGATACGGTAGTTTGACGGGTTGTTCAGGCAGTTTCCTGAAAGAGGACAATGAAGGTCTTCGCCCGAACTCCACTCGACCTCGGGGAAATGCCGGTGCCGCATGGCCAGGTTTACTTGATCCCCACTCGCTGCAAGGGCTGCAACCTCTGCATCGAGCTTTGTCCGCGTAGCATCCTGCAATCTTCACCCAGCACCAACGAAAAAGGCTACCACCTGCCCGAAATCGTCCCCGGGAAAGAAGCTGACTGCGTGCACTGCGAATTCTGTACGATGGTCTGTCCAGAGTTTGCGATCTTCACGCTGGAGCGGGTGTCATGACGCGCCCAGCAGTCCTCACGGGAAGCCATTTCATGCACGGGGACCATGCCTGTGCAGAGGGCGCCCTTGCAGCCGGCTGCACCTTCTTCGGCGGCTATCCCATCACGCCTTCAACTGAGATTGCGGAGCGGCTGGCAGAACGTCTGCCTGAGGTAGGTGGTGTTTTCATGCAGATGGAAGACGAGATGGCAAGCATGGCGTCCATCCTCGGCGCTTCCGCTGCTGGTGCCCGCGCAATGACCGCAACGTCTGGCCCCGGTTTCAGCTTGATGATGGAGAACCTCGGACTGGGCGTGATGATGGAGCTGCCCTGTGTGCTCGTCAATGTGCAGCGCGGCTCGCCATCGACCGGCCTGCCGACGCTGCCGGGCCAATCGGACATCATGCAGGCGCGCTGGGGATCACACGGCGACTACGGCATTGCTGCCTATAGTCCATGGTCCCCGCAGGAGCTCTTTGATCTCACAGTACACGCCTTCAATGTTGCTGACCGGTTCCGGATCCCTGTGTTGTTGATGGCAGACGAAGTCGTAGGTCATATGGTGGAGCGGGTCGTGATCCCGGAAGCAGCATCGATTGTGCGTTGGGATCGCAAGCGCCCGAACGGAAAATCCCCCCATGAATTCCTGCCCTTCCGGGCGGACGAGGATGACCTTGTGCCGCCGATGGCGTATGCTGGCGAAGGTTACCGGCTGCACTTCACCGGTCTGACGCACGATGAGAAAGGGTATCCCGACATGTCGGCTGAAACCCACCAGACGCTCGTCACGCGCTTGGTCGAAAAGGTGCGCCGCAATGCAGCCGAATTGATCCGCACCGAGACTTACTTTATGGACGATGCACAGATCGTCGTGATTTCATTTGGGAGCACGGCGCGGTCTGCGCTGCGAGCCGTGCGTGAAGCGCGCGAGATGGGCATCAAGGCCGGTTTCCTGCGCCTGGTGTCGGTCTGGCCGTTCCCGGTTGAGACTCTGTGCGAGATCGATCAGTCGGCACAGGCTTACATCGTGCCCGAAATGAACCTTGGCCAGCTGATCACCGAAGTAGAGCGTCATGTCCGCAAGCCGGTCGTTGGGGTTAATCACGCCGGAGGCGAGATGATGCCGCCCGATTCGATCCTGGCTGCGATCCGTGAGGTGAACTAGCCGTGGTGGCACCTATCCTTGTTGACGAGCATCCGCTGGATGCGCTGATCCGGGCTGACCGCATGCCGCACATCTGGTGCCCGGGGTGCGGTATTGGAGTTGTGATGCGCTGCTACGCGCATGCTATCCAGCTCCTTGGTGATGATGCGGACCGGCACGTGGTCGTTTCGGGCATTGGCTGCTCAGGACGTGTTGCCGGTTACATGAACCTTGACTCGTATCACACCACACATGGGCGTGCGATCCCTTTCGCTGTCGGGCTCAAGCTTGCCAACCCCGATCTGCATGTCACCGTTTTCAGCGGCGATGGCGACCTGGCGGCGATCGGCGGCAATCACCTCATCCACGCTGCCCGGCGGAATATCGACCTTACTGTAATCTGTACCAATAATTTCAATTACGGAATGACCGGCGGGCAGTCAGGGCCAACCACGCCCCCGGGCGCCCGCACTTCGACGACGCCTTACGGTTGTCGCGAACTGCCCTTCAACCTTGCGAATCTGCTATCCGCGGCTGGTGCGAATTTTGTTTCGCGCTGGACCTCACTGCATGTCCGCCAGGTGCGGAAGGATATCCTTTACGCCTTCCGTAAACCGGGTTTCTCCTTCATTGAGGTGCTAGTTCCCTGTCCGATCGGATTCGGCCGGTTGAACCATCTGGCCGATGCAATTGACGAGATCAAGCTCTACCGGGAGCGATGTGAAATCGCCAAGGGTGTTGAACTGGAACAGCTCGGAATCGACCTGCACGGTGATCAACCGATCTACGTCGGACGCTTTGTCGATCGGAATGCGCCGTGTTACGAGCCGGTCAGGTTGGAGGAACCGGCATGAGGCACGAAATCCGCCTCTCGGGTTTCGGGGGTCAGGGGGTCGTGCTGGCAGGCTACCTGCTTGGCAAGGCGTTTTCGCTCTACAGCGAGCTCGAAGCGGTGATGACCCAATCCTACGGGCCTGAGGCGCGCGGCGGCGCATCTTCCTCCAACATCGTTGTAGCGGACCGGAGCATCGCATATCCATTCGTACAGAAGGCTGATATCTTCGTCGCGCTATCACAGGAGGGTTATGCACGCTATCGTCCCGAGACGACGCCGGATGCGAAAGTGCTAATCGACGGCGGATTGGTGATGCCAGATGAAGGTGACGAGGTTCTCAGTGTGAACGCAACCGAGCTCGCCGAGAGTCTCGGCCGGCGGATCGTCGCCAATGTCGTCATGCTGGGATTTCTCTGCGCGGTTACCGGAGTCGTCACGCGAGAGGCGCTCGAGCAGGCAATTCGTACGACCGTGAAACCATCGATTGTGCCGCTGAACCTCGAAGCGCTGGAACTCGGCCTGGCGCAAGCTCAGCGGGAGGGAGTCTCGTGAGCGATTCGGTGCTCGTGCTGGGTGGTGGAATTGCCGGCATTCAGGCTTCGCTCGATCTCGCTCATGCCGGGGCGCAGGTTGTCCTTGTCGAGAAGCAGCCTACGATCGGCGGGATCATGGCAGTGCTCGATAAGAATTTCCCGACGCTCGATTGTTCGATCTGCATCGAAGCGCCGAAGATGTCAGAAGTAGATCTCCATCCGAATATCGAGATCCTTTCACTGGCTGAGTTGGAGAAGCTGGAAGGCGAGGCCGGCAGCTTCACAGCATACATCCGTCAACGCGGCCGTTTCGTGACGGATGAGTGCACCCGCTGTGGGGAATGCACCCAGGTCTGCCCCGTCGTGCTGCCGAATGAATACGATTCCGGTATGGCCGCACGGAAAGCGATCTACACGCCCATTCCGCAAAGTGTCCCCGGCGCTTATTTAATCGATCTCGAACACTGTCTCAACCAGCCGCCGAACTACAACCCGTGCAGCCGCTGCAGCGACGTCTGCCCGCCGGGCGCGATCGACTTCATGATGCCCCACGAGAGAATTATCCAGCGGAGAATCGGCGCCGTTATCGTCGCGGTGGGTTACGACAGCTTCGACCCGCGCCAGCTGCGCACCTGGGGATATGGCGAACATCCCGACATTCTCACCGCCCTCGAGTTCGAGCGTCTGGTCAATTCGGCTGGCCCGACCGGCGGCGAGATCCTGCGCCCTTCGGACGGAACGCACCCGCACAGGCTGCTGTTTGTGCTGTGCGTGGGTTCACGTGATCAGCGCTTCGCTCGATACTGCTCGCGTTTTTGCTGTATGTATTCGCTCAAGCATGCCTACCAGGCGCTGGATCACGGTGTCGAAGACGTCAGTGTCATGTATATGGATCTGCGCGCGTATGGCAAAGGCTTTGACAGCTTCCGCCTGCGCACACACGACGAAGGCGCCAAATACATTCGCGGCCGGCCAGCCCGCATCGGGCCAAATGGAAACGGCGCACTCGCAGTGCTGTATGAAGACACTCAAACTGGTATACGCAAGTCCGAAGAATTCGATATGGTCGTGCTGGCCAACGCCGTCCTGCCGCAAGAAGGCCTGGCTGATCTGGCGGACCGCCTCGGCCTCGAGCTTGACGAGGATGGATTCCTGCGGGCGCTTGAAGAGCGCGCCGGGCTCATTTCAACTACTCGTCCGGGCGTCTTTGCGGCAGGCTGCGCGAGTGGTCCAAAGGATATCCCTGACAGCGTGGCTGAGGGGAGTGGGGCAGCCGCCCTGGCGCTCTCGTTTATCGATGAACGCCAGTGGCATGCAACACCTGAGATTGAGCCGCTGGAAGACATCGAAACGCCGCGGGTTGGCGTGTTCGTGTGCCACTGCGGTTCAAACATCGCCGGCGTGATTGATGTCGAAGCGCTGACCGCTTATTCCGAAGGCTTGCCGGATGTGGTGTTCGCTTCCAACCAGATGTTTTCGTGTGCAGGGAACACGCAGAAAGAAATCGAGGATGCAATCCGGGAGCACAACATCAACCGGGTTGTCATTGCGGCCTGCTCCCCGAAAACGCATGAATCGATCTTCCGCGGGGTCATGGTGCGTGCAGGCTTGAATCCATTCCTGCTCGAAATGTCGAACATACGCAACATGGATTCCTGGGTGCACAAGCATGAGAAAGACGCCGCCACGGAAAAGGCAAAGGACATGGTGGCGATGGCGGTTGAGAAGGCGCGCCTCCTGGTCCCGCTTGATGTGCGTGAACTGCCTCTCACGCAGCGGGCGCTGGTCATCGGTGGCGGCATCGCAGGCATGAATGCAGCCGTCGCGCTTGCACGCCAGGGATTCAAAACGGATCTCATCGAACGCGCGCCTGAGCTGGGCGGACTGCTGCGCGAGCTTGATGATCTGGCTCCCGTCGGTATCCAGGCCCGAGATCTGTTGAAGGCGAAAAAACGCGAGCTGAAACAGAGCGGCGTCCGGGTCCATCTCGGTTGTGAGGTTGAAACGATCGGTGGCGTCGTGGGCAGCTTCCAGGCTCGCCTTACCAACGGCAAAGAGATCGAGGCGGGCGCGGTCGTAATGGCAACCGGCGCCCAACCTTATAGGCCGGATGAATTCGGCTATGGCGATGATCCGACCGTGATCACCAATCTCGAGCTGGAGAAAAGGATCACGGAGGGCATCGAACAGCAGAGCATCACTTTTGTTTCATGCGTGGGCTCGCGCCAGGGCTCGATGGGCTGTTCGCGCTACTGCTGCACGTCGATGATCGCGCAGGCGCTGCGCTTACGGGAGGCGGGGAAAACGGTTCGGGTGGTTTCAAAGGACATCCGCACCTACAGCCGGCAGGCCGAGGAGCTGTATGAAGAAGCGATGCGAGCCGGCGTACAGTTCTTCCGATATGATGCCGAACAGCCGCCGCAGGATGTACTGACCTACGAAGATGGCTTCCTCGAGGTCTATGATGAGCTCTTTCAGGCCCGCCTCCGTATTCCAACCGACCTGCTGGTGCTCGTCGTTGGGTTGAGGCCCAGCGAAGACAATCTGGCCGAACAGCTCAAGCTCTCTCGGAGTGAGGATGGGTTCTACATGGAACTTCATCCAAAACTCGGCCCGGCCGAGACTGCCAGCCAGGGCATCTACCTGGCCGGATCGGCCCAGGGAGCGAAGGATGTGCGTGAATCCATCGCCCAGGCTCTGGCTTCAGCCGGCAAGGCCGGAGCGCTGCTGGCCCACGGTGTGATTTCAAAAGAGCCGCTCACGGCTGTAGTCGACGAGGAATTATGCATCGGCTGCATGCGCTGCGTAAAGGTGTGCCCATTCGGGGCGATCGAGGCCACTGGACCGGTGAAAGAGGGGAAGGTCCGCATCCTGGAGGCGGCCTGCATGGGCTGCGGCACTTGCGCGGCTGAGTGCAACTTCGCTGCAATCGACATGCCTTACTTTACCAAGGAGCAGATCCTCGCCCAGGTGGATGCGGCCTTGAGCGAACACCCGGAGGAAAAATGCATCGTCTTCACCTGCAACTGGTGCTCCTATGCGGGCGCGGACCTCGCCGGAATTGAGAAGCGGCAGTACCCGCCGTCGGCACGTATTGTCCGAACGATGTGTTCCGCTCGCTTCGAGGAGGCGTTCATCGAGCGTGCGTTCGAACGCGGTGCAGGCGCGGTGCTCGTCACCGGTTGCCGCCTGACCGAAACCGGATCGGATTGCCATTACAACTATGCCAACCGGCTTACGGAGAAGCGGTTCAACCATTGGCAGCGGAAATACGAGCGCAAGGGGATCGAATCCGCACGGCTGCAGCTGCGCTGGATCTCAGCTGCTGAAGGCAAGGAATTCGCAGAGAAGATCACGGAGATGGATGAGGTCATTCATGCCCGGATCGAAGCAGGTGCAAAGGGTGGTTGAATTCAAAACCGAGAGCTGAAGAGCCTTTTCAGGACACGAGCAACGGCCAGATGACAGAGGAATTGAAGACGTTTACCCTGAATGATGACCTGTGGCAGGAGCTGCTCGAGCTCACCGATGGAGCCGCAGCGCCGTGTTTCCAGTGTGGGGTGTGCACTGCGATCTGCCCGTGGGGTGATGCGCGCCCGGATGGGTTCAGCGTGCGAGGGATTCTTCGGGCAGCTCAACTGGGTGAATTGGGTGAACTCGAGTCGCTCTGGTTATGCAGTGGATGCTTGCAATGTGAGGCTTCCTGTCCGCGTGGCGTCGAAATCAGTGGCGTCATTCAGTCCCTGCGCTATCTGCTGTGGCGGCGGCGAAGCTCCTTGCACAACCTGCCGTCTGTCCTGTGGTCGTGCTACTGGAACAACAATCCGCTTGGACAGCCCCCGTCAGCCCGCATGGATTGGGCGGTTGACCTCAACCTGCCGGATTTTGATCCGAGCCAACATGAGTGGCTGTTCTATGTCGGATGCACGGCGTCGTATGATCGGCGTGCGCAGGAGGTCGCGCGGGCAGCTGTGCGCGTGCTGCGTGCAGCGGGAGTGTCTTTCGGTGTCCTTGGCCTGGACGAACCCTGCTGCGGGGAATCGGTCCTGCGGTTAGGGCACCGGCCATTCTTCGAGGATATGGCGCGAAAGGCGCTGGCGATATTTGACCAGCGTGAAGTGAAACATCTCGTTGCCCTTTCCCCGCACTGCTATGACATGTTTGCACACGAATACCCGCAACTGGGAGCGGAATTCGACGTGCAGCACATCACCCGCTTTGTGGCAGATCTTCTGGAGCAGGGGCGGCTGCATTTGCACGCGGGAGATCCAGTCCGGGTAACCTTTCACGATCCCTGCTTGCTTGGGCGGGGGAACGGGGAGTACGAGGCGCCCCGCACCATCCTCAAAAACACCCCGGGGCTTGAATTTGCACCCATGCAGCCGGAGGGCGAAGATGGGCTGTGCTGCGGTGGAGGAGGAGGGCGGATGTATCTTGAAACTCCACCTGGAGAGCGTTTCGGGGATACGAGGGTTCGGCAGGCTCAGGCGAGCGGAGCATCGGTACTTGCGACAGCCTGCCCGTTGTGCATTGCCTGCCTGGAGGACAGTATGAAGGTGCTCGGCGGTGAACCAATGTCTGTGCTCGATGTGGTTGAGATTGCCGCCAGACATCTGGAGCCGGCATGAGTCGAAAGAAATCAAGACTTGAACTCCCGGAAGGATATCGAGCAGACCAGGCAGGGCAGGGTATCTGGGTCTATCTCGAACACCGCGATGGTGAATTCGCGAGCGTCTCGCTCGAGCTACTCGGCAAAGGGCGCAAGCTTGCCGATCAGGCCGGTGTGGAACTCAGCGGGCTTCTGCTTGGGGATTCAGTTGAAACCCTGGGTGAATCGGCGATCAGCTTCGGAGCGGACGAAGTGTGCGTGATTGAGGACCCCCGCCTGGCGGCGTTCAATCTCGAAGCCTTTTCGGATCTCGTTTGCCAGGCGGTGCAAGAAGGCAAGCCGGGTGTGCTCTTGCTTGGCGCGACGCATGATGGCCGCGACCTGGCTGGAAGGTTAGCAGTCCGCTTACAGACAGGATTGAACGCCGACTGCACAGAACTTGTGCTCGATCCGGCACGCGGCGTGTTGATCAGCGAGGTGACAGGTTTTGGGGGCGGCATCATCGCGTTGCTCGAGTGTCCGGATCGGCGCCCGCAGATGTCGACCGTGCGTCCGGGGGTGTTTCCACTTCCCGAGCGGAATCCGGCGCGCAAAGGCAGAGTCCTTCGCATAGCCACAAATATCACGGATGAAATCTTTGCCACGACTGTGCTTGAAAAGGAGGAACGCCACACAGTCGATCTGACTCAAGCCGATACCCTGGTTTGTGGTGGACGCGGCATGGATGGCGATTTTGACTCACTGCGGGAGCTTGCCTCGGTGCTTGGCGGTGATGTGGGAGGAACCCGTCCACCGGTCGACGATGGGTATATTGAGCGCGAACGGCAGATCGGTCAGACTGGCGTCGTATGCCATCCGAAAGTCGCACTCTGCCTTGGCATCAGTGGCGCGTTCCACTTCGTCGTTGGGATTGAACAGGCTGACCTTGTGATCGCCGTCAACAGTGACCCTGAGGCTCCGATCTTCGAATACGCAGACTACGGCATCGTCGCTGACGTCCACGATTTCATTCCAGCTTTGTTGGGGGCTTTTGAATCCTATCGGGAGCGGGCTCATGCCTGACCGGCACATCGTCGTGTGCATGAAAGTCACGCCCAAGCCGGAGGAGATCCAGGTCGATCCGGAGACGATGCTCATCCAGCGAGAGCAGGCTCGGTCGGAGATCAATCCCCCAGACATGAACGCGATCGAACTCGGACTGCAGCTGAAAGACCAAGCAAATGGGAAACTGTCGATTGTCTCGATGGGACCGCCGTTCTTCGAACCGCTGCTGCGGGTTGGGCTCGCGATGGGTGCCGATGCGCTGTACCTGTTGAGTGATCGCAGTTTCGCCGGTGCGGACACCTTAGCAACCACGTATGTGCTTGCTGCTGCCATCCAGAAGCTGGGTGATGTTGATCTGGTCGTTTGTGGGGAAGAATCGAGCGATGGCGCGACGGGCCAGGTTCCAGCCGGCCTAGCTGAATGGCTTCACTGGCCGCTGCTATCACTCGCGATAAGCGCCACGTTTGAAGAGGAAAACTCGCTGTTCGTGACGCGCGAATCCCACGGCCGTTCCCTGGTGCGCGGCCCACTGCCTGCGGTCCTCAGCGTGAAGAGCGCCGCGAATCAACCGCGTTTCATGGATTACGATCTTAAACCTTGGGCGTTCGATCAAGCCCCCATGACGATCTGGGGACCTGACGAGCTGGGAACTGACGAGGCGCGTGTCGGGCTGCAGGGATCGCCCACCGCTGTGACCGGCTTGCGTGAAGCCGATGTTCGCGATCGGCGCCGCGAGATGCTGCAGGGCTCTCTGGAGGAAATCGGCAGCAGGCTTGTCGAAATCCTCGATCCTTACCTCCGGAGCTGAATTCCATCCATCTTGATTTTCCAGCGAGTGGACCGCCGCCTCTCTGATGAAGCGGACTGCCGGTGCCGTACGCTTTCTTTTCCTTGTGGTATTCTCCTTCATCCGGTTGATGCAGCATATTCAGGCTTCGTCATAAACCGGCAGCATGCCGACCGATGGGAATCCAGATGCTGCGAGCCTGCAGGCAAACCTGTCCATGTTGAGATCTTGAGGGGGGCGAAGAATCTAGCCGCATGATTTCACGATGAAGGAGATTGCGATGGGATGGCGCCCTGTAAACCTAGGCCTTCGATTTTTACTTGAGCTAGCGGCAATGGTCGCCCTGGGTTACTGGGGATGGACTGCGAACGAGGGGTTTCTGCGGGTTGTGCTGGGGGTTGGGGTGCCTCTGCTGGCTGCCTTGATCTGGGGGACCTTCCGGGTACCTGGGGAGCCTGCACATCAGCAGGATGTTCCGGTTGCGATCCCCGGGTCTCTACGGCTGCTGCTCGAGTTGGGGATGTTCGCATGCGCCGTGTGGCTGTTGATGCGCGCTGGCGCGGGCGACCTCGGGGGGATCTTTGCCGCGATCGTGGGCATCCACTATCTGATCTCCTACGACCGCGTGTTGTGGCTGCTCCGAAGATAAATTGAGGGTGGTCCTGGCCTGACCCGAAGCCTCGAGTGGGATGTTTGCCGCCGGCGG
>JARRJK010000004.1:0-29682 GCA_037379555.1 Anaerolineales bacterium | reverse complement strand
AAATTCGGCGGCCCCATCTCACCGACTGGCAGGCTGGCGACCATCACGACCTGTTCCCCGATCTGGACAATTTCGCTGCGCCGGCAGGCGATGCGTACATGTTCGATCATCTCCTCGACGCTATTTGCCTTCGGTATGAGATGTGGGATCGTGCCCCAGGCGAGGGAGAGTTGAGCATGGGTTTCGGGTTCCGGAGTGAACGCCAGGATCGGGACGCGTGGACGGGCGTTCGCCATCAGCCGTGCGGTGCGGCCTGATCGAGTGAATACGGCCACCGCAGCAACACCACGATCCTGGGCCAGCGCACAGGCAGCATGCGTCGTTGCGACCGCATCATCGGCTGTCGTCTTGTTGTTGGCTGGCATGGCCATGCCCCATTCGACCGCGTGCGCCTCGGCATCCAGGATGATGCGGGACATGGTCTCGACGGCATCGATCGGATACTTCCCGATCGACGTTTCGCCCGAGAGCATTAGGGCATCGCTGCCGTCAAAGACGGCATTGGCGACATCCGAGGCCTCGGCCCTGGTCGGCCGGGGGTTTTCGATCATCGTCTCGAGCATTTGAGTTGCCGTGATGACAAACTTCTGCTTCGAACGTGCTCGGTGGATGATGAACTTCTGGAGAGATGGGACCCGTTCGGGACTGACTTCAACTCCGAGATCGCCGCGAGCAACCATAACCCCATCACTGGCGTCGAGTATCTCGTCCAGGTGGTCGATGGCTTCCGGCCGTTCGAGCTTGGCGATGGTGAGCGGCTGCTGCCCCTTCGGTCCGATTTGTTCAATCGCCTGCGAGAGTTTATGCATGTCGCTTCCCGAGCGCACAAAGGAAAGTGCGACCGCATCGACACCATGCTCGATTCCAAAACGAAGATCTTCGAGATCCTTCTCTGTCAGGCAAGGGGCGGAAATCCGGACTCCTGGCAGGTTGATGCCTTTCCGGTTGCCGAGCAGGCCGCCATTGACCACTTCGGTGATCACCTGCCCGTCCTTCGTCTCCTTGACCCGCAGTTCGAGCCGGCCGTCGTCCATAAGAATCCTGTCCCCGGGAGCGACTTCATCGGGAAGCGGCTCGTAATCCACACTGATGCGGGCCTGGGTGCCTTCGACAGGTTCGGTCGTCAGGACGAGCTGTTCGCCCGGTACAAGGTAGATCGGATCCCCGCCCGCGAGCAGCCCGGTGCGCAGCTTCGGGCCCTGCAGGTCCTGGAGAATGCCGATTGGCCTGGCTGTACGTTCTCGTAAGTCTTTCAGCCTGGCGATCAACTCTGCATGGCCTTCATGGCTGCCGTGGGAGAAGTTCAGTCGACTGACATCCAGTCCGGCCTGGACAAGTTTCTCAAGGCACTCCGCTTCCTGAGTGCTCGGTCCCAATGTGGCGATGATCTTTGCCCGACGTTTCATAAGTAATTCAACTCTTTCGCCTGACGCTCGAGATCCGTCCGGAAATCCGGATGAGCGATGGAAATTAACGCTCTGGCACGCTGTTTAATCGTCTTCCCGTACAGCTGGGCGACTCCATATTCGGTCGCGATGTAATGCACATGATTTCGGGTGGTGACCACGCCTGCGCCCTGCTTCAGCATCGGCACGATGCGGCTGATTGTCTCGCCTCCACCCGGAGCAGCGGTGGAGGGCAGCGCGATGATCGGTTTTCCGCCCTTGCTGCGGGCTGCGCCGTAAACAAAATCCAGCTGCCCGCCCACGCCGGAATAGAGTTTGGGTCCGATGCTGTCCGCGCAGACTTGACCGGTGAGATCGATCTCGATCGCCGAGTTGATTGAAACCATGCGGTCGTTCTGAGCGATGACAAATGGGTCGTTGACATATTCGGTCGGATGGAGTTCGACGATCGGGTTGTCGTCGACGAAATCGTACAGCCGCTGGGATCCAAGGATGAAACCGGCTACGATTTTGCCATTGTGCAGCGTCTTACGCTCGTTCGTGATCACACCCTCTTCGATCAAGCGCATTACACCATCAGAAAACAGCTCGGTGTGGACGCCGAGGTGGTGTTTATCGCCGAGGAAATTGAGCACTGCATCCGGGATTGCGCCAATTCCCATCTGCATCGTTGAGCCATCCTCGATCAGACCGGCGATATGCTCTCCGATCTTCATGCTCAAATCATTCGTCTGGCCCATCGGTAGCTCAGCCAGAGGGTAGTTCACCGGCACGGCGAAGTCGATTTTCGAGACATGGATAAAAGAATCGCCGAGCGTGCGCGGCATTTGCTCGTTGACCTCGGCGATCACCAAACGGGCAACCTGAGAGGGCGTCTTCACCAGTCCGGCTTCGATCCCCAGGCTGCAAAAGCCATGTTCATCAGGCGGTGAAACCTGTATCAGCACCGCGTCAAGCGGGAGTATGCCCTCCTTGAATAGCAGCGGAACCTCGGATAACAGGACCGGGGTGAAATCCGCTCGGCCTTCATGAACCGCTTGGCGGACGTTTGGGCTGATGAAAAGCGTGTTGATGCGCAGGTGCCCTTCCATCGTTGGATCGGCATGAGGAGCATCCCCTACGGTGAGCACCTGGACGATTTCGACATCCGTCAGGCCTGCTGCGCGGGCTGTAAGCGCTCCGAGTAGTTTCTGCGGTACGGAACAGTTACCGGTGAGGAAGACCCGCATTCCGGACTGGATTGATTCGACGGCTTCCTCAGCGGTGGTCAAGCGTGATTCGTACTTCGCAAGCCAGCTCATTCATCGTGTCCTTGAATGCCGACCAGCCGGGAGAGATGGACGATCTGGCCGGCAGAAGTATTCAATCCCCGTTCGAGTGCTGGGTTGCGCTCAACGGCTCCTTGTGTCCCGTGCTCCGCAATTGCGGCGAGGTAGGGATAGGCGCCGAGATACAGCGCATGCGAGGCGGTTCTGCCCAGGACACCTGATATATTGGGCACGCAGTAATGAATCACCCCTTCATCCTCATAGGTGGGACTGCCATGTGTGGTCGGGCGCGAGGTCTCGGAGCAGCCGCCCTGGTCGATGCTCATGTCGATGAGCAGCGAGCGAGGTTTCATCTTGCGGACAGCCTCGCGCGTCAGCACGATCGGCGCCCTCGCTCCAGGAACGAGAACCGCCCCAACGATGACGTCAGCATAGGTGCAGGTCCGTTCCACGTTATATGCTGTCGAAAGCATTGTGACCATGGGGTAATCGGAGTGCTCCATCAGTTGCTGCAGCCGGCGCAAGTTGGTGTCGAGCACCGTGACATGGGCTCCCAGGCGTATGAACGTCTCGGCAGCTGTGGATCCGACGGTTCCGGCGCCGATAATCACCACCTCAGCCGGAGGGACGCCAGCGACGCCCCCGAGCAGGATCCCGCGGCCGCCGTGATCGTTTTGCATCAGGCGCGCGGCGATTTGCGCTGCCATGCGGCCACCGATCTGCGAAAGCGGCGAAAGGACAGGCTTGTAGCCATCGTCCTCCTCGATCTGCTCATAGGCTAGAGAGGTAAGGCTTTTCTCGAGCATTGCATCGATCTTGTCCTGACGGGCGGCGGCCAGATGCAGAAAGCCTGCGAAGGCTGATCCGGATTGCATCATGTCGAGTTCTTCTTGCATTGGCCGGGCGAACTTGAGCACGAGCTCCGCTCGGCCGAAAGCCTCCTCGGCCGTGTAGACAACCTTCGCTCCAGCCTTCGTATACTCTTCGTCCGCAAATCCCGCGCCCTCGCCAGCTTTGGTCTCAACATAGACCGTGTGTCCGAATTTCCGAAACAGGTTAACGCCAGCAGGCGGCAATCCAACCCGGTATTCGAATGGCCTTCGTTCTCTCGGTATGCCAATGTCCATGCCCGGCTCTCCTGTGGAAAAACTGACCTCAACTCCTACACTTTGACCTGCCTGGCCTTACTCTGCAAGCAAGCGGACCAGGATCGCTTTTTGCGCATGCATCCGGTTCTCGGCTTGCTGGAAGATCATCGAGTGACTTCCATCAGCGACGTCGTCTGTGATCTCCTCGCCTCGGTGAGCAGGCAGGCAATGGAGAACGATGGCTTCAGAATCTGCCATCCCAACAAGTTCGGAGTTGACCTGGTAGGGCGGGAAGACCTTGCGCCTTCGTTCGGCTTCCTCTTCCTGCCCCATGCTGACCCACGTGTCGGTGTAAATCACATTAACGCCTTCGACAGCCTGCTGTGGATCATGAATGGTGCGGATGGTTGCGCCTGATTCATCAGCAAACAGCTGAGCCTGTTCAAGCGCGCTTGCTGGCAGCTGGTAGCCCTCCGGGGCAGCGAGCGTAAAATCCATCCCCAGCTTCGCACAGGCAAATAGCAGCGAGACTGCGACGTTGTTTCCATCCCCGACGAACGTCACGTGCAGGCCATCGAGTTCACCGAAGCGTTCAAGGATCGTGAGGACATCTGCCATCGCCTGGCAGGGATGGTTGTAATCGCTCAAGCCATTGATCACGGGCACGCTCGCATACTCTGCCAGCTCGAGGATATGCTGATGATCAAAAACGCGGGCCATGATTGCATCGACGTATCCTGAAAGGACCCGGCTGATATCAGCGATGGCCTCGCGCTTGCCGAGGCCGATTTCACTTGGAGAGAGGTAGAGGGCATCACCGCCCAAATGCCGCATTGCCATGTCGAAGGACACCCTGGTGCGCAGGCTTGGTTTCTGGAAAACCATCGCCAGGACCTTGTCCTTGAGCAGAGCTTCATTTCCACCCTCGTTCCAAGCCCGCTTCAGTTCAACTGCAAGCTCAAGCAGTCCGGTCAGCTCTTGCGTGCTCTGATCGGCGATCGAAAGGAAATGGCGCATCGCATTCTCCTGGAGATTTTGTTGAATTGAGGATCGCTCGGGAGTATAGCACAGGTAAAGCAGGGGTTCAGCTAGTTCATTACATCTTCCGAACCCTCGCGTTCTGTTTGCGGATTGACGCTCTTCGTTAGCGGGGAACGAAGCCAATAGAGCCACCCCCGGAAGCGGTACGCGGTTTGCGGCGTACGATCGAAGGCAGCCAGCGCAAGCGTTCCTACCAGGATCCCAGCCCCAACCCACTGCTGCAAGGAAAGATCCTCGCCCAGAATGAGGCGAGCGAGGATGATCGTCACAAGTAATTCGGCCAGACCGAAGAGTGAGGTTTGAACGCCCCCGATCAGCTTCACACCGGCGAAGAGCGTCAGGCGTGAGAGGAAGGTCACGACCGTCAAGCCGAGCAGCGCATTAACCGATGCATGAGGTACCGAAAAGGGGTGCCGGGTCAGTACCAAGGAGGCGGGGACGACGATCGCTGTCATAGCCAGCAAGGTATAAAGCGTAACGGTGGGAGCCGGGGCTTCGAAGAGCACGCGCTGGTTGATAGGAATGTGGAGCGCGTACAGCAGCGCAGCGATCAGCATGAACCCCATACCGAGCAGATCGACGTTCGTGCGGTCGGCTTGTGTCAGCAGGTATATTCCGGGCAGGCTCAGGAGCAGGCGCACCACAGTGAGGGTGGAGGGCTGGCGCCCATCGAGGTAGAGCAGGACAGCGACCAGAACCGGGTAGATTGTGAACAGCAGCTGTCCCAGGCCGGCATCGATCCTGGCCAGGGCAGCATAGTAGAACAGCGAACCGGTTCCATTGAGAATTCCCGCGATCAGACAGCCGGCCAGACCTACCGGATAGATCGCAAGATGGCGGCGGCTGAAGATTCCTACTGCTATCAACAACAGCAGCGCCGCACCTGCCGTGCGGCCTGCGACCAGCGTGAGGGGATCCAGACCGGCGCGGATGCCCTGCTTTCCAAAGATCGGCGCGATCCCCAGCAGGACAGCCGAAGCAATGGCGTATGGAGCGCCGCGCTGCTTCATGGACCGCTGCTTCCCGGTTGGACGAGCATCTGTTCAATCTCATCAATCAGTTCGTCGCTAAGGAAGTTGCCCTTGGTGATAAGGCGCTCGATCTTTCCTTCAAGCTTGTCCCATTCATCCGAGCTTAACTCTTTGGCTGTGACGACGATGACGGGCACATCACGCGTGTGCTGCCGGCTTTTAAATTTCTCCAAGAGGGTGAAGCCATCCATTTCCGGCATCATCAAATCAAGCACGATCAAATCGGGCGGGCGTTGATCGACGATCTCCAGCGCCTGCTCTCCGCGGCTGGCTTCCTCGAGCGCATAATTCCCCCGCGCTTCAAGCACCCTGCGTATCAGCCTGCGGGCATCGGCCTGGTCATCCACGATCAATATCCGGCGCAGGCGGCGGCGATCGAGGGATGCCAGCGCCGCAAGCAAACCGTCGCGCGGCGCGCCTGGCCGGGTTTCAAGCTCGACGTCGGTTGCCCAGTCCGGAGCCAGCAAACGGTCCTCTACCGGCATGGTATGACCGGTGCAGTTGAGCACGACGACATCATCCGGTTTGAACGTGCCCTGTTCTGCCAGCTGGATCAGCCCGGCCACGCCGGCAGCGGCAGCTGCTTCGACCGAGAGTCCCTCGGTTTTCGCCAGGAGATGCAGCGCTCTGTAGGCTGCCTCATCCGAGACGGCGCTCATCGTCCCGCCGCCCTCGGCCAGCATCTGTTCGCGCAGCAGTGTATAGGTGCGCCCAGGGTCACCTGTGGTCAGGGTGGTGATGTACGTTGTGGGCGTCCGAACAGGCTCGGCTTGTTCCAGATCCTGCTTCCAGGCAGCAGCCATTGGCGCGCATCCCTCCGTCTGGATGGCTGCGACCGCCGGAATCTTGTCGGTCAAACCAAGTTCTTTGAGCTCCGAAAAACCCTTTAACACGCCATACGGACCCAGGCCACCGCTCACGGGCTGGACATACCAATCCGGGCAATGCCACTCGAGCTGTTCGGTTATCTCGAAAGAGATGGTCTTCATCGATTCGACCGCTGGAAGGCTGCGGGCACCGCGATCCAGGTACAACCCTCGGCTGGCTGCGAATTGGGCCGCTAGCTGCTTCGCTTGATCGTATGTCCCTGTGACCTTGATCACCTCGGTCCCGTAAATGGCTACTTCATGCATTTTTTCCGCCGGAACAAGGCTGGTGAGAAATGCCCATAAGCGGATCCCCGCCCTGGCGCATGCCGCGGCGAAGGCGATCGCAACGTTGCCCGTCGAACACACGACGGCTTCCCGAATCCCATGTTCACTAAGCGTGGCAACCGTGACAGCCGCCTGGCGGTCTTTGAAGGAGCCGGTCGGATTCAGGCGCTCATCCTTGATGAAGAGCCGATTCAGGCCAAGCATCCTTCCCAGATTAGGTGCTGACAAAAGAGGAGTTCCGCCGATCTGGGGCTGGATCTGGGATGTCCTCAGGGGTAGCAGCTCACGATAGCGCCAGAGATCAAACGGACGGGCGTGGAGCTCTTCCTGCCAGATCCTGCGGACAGCAGGATAATCGTATCGAACCCTGCGCCATTCGCTTCCACAGGCCGGGCAGGGCAAAGTCTGCGGTTCGAAGGGAGCTTCGGTTCCACAATCAAGGCAACGGACCCTGAATTCACTCATCCCAAGTGCTTGCGCCATCTAATGCTGCCCGAGGCATATCCTGGAACCTTGTCCAGCCATTATGTTCCGGGTGAAACACGTCGGGTCAGCTTTGAAATCCGGCTCTTGAGTTGTTCAGCAAACAGTGCCTCACGGAGAGAGTTGCGGTCCCGGAGTTGGTATGCGAACCTTTCCAGGTACTCATTTGTGCCTGTCTCCCGGCTTTCCGGGAGCAGCGCGAATACCGGGAACCTTCTCCCGGCAGTGATCACCTCCTGCGCAGCGAGGACGTCAAGCGCTCCCGCATCGGAAAGCGTGAGGTCGATAAGCAGCAGATCCGGAATTCCACGGCTGAGGGCGACAATCGCTTCTGGAGCATCACCGGCAGAGAGAATCGTCAGACCCGGATGGTCGTTTAAGGTTTTCTGGAGGTTGTCGAGCAGGGACTCCTGTGATGTGACGAGCAGGATCTTTCGTAGGCCATGCTCGCGCCGGTGCGGCTCGAAGGCATTAAGAAGAGCCTCGGATTGGATTGGGTACGTGAGATAGTCGTCAACATCGAGCAGCACGCCTGAGGCCTGGTTGAGGTCGAGGCCGCTGAGAACAACGGGCAGGTCCTGCGTAGCGGGTTCACTTTTCAGCGCTGCGATGAGGCTGAAGGAGAGTCCAGGTTCGTTCAGCAGATCGAGCAGCATGCAAGCAGGCCGACTGGCGGTTGCCGTATCCAGCAGGCGATCGGGTTCGAGCAGGACCTCGATCTCGTAGCTTGAGTCTGCTAGCATTTCACGAAAGCTTTCGATATGGGTGGGTGTATCATCGGCGATGAGCAGCGCCGATGGATGGACATCCTCGCGTGTCATACCCGGCTCGAACGGGAGCGTGAAGGCGAACGTGCTGCCTTCGCCGGGGATGCTTTCGACCCAGATCGATCCACCATGAAGCTCAACCAGATGCCGGCTGATCGAGAGTCCCAGGCCCGTGCCGCCCGTTTTCCTGGTTGGCGAGGCGTCCACCTGGGAAAACGGTTCGAAGATCTTCTCCTGATCCGCTGGAGCAATGCCAGGGCCTGTGTCGAATACTGCAATCACAATTTCCGACCGGCCACCCCGACGGATCGTCCGTGCGGAAACCCCGATATGTCCCTGTTCGGTGTATTTCGCTGCGTTCGAGACCAGATTGAGCAGCACTTGCCGAATACGAATGCTGTCTGCCTGGACGGTTGGTAGATCCTCCGGCACATCGACGATAAGTTCGATGGGTTTGTCTTTGACAAGACCAACGGCAGTCGCCATAACCACACGAATGATTTCAGCGAGGTCCACCTCAGTGAAAGCCAGCTCCATTTTGCCGGCCTCGATCTTGGAGAGATCAAGGATGTTGTTAATCAATCCGAGGAGATGCTGGCCGGCGTTGTAAATCGCATTCAGGTCCTGTTCCTGGTTTTCGGTGATTGGACCGTCGATGCCCTTTAAAATCACGCGTGAGAAGCCGATGATCGAGTTCAAGGGCGTGCGGAGCTCATGGCTCATGTTGGCCAGGAATTGGCTTTTAAGACGATCTGCTTCACGCATTTCGACCAGGGCCTGCTGGGTGAGTTGATAGGAGCGAGCATCCTGGAGCGAGACGGCAAATTCCTGGGCGATAGCCTGGGCAAGCGTGCGGTCGTCCTCGCTCCACGCGCTGCCATCGTCCTTCTGATCGAGTTCGATTACGCCAATTACTTGATCGCCTACCCGCAGTGGGACGGTGAGTCTCTCCCCGGATTGGGGCGCCTCTGTTGTCGGCAGGGCATCCGGTGCGGTGATGGGCCTGATCTCATGGGTGTCGGCTTCATAACCCAGCGCGTCACCCCACGTTGCTGCACGGGCTGGCACCGACAAGGCGTCGATCTGTTCTGGAGGCGTGGGAAGCGTGACAACCCAGGGGCTTTTTTCTTTAGGTGATTCGGCCGTGATGATCTGCGCCATACCGCGGTAGCCGATCACCTGGCCTGAAGCGTTGCTGCGCAGCATTGCCTGTAAGACGGCGTTCAAGGTCCGGCCACTGCTCGTTTTCAGGCTAACGCGAGTCCGGTCGATCGGGTTGCCGTTCTCAATCGCTTGTTTGAACGCATTGAGGGCAGTTTCTTCCGCAGCCAATTCGGCGAAATCTCTGCCAAGCATTTCATCCACTGACCAGCCCAGCACGCGCTTGACCTCCGGGCTGCACCATGTAAATTTGCCGTCGAGATCAAGCTCCCATAACCAGCCCTCGGCGCGTGGTAAGTCCGGACCCGGACGACGATCCGGCGAAAGCCTCCCGGTGCCGGGGATTGAGTCTGCCAGGCCGGCAAAAAGCGTTTCAATCCGACTGCGGATACTCTTATCAGAGCTCATGGAATGTCTTTCCCAACTCCTGCGCAAGCTCACGGTACTGAGTGGAAGCCCTGCTACTGGGCGCATACTGATTGATCGGCTGGCCGAATACTGGACTCTCCCTCAGCCTGGTATCGGTCTCAATTTCTGTTTTGAAGGTAGCCTGATTGAACGCCGTGCGGATCTGTACGGCCAGATCGCTGTGTATGCGGTTGCGCCGGTCCAACATCGTCAGCAGGATGCGATAGCGCAGTTTGGGATTATGCCGTGAGCGGATTGTCAGGATCATGTTGAGCATATCCCGCAGCGCATGAGCTGAAAAATATTCCGGCTGCGTCGGTATGATCAGGAGTTCCGCTGCCGCGAGTGCGTTGTGTGTGAGGGTCCCAAGGGTCGGCGGGCAATCTAACAGAACTGTGTCATAACCCGACGTCAGTTTTAATGCATCACTCAGCACCATTTCGTAGTTCTCGCGCACAATTAAGTGTGATTCGGCAAGCTGCAAGTCGTGATTGGCTGGTACAAGATCCAAGCCCTCCTGGCTTGTCTGGCAAATAATCTGATCGATCCGCATCGCTCCAAGCAGCACATCGGCAAGTGTCAGCTCGAGGGAGGGCGGCCTTAATCCAAGCGATATGGTGAGATTCGCATGCGGATCGAGGTCCACGAGCAGTACACGCTGACCTGTCTCTGCAAGCATGGCTCCCAAGGAAAGGGAGGTGGTTGTTTTCGCCACACCACCTTTGGCATTCGCGATCGCGATAATATGCGTCATCAAGCCTCGATGTTATCTACAGTGTCCGGATATGCTTCCCGATCCCGTCTGGGATTCCGAGCTCCACCTCGCTAATCGTTCTCAGTCCCGCCGTTGCCCTCCGTGGATTGATTGAAAAGCCGGATGCGAGCCCTACGTGCCCCAAACGCCTTGCGCATTTCGCTGACGGCGGCTTGCAGCATACCTTCCGTATCCGTCTGGGCTCGTATCTCGCCGGTCAGTTCAAGCACTGTTTGTTCCCGCCGTGCCCGGGCGAGGGTCTCTTCGAACAGCCGGGCATTCTGGATCGCGACCGCGAGCTGGTCGGCGAGGATCTGGAGTACCGCAAGATCGTCCTCGGAGAATGCGTTGACCTCCCGGTGCTGTACATCGAGCACTCCGAGCACACGCTGGCCCACCTTGAGCGGGATGCCCAGCTCAGAGCGAGTTTGCGGCAACAGCTCATGTGGACGGTAAAAAGGATCGACCTGGACGTCATTCGCAATATAGGGTGTGCCCTTGCGCGTCACCTCGCCAACAATTGACTGCGAGCCGACAGCGAGTCTGTGCCTGGTTGATTTCATCGCCTCGCCAGCTTTTCCGGTGGCCTCCTGGACCTCGGCAAATGTCCCTTCCGGATCAAGCAGGAAAACTGCAACGTGCTCATAGCCAAAGCGGTCACGGATGAGGTTCACGCCTCGTTTTAGAAGAGTTGTGATATCAAGCAGGCCGGTGGCGTCACGCGCAATCTCTGATGCTGTTTGAAGCTGGGTCGCCCGGCGCTGGGCCTCCTCATAGAGCCGCATCTGCTCAAGGGCTCCCGAGACTTCTTCTGCGACGGCGCTCAGGATTGCCTGATCATCCTCCGTCCAATCTCCCGGTCGTTCGCCGAGCAGGTCCAGCTTGCCGACCTTCTCGCCACGAACATCGAGGTTGGCTTCCAGCAGATCACCTCCATCGACGACGGCTTCTGGATATCGGGGCCCACTGAATTCTGCAAACGTGGTTGTTCTGTCTTCTTGCAGTACCTGCAGCATTTCTTCCCAAGATTCAGCGGATTGGCGCCTGAAGAGCCGGTCAAGCTGCTCGAGGCTTTGCCGCGTCTCCTCGTTAAGACGGGCATTCTCCAACGAGGCTGCGATCTGGCTGGCGATCAACTCCAGGATTTCGATCTCCTGACCGCCGATGCCTTCCGGGTCGCTGCTTTCGATCGCAAGCGCGCCGATCGCATTGCCACGCGTAATCAGCGGGACAGCGATCGTCGTTGGTGGTGACTCCCCGCCAGATCCTGCACTGAGATTCTCTACGCCGCGGGCAGTCACCGTGACCGGAGCACGCATCTGCACCGCGCGCCCGAGTGGGCCTCGGTCCATCGGAACCGGGATTCCCAGCGGCGCTGCTTCCGCGCCTTCGGCTGAGGCGGCGCTGCGCACGATGATCTCGTCTTCATCGACCAGGCCGATGACTACCCGTTTGTAATCAAACTGCTCCCGGAGCAAGACGCTAGCCTGGCTGAGGCTCGTGTCGTAGCCTTCCAGCTGATTCAATGCTGAATATACTTCGATCACCTTGCGGTTGAGCGAAGAGAGTTCGGTAAGTTCCTCGATCAGGCGGGCGTTGTCGATAGCAACTGCTAGCTGATCGGCCATGGTTTGTAGCACGATGACGTCGTCTTCGTCGAAGGCATTGGGCTCTTTGCTCTGTACGTCAAGGGCACCGATGATTTCGTCGCCGGACCAGAGGGGTAGCGCCAGCTCCGACCGGGTTCCCGGCAGGTCAGGATTGGCGAAGTGAACCTGATCCGCGCCAACGTCAAGCGCGATGCGGGGTTTACCTGTCCCGGTCACATAGCCAACGATGCCCACTTTCCCGACCGCCAGGGAATGGCCGCGCTCGATCATGCGCTTGCCGCCCTCAGACGAGGCGGCGCGCAGCGTCGCATATTGACGGTCGCTATCAAGCAGGAAGACGCCGGCATGGTAAAAACCGAAGCGTGCCGTAATCAGGTTGACAGTCTCGTCCAGCAGAGACTCGACATCTCGTATCGCAACGGCATCCCGTGCAACCTCAGACGCAGTACGGATCTGGCGCGTGCGTTCCTCGACCCGCTGCTCAAGCGAACGGTAAAGTGTGGCAAGTTCCTCCGCCATGCGGTTGAATGTCCTCGCCAGACGGCCCACCTCATCCTCACGCTCAACCCGAACCCGTGCGCTCATATCGCCCATGGCAAATCGTTCTGCCAGATCGGAGAGTGAACCAAGCGGTCTCAGCGAGCGGCTTGTGGCGAAGGGGATCACTAAACCAACCAGGGCCGCAACACCCACGAGCAGCGCGATGGAGAAAGGCGCCAGGTTATTAACTTCGGCGAATATGTCTGCCTGTGGCAGTTCGGCCACGATACCCATATTCCATTCGGGCAGCCATTCATAGGCTGCGAGCACCTGCGTGCCCTCTTCGTCGCTGTACTCTACGGTTCCGGATGGCTGGTTCGCAGCCATGGAGAAGATGGGACTTCGGTAACCAACGATAGCCTCGGGAGCGATGGCGTAGCGTTCGAGCTGGATCAAAACATCTGGTGCGAGCAAAGCGAAGGTGCGCCCACGCTCGACTCGATAAACGCCGCGCTGTTCCCAGAAGATCTGCATGTTCTCAAGCAGTGAAGCCAGCTGGCTGCCGGTATTCACACCGATCAGGACTGGAAGCGACGAATCGGCTTCCATGCTGAGTGCAGCGTGCGTCAGTATCGCCAGGGCCTCGGGAGCAAGGACTGGATCGTTGTAAATCGGGTGAGAGTGAAGTTCTTCCGCCGGAACGATATCCATTTTCAAAAACGAGGAGGTTTGCCCTTCGAATGCGGGATTGGTTGCGCATCCGACGCTCGCACCAGCAAGACATCGGAAAACATAACCTGCCCTTGCCGAAAGCGCAGATCGTCGAGCTCCGTGCGAACTGTTTCAAGGAGTTCGCGGTAGCGGCTCGAATTACGTGACACTGAAATCAGTTCACCGCCAGCTTGCCGCACTACGGCGCGTTGTGCGCCAAGCTGGAGGCGCTGCTCGCGAGCTGCGGTCCATTCTTCAAGCACGCCAATCTGAGACTGTGTGGCGGCGAGCATCTGGCTTGTGGCTTGCTGCTCAAGTAAGCCGCGAGCGCGGACATACGTCACGATGGACAGGATCAGCATCGGGATCAGCACCATCGGCAGCATGGTGTACGTAAGCCGTGCTCCGAGGCTCAATCCACGCTGCCAGTTGCGAATTCGTGAAAGCAGGCCGGAGGATTGCGTTTGGTTCGTCATGCCTGCTGACCTCCTGTGCCCTCCTGGCTGCCGGGGCTGGCGGATGGTTCAGTTTCGCCGTTTCCTGCCCCCAGCTCGACGGTAGAACGGACTGCGTTCAGGGCACGGCCGAGCTCACGCGTGGTCGTCTCGAGGATCGATCGGATGTCGGGTGAGCGCCGCACTTTGCTGGTGATCTCATGGATTAAACGTTCACGACGCGCTGAGCGTTGAACCTGATCCAGCAGCCGTGTGTTCTGGATCCCGGCCGCGATCTGGCTGGCAACGGTTGAGAGCAGGGCGGCATCGTCTTCTGTGAAGCGGTTTTCGACGGAAGTATCCTCGACGATGATCGCACCAAGAATTTGATCACCGAGCAGCATTGGGACGCCTAGCCAGGATTTGGCCTCGGTATCGAGATCCTGCACGCCGAGAATCTCTGCTTGCTGGATGAGGTTCTCGGCGAGCAGCAGCGGTTGCCGGGAGCGGAGCACGAGTGAGGTCAGATCCTCACCCAGTGGGATGGATTGATCGGCTTGGGAGGTATCGCCGGACGCATAGGGGATCCGGATCGTTTCGTCGGCTGGATTAAAAAGGACAACCAACATCTCGCTTTCGCCAAGCACCTGGTTGATCTGCCGGTGCACGATCCGGTAGAGCGTATCCAGCCGGAGCATCTGTGATACCGCCTGGCTGATGCGGTTGATCACCTCAAGTTCGGTTACGCGACGCTGTTCTTCGGCGCGCTGGCGGGCATTTTCCAGTGCCAGCGCGGATTGAGCAGCAATGGCTTCGATCAACGCAATCTCGTCTTCTGACCACGGTTCGGCCAGGCGCGGTCGGCGTGCGGCCAGCGTGGCGATGATCTCACCGCGCACTTCGATCGGGATAGCCAGTTCGCGCTGATCCTGGCTCAGAACGGTACCGCCCTGGGAGAGGGCGTCCTCAATGAGAGGGAAGTCCTCTTCTGTAGAGGGCATCAGCTCCCCATGCTGGTCGAGGTGGATGATTGGCAGCCGGCCACTGCGGCTGACACGCTGCCAGCCATCCTGGATCTGCTGGCGGTACGCGACCTCGATGCGCTCCAGCTGGCGTTGCATCTCACGCTGGATGCGGGCGCTATCGATCGCCACGGCTAGTTCGCTGGCGATCGCTTCGAGTGTACGCACGTCATCCTCGCCGAAGGCGTGCGGTTCGGTGCTCTGCACGTCGAGTGCTCCCAGCAGCCTTTTGCCAACCATGAGCGGCACGGCCATCTCGGCCCGCGTGTCGGGCAGCAGCGGATTCTTAAAATGAAACGGGTCCTGATCGACGTCGAGGGCGATACGCGGCAGCCTGTTCGCCATGACCCAACCGATGATACTTGCGCTGCCGGTTGCCAGCCGGTGTTTCCGGGCCAGCATCTTGCGGCCGGCTTCCCCGGTGCTCGCTTCGAGCTGGGCCCAGTTCCCGGTTTCATCCAGCATGAAGATCGACGCGTGGTAGTAACCGAAACGGGCGCGGATTAATTCAATTGCTTGGCTCATAAGCGCCTGCGCTTCACCAGCCTCAGAGGCCATCTTGGCAATCTCGCTTGCTGTCTGCAGCTGAGTGGCACGGCGTTCGAGGCCGCGCGTGCGGCTGGCCACCAGGTCCTCGAGTTCGCGGCTTTGAGCCTGTAGCTGGCCGCTGACGCGCTGTTCGCGTTCCAGCGCACGTACGATCTCGCGATTTGAAAGCCAGATCATGAGCAGGAAGAGCGCCAGGAATACGCCCAGCCCGACCGCATCGAAGATGATGATTGACTGCGGCATGAAGGGGGCAGGCACGAGCCCGGTAGTGAGCGCCCAACCCGCGAAGGCATAGGCCGCAACGCTGAGTATGGCGTAAAAGATGCCGGCGGCGGTGTTGATCATCACGCTGGCGGTAATCACGACCAGCGCCAGGCCGACGGTCGAGATATGGCCAATGCCCATCAGCAGCATCGAGGCCGCCAGCAGGGCGAAAACAAGAATGGTGGGGATGTAGCCGGCGATCCTGACCGAGCCGCGTCGGCCAAGCAGATACGAGAGCACAAGGAAGGGGATCAAGCCGAAACTGGCGATCGTGGCGACGGGGTCGATCTGGCCCGTAAGCCAGAGCACAAGAGTGGTTGTGCCGGTCAGGATGCTGAGGACAGAGAGTCCAACGAGGATCCAGTTAAGCAGGGTTTGCTGCCGTGCGGTTTGCGGATCGTCGGATGTGGGCCGAAGGAGATTACGCCAACGTTCTCTCACCACTCAGCCTCCTTCGTATAACCAGCCGACACAGCGGCAGCTTGCAGGTTGTTTCCACCGACATGTGAGATCAACAGCACTGAATGCATTAGTTTTCGCTCTCAGTCAATGGCGTGTACGGCAGCCCTTCCTCGGTGTTGAATTTAATCATCACCTCGGGGCTACCAAGACCGCGCTGGATTGCCCGGGCGGCACGTTCCAGTACTTCCTCGATCTCAAGCGGGCCGCTGAGTTCTGTCGTCACCTCGCTCACCAGGCGGGCGCGCTCAGCAGCGACAGCGGAAACCTGTGCCAAACGCGCATTGAGGATCGCCGCGCTGAGCTGATCTGCGAGCGTTTGAAGTGCTTCAACATCTTGCTGCCGGAAGGCGTTCATCCTCCGGCTCTGGACGTCGAGCGCACCGAGTACCCGGCCGCTGGTCTGCAGCGGGATGGCGAATTCGGATCTTGTGCCGCCCATCAAATCCCGCCGGCGTTGTGTATCCTCGGACTGGATATCGCTTACAAGTCGTGGCTGGTTATTGCCTGTGACCCAGCCGATGACGGAAGCCGAACCGACCGGGACCAGATAGCCTTCAGCTTTGAGTGCAGCTCCTGTCTCACCGGTGGCTTCGCGCATGACGGCGAAATCGCCTTCCTCTTCCAGCAAGAAGATTGAAACGAAATCATAGTCGAACTGCTGCCGTATCAGTTCGACAGCACGGCGCATCAGGTCTTCGAGGGAGGCGGTTGAGATCACGGCCCGGGCGACCTCCGCCGCCGTCCGCACCTGCTTGGTCCTCTCCTCCACATGGTCTTCGAGCGAGCGGTACATGTCGGAGAGTTCTCCCGCCATGCTGTTGAGCGAGTAGGCAAGCGCTCCGATTTCGTCATCCCGGTCATCAGGGACACGGAAGGTCCAATCGCCGTGGGACAAGCGTTGGGCGAGCTCTGTCAGATTCCCCAGCGGCCGCAGCATGCGGTTCGCTGCGAATGCGACCACGATAATGGTTGCGATCAGCGAGATCGCAACAAGCCCGGCAGTGAATGGTGCCAGGCTGTTGATTTCGGAGAAGATATCAGCCTGTGGGAGTTCGGCCACGATGCCCATGTTCCAGCTCGGGATCCATTCGTAGGCTGCAAGCACAAGGTCGCCGGCGGGGTTCGTGTATTCGGCGGTGCCCGAGGGTGCGGTGGAGGCGAGGTTGAAGATCGGGTTGACTTCCCCGATCATCGTCTCCGGTGCGGTCGCGTAACGGTCGAGCTGAATGACGATATCCGGTGCAAGCAGGACGAAGGTTCGGCCGCGTTCGACTCGGTAAATGCCGCGCTGTTCCCAGAAGATCTGCATTTGCTCCAGCAGCACGCCCAATCGCGAGCCGCTGTTAACGCCGACCAGCAGGAGCTGGGGTTCACCTTCGCTCGTGGTTGAAACGGGTATCGAGTGCACCAACGCCAGGCTCTCTGGGGAGAGCAACTCGTCTCCGTAGACTGGCTCGGTATTCAGAGCGTTGAACATGTCCGGGAGGCGGGCGAGGAAACCTGCGTTCTGCCCCTCAAATCCTGTATCGGTGGATGCCAGCACGCGCCCATCACTGTAGCGGATCAGAGAAAGATTGGAAAAGAGCAGCTGCCCCTGTCGGGAGCGCAAGTCTGTGAGTTCGGCCAGGACCTCTTCTTCGGCTGTCCGGTAGCGCTCAGAACCGGGTGTAGCTGAGAGCATGATCAGCCCGGCGTCACGCAGCGGCGCACGTTGGGCACCAAGCTGCAGGCGCTGTTCACGCTCGGCGTTCCAGTCTTCAAGCACGGATAGCTGCGCCTGGACCGCTGATACCATCTGGCTCGTGGCCTGGCTTTCGAGAAGATCACGCGAGCGGAGGTAAGCGCCGACGCCCATGGCGATCAGCGGGATGATGGTCAGTGGGAGCAGGATGAGGGCGAAGCGCCGTCCTAGGCGGCCGCGGAATTCGCGTTCCTCAACCTGGGGTTGAAATCCAGTTTCTTCCACGCTACTCCACCTCCCATACCGCTTGACGATCGAGCGCCCGGCGAATCTGTCCGGGGAAACGGTCCGGATCGAGCGGCTTGCCGATAAAGCCATCGAAGCCCGCTTGCCGGGCGCGCTCCATCTGTTCCTCGCTTGCATAGGCGGTGACGGCCACGACAGGGATCTGCTTCAGGTCAGGATCAGCCCGCAGCTTGCGCAAAGCTTCATAGCCGTCCTCGTAGGGAAGGCGGATGTCCATCAGGATCAAATCGACGTGGCCGAGGGTGTCGGCGTATTCGACGACCTCGAAGCCGGAAGTTTTCCATTCGCATTGGATGCCCATAAAGCCCAGCATGCGTGCCATGAGGACGAAGTTCGAGACATTGTCCTCGACAATGAGAATGGTGGCTTCCTTCGGCTCGTTGGACAACGCGTCAGCCTCCCCTGATTCGAAAATTCCTCGCGAGTTAACGGTGCAAGAAGCGTACAATTTGCCGCGGCAGGAGATCGATATCGACCGGTTTCTGGATGTAGCCATCACAGCCAGCAGCAAGCGTTCGTTCACGGTCCCCGCGCATCACGTTTGCGGTGATTGCGATCACCGGGACGTCATGAAAACTCTCATCCGACTTGAGCTCCCGGGTCATGCTCAGGCCGTCGACTTCCGGCATATTGATATCAACGAGAATCAGGTCTGGTCGATGCTCATGGGCGAGCTTCAGACCTTCCGACGCGCTGCTGGCCCCCAGAAACGCGTACCCCTCGGCTTGCAGCACTCGCTGGACCAACATGCGGTTGTCGAGATTATCCTCGACGTACAAGATCGCCAGCGGTTTTTCCGACATATCCCTCTACCTGCTCCGAGCACCTCCATCACAGCGCCGCCATTATAGCGAAGCGATCTTTCAATTGCCAGCAGAGCCCTCGGAACACTCGAGGGCTCTGAGGAGGAGGAGAGCAAAGTGCTAGCCCACAGTTGGCGCCAGGAGGTTTAGTTTGACAATTCTGAGCGCAGGCCGGCGCAGCGTGGGCGGCGGACTCTAGACGCTCGCTACAAGGTTTATGCTGTTCTCTCCGGCGCCACCCCTGTAGGGGCGCTCTGCATCCTTAGCCTAGCATGCTGCTAGCGACAGGCGACCTTACAAACACCTTGCATTTTCTTAAAGGCAGCGAGCCTGCTGGCGCATGAGTGCGAGCAGGCTCGTGGAAAGCTACAGATACTGGCGTGAATCGGGCCATGGCATGCCCGACGCACCAGGATTTAGATATTGACGGTCACATTACTGAACATGTTTCCGGTGCTTGGGCCGAGGACCAGCAGCAGGACCATCACCAGGATCGCGACGAGGATGATGATCAGTCCATATTCGAGCATGCCCTGGCCGCTTTCGCTCTTTCGCGTTGCACGCTTGGGTTTCATGAGGTCAGGCCTTTCTCTCTCCGACCAACTCTTCGCCATCCTAGCATAAAAAAAGGGGGAAGGATCTTTACAGGCTGCTTACAACCACTTCGCTGTTGTCTGCGTATAGCCATAATTTAAGTTGCAGTTTGCGAAAGCGCGAGCGGGGAAGCGCGGGAGATCCCTGTTCACCCCGAGATCTCACCCGAACAGGGGATGGAGGCGTGTGCTGCACTGAACTACACTCAAGCCATGACTGCAGGACAGGATTGCGAAGATTTCTTTCTCTTTCCCCGTGCCAGCCATGCTGAAGAAGTGATGCAAAGCATCAGGCGGCTGGAGAAGCTGCTTCCGGTACTTACACCAGAGCAGCAGAAAGCCCTCAAGGATCTGATCAACACCGCATCGGAACTCTCGCCACACGCTTTCCGGGTGCAGCACCTCAACGGCTTTGAATTTTTTCTCTTGACCACACTCGTTGACCTGGACATGAGGCTGCAGGCGCTCGAAATGCGCACCTGGGTTCACCCACCTTTCCCGTAAGCCGGAAAGGTCTCACCGAGTTCCCAGGATCCTGCAGCCTTCTCCAGATCGGGCTTTTCGCACGGCAGAGGACGCAGGATAGGGACGCGTTTCTGCCATCCGCGGTATGATTCCAAGCTCATGATGAGATCTGCTTACTCCTCGGCCAGCAGGCTAATACGGATTGGATTGCTTATGCTTCTGTCTGGCTTCATCCTGCTATCCAGCTGTAGCCCGGCTACCTATGTCGATCGTGATGGATCCGTCCAGACTGGTAACCAAGGCCTTGGGCCAGCTACTGTCACCCCTACCAGGACTAGGCTTGCGACTCCCTCTGTGACCTCGAGCTTGCAGCCTTCTCCGACGGCGGTCGAAGACGCAGCGACAGAGAGGGCTGCTTCCGGCGATGCTGCCGGGCTGAACCCGCTTACAGGCCTTCCGGTAGCCGATGCCGAAAGCTTGAGCTATGCACCGATCCTGGTTTCTGTGACCAATTTTCCGCCCTCCGCCCGGCCTCAAGCTGGCCTATCGCTGGCCTCCCATGTGTGGGAGACATCGATCGGACAGGGTATGACCCGTTTTCTGGCGGTTTACTATGGTGATTACCTCACCTCTTTTGAAAAATTAGCCGGGGAGTCAGCTCTTGAGAACCCGTATGATTTCGTCATCGGTCCTGTCCGCTCAGGGCGGGTGGGGTTCGAAGAAATCAAGAGCATATATCCATCAGCCCGTTTGCTGATTCGCTTCGCCTCCCCCGAGGTGATTGAGCGGCTATCGAATTGGTTGCTTGTCACCGCTTCCAACTTTGAAGACATCAACAGCGCCGGAGTTTCATGGGAAGAGCTGCAAGCACTGCCGATCCCAACCGTCGAATCCGGGCAGGAGGGCGGGTTAACATTCGATCTCGAACCACCGCATGCAGCATCTCCTGCTGAAGAACTGCAGATCTTCTACAACATCTACAACCGCGTGCGCTGGCTGTACTCCCCCGAGCGCGGGCAGTACCTGCGCTACCAGGATGCTTCAGATGGCAGTGAGGAGCTGCATCCCTCGCTCGAACGGCTCACTGGGGAGCAGCTCGGGTTTGAGAACGTGGTCGTCCTGTGGGCTTACCACCGATTTGAGAATATCCAGGGCACGATCCTCGACCTGGGCTTGCAGTACATGCCAGACGGCTATGGGCTACTGTACCGTGACGGACGTGTCCAGCAGGTTCATTGGTCCACGACCGGTGGACGCCTGTCGATCCACGGCGATGAGGGGAAGCCGATTCCCCTCAAACCTGGCCGAACTTTCTTCGAGGTGGTGAGCAATCTCTCAACCTGGGATGAGCAGGCGAGCTACATCCGCTTTTACAGCCCCGCCATTCCCACCGCGACCGCCACGCAAACCCCGACTCCGACGGTTACCTCGACGCCTGCTCTGGCGACTGATACGCCGCAGCCGACTACGCCTCCTTAAAGCTGCAAGGTTGCAGTCATTGAGAGCCCCCATGCATTGGTGTATAGTGAGATCACAATTGCCGTAAGCGCTTGGCGCGGGATACACCGACCAATCCTCATTGCAGCCATCAATATCTCCCGGACGGCCGAGGGCATGGGAAGGGTGGGGCATCGCGATGGATGATCACGAGATGTGGTGGAACCTGCGGCGGGTTGTGTTTCGAAACACCCTGACGTATGCCGAATCGGAGATCATCCGTGAGTGGCTGCAGGGTTTTCCAAAAGTGATTCGTATTCTAAAGACGAAAGCATGGGATGCCGATTCACAATCGGTTGTAGATGCATTCGAGCAGTGGTACGACCGCTGGTGGGAGAGCGGCGTCTTCAAGCAGGGCAGCTGAAACAATACTCAACCTATAGACGCACACCATTCATCGCGCCTTCCAAAAACCAACCAAACTGCCCCCTGCGCGGGGGCGTTTGTGTAAGAGCGGGTGATCGGATTCGAACCGACGAATGGTAGCTTGGGAAGCTACTGCCTTACCACTTGGCGACACCCGCGTGTGCCGCGGATTATAGGTTGGCGCTCACGGCCTGTCAAGCATCCTCGCGATCAGGCCCATACAACAGGCCGCGGCGCAGGAATTCAAGTGCGAAGCCTACGCCGCGCTCCTGCACATTCAGGAATGCTCCACCATACTCTATCTCACGTTCTGCAGGCTCACCCGCCAAAAGCCGCAGGATACGAAGCGTCCAGCTGCCTTCATCCTGGCTGAGCGACAGCCCGAGGCCAACCTTTGCGGATGTCTCGCTCATCAGCTCCTGAAGATGGCTCCGGATCTCCTGCAGGCTTCCAACCTGCGGCATAATGCGTCCGCCACTGAACGCTCCGCCGATAGCTGCCAGGCTGCTGGCGAGCAGCCCCTCGGTGCCGTGCTCCACTACAGCGAGCGTCAGCTCGCGTTCGCTCAACAGATCCAGCACCACCTGCTCCAGCGTCTCTCCGTCATAACCATATATCCGGTCGCCGAGCCGCTGCTGGAGGGTGGCTTCGACGCCCCAGATCATGCTTTCGGCCTCCGCCCGGCTGGGCGCCTTGGCTGTGATACGGATGTCGACTCGTCCAGGATGAGCCGAGAGTCCGACGGTGGGATTGGAGAGCTGCTCAAGATCGGCGATGCGCTCGTCGAGGGTGGATTCGCCCTGACCCGCCGTGCGGACCACGCGCGTCAGAATTGTTCCGCTGAGCTTTAACCGCTGCTTAAGGTACGGCAGGATATCGTTTTCCAGCAGGTACGACATCTCGGCCGGCACGCCGGGCAGTGCGATCACCACGCTTGTTTCTGTATCTACGAGGAATGCTGGTGCGGTGCCAACGGGATTCTCGATCGGCATCGCTCCCTTGGGGATGTGAGCCTGGCGCCGGTTGTTCTCGCTGGGCTCCCGTCCGATGCTGGCGAAGCGGTCTCGAATTTGGTCCCACAGGGCAGGTTCAAAGTAGGTTTCGACGCCGAGTGCCTGCGCGATCCCCTCCCGTGTGGCGTCATCGATGGTGGGTCCCAACCCACCGGTTGTGATGACGACCGCTGCACGGTTCATGCTATCGCGCACAGCTTCTGCAATTCGGGCGGCGTTGTCTCCAACAGTCGAAGTGCGGTAGATATCCAGGCCGATATCACGCAGGCGCTGGGCGATGGTGCGGGTGTTTGTGTCAACGATTTGACCGAGCAGAATCTCGGTACCGATCGTTATGATTTCAGCTTCCATTGGCTTCACACCACATTGTATTCATGGATCAGACGGCCCTCCTCAAAGCGGGCAAGATCGAGCATAGAGACATCCACGGTGGTAGCCTGACCACGCGTGAGGAATTCCGCCATAAGCTTCCCGGCCACCGGTCCATGCATGAAACCATGGCCAGAGAAACCGCCAACCAACCAGAAGCCCTCGACGGGCGACGGGCCGAAAATCGGATGGGCGTCCGGCGTGACTTCGTACAAGCCGGCCCAGCCCGCAAGCCGGCCGGCCTGATTCAGCATTGGCAGCCGTTCGGCGGCTGCTTCCATCGCGATCAGTTCCCATTCCTCATCGATCGATTGGTCGAACCCCGGCTGCTCTTTTGGATTTGACATGCCTGTCAGGATGCCTTCCCCCTCCCGATGGAAATAGAGCGAGCGGGAGAAGTCAATCACAAACGGAAAGTCCGCTGGCAGTTCCGGGAGCGGGGTGGTTGTGACCATCTGGCGCCGTATGGGCTGAATGGGTATCTCGATCCCGACCATCTGCCCGATCAATCCCATCCATGGGCCGGCAGCATTGACTACGGAGCCGCAAGAAACCGTCCCCGACGGGGTTGATACGGATGTGATACGGCCCGAATCGACTCCGATCGCCGTCACCGCCTCGTCAGTGAGCGCGGTTCCTCCCAAATCCCGGAAGCGTTTAATATAACCCATGACAATGCTGTTCGGGTCGGATAGTCCGTCATCCGCATGCCAGCTGCCGCCAAGGGCGTCATCGAAGCGCATCATGGGCACTCGGCCTCGAACCGACTCTGCGTCCAGCCATTCGGTGGGCACGCCGAGCGTGTTCTGCATGGCGATGTTCCGTTTGAACGTGGAGACATCTTCAGGCTGTGTGATCACGAACAGGTAGCCGCACCTGCGGTAAAGCGGATCCTGTCCTGTCTCAGCTTTGAAATGCTCGATCATCCCCAGGCTGGCGATAGAGAGACGGACGTTCACTTCGGTAGCGAACTGGTAGCGCACACCGCCAGCGCAGCGCCCGGTTGCGCCCTGACCGAAATAGCTCTCTTTCTCGAGCAGCACGACATCGCGCAACCCGGCCTGCAGCAGGTGGTACGCCGTACTGGCGCCCATCACGCCGCCGCCGATGACGACTACCTCACATGTTGACGGTAAGCTCACTTGGATGCCTCCCGGTGTTACAGCTGGACCATTTCCCCCAACCCAACTTCCTGCGCTCGGCGGACAGCCCGGCTGGCTGCGATCGCATCCTGGACCGCTACTCCGACTGATTTGAAGAGTGTGATCTGCTCTTCCGAAGTTCTGCCCGGTTTCAAACCGGCCGCGATAGCACCCAGCTCGACCCCCAGATCACCCTCGCTGATCGCGCCTTCCGCAAGGGGTATCAGGACATCGCCGCTTTCGGAAAGAACCGCATCGCGCGAATCAAGCACGATGTACGCCCTGCTCAGCGTGTATGAGTCAATTTCCTGCATCTGGGGCGTGAACGAACCGATGGCGTTGATATGGACGCCCGGCTTGAGATGTGTGCCGTCGAAGACCGGCTCGTGAGAGGTCGTAGCCGTGCAGATTATATCGGCATCCTGAACTGCCTGCTGTGGATTTTCCGCAATCTCGAGTGACTGCGGGATTGGACCAGCACCGGCGAGGTCTGAGACCATGCGCTCAGCCCCAGGCCGATCGAGGCTGTAGATCCAGGCATGTTCGATTTGACGCACTGTGCAGATCGCTTCAAGCTGGGTCCGGGCCTGCGCTCCGCTACCGAAGATCGCCGCCCGCACCGCGTCCTGGCGCGCCAGAAGCTTGGTAGCGGCGCCCGAGCCTGCGCCGGTGCGTATCGCCGTGAGGGCAGCGCCTTCCAGCAAAGCCAGCGGGCGGCCAGTTTGCGGATCGATCGCCACGGCCAGGGCATGGATGGTCGGCAATTCATACTCGGCGTTGTTTGGAAAGACCGAGACAAATTTCATCCCGAATTCATTTGTACCTTCCAGATAGGCGGGCATAAACAGCGCGATACCATCGACTTCTGGCAAGTTGATACGCGCTCGCAATGGGACCTGGCTCTTTCCTGTTGAAAGCTGACTGTAGGCCTCGATCATCGCCTCAACAGCTTGCTCCATGGGGAGCGCTTTACGGACCTCTTCAGCGTTGAGAACGAGCAGTTCCATCGGTTAACCCTTTGTTGATCACCTGCCGTGATTTTACACCTGCTCGCTCTGCCCGTCGGAGTATTGCCAGCGATCCGGGTGAAAGAATGAACCCGCACAGTTTTGCGGGTTCACCAGGCAAACCAGATTGTCGGCAGAAGGCTACTGTATGCCCAGGTATGCCTTCTGAACCATCGGGTTATTACGCAGCCCGGCAGCAGAATCGGACAGGACAATCTCACCCGTCTGGAGCACGTACCCACGTTGGGCGATCTGCAGCGCCATGTGGGCGTTCTGTTCAACCAGCAGAATGGTCGTGCCTTCGCGGTTGATCTCCTGAATAGTCTCGAACACGCTTTCGACCAGGACAGGCGCCAGTCCCATCGAGGGTTCATCCAGCAGCATCAGCCGCGGCCGGGACATCAGCGCACGGCCAGTCGCGAGCATTTGCTGCTCACCTCCGCTCAAGGTTCCTGCGACCTGACTCTCTCTTTCCTGCAAGCGGGGGAACAGCTTATAGACTCGCTGCCGGTCCTGCTCGATCCCGTCACGATCGGTTCGGCGGAATGCGCCCATATCCAGGTTCTCCGCCACGGTGAGTTTGGCGAAGATGCCGCGCCCTTCCGGTACGAGCGAGACACCTTTATACGCGATCTCGTGGGCGGGAAACGGCTGGAGATCTTCCGATTCGAGGATGATGCTTCCCCTGCGTGGCTTGAGCAGCCCGCTGATCGCTTTCAGCGTGGTCGATTTCCCGGCGCCGTTGGCTCCAATCAGCGTGACGATCTCACCTTCACTGACATCGATCGTGATCCCCTTAAGCGCGTGGATGTTGCCATAGTAGGCATGTACATCGTGGAGTTCTAGCATTGGCATGGGATGCGCTCCTGTCACACCTGATCTGTGGCTGTATGCAGGCCGGAAGCTGCTCCACGACCCAGGTAGGCTTCGATGACCTGTGTATTGCGTTGGATCTGTTCGGGCGTACCTTCGGCAATCTTCACGCCGTAATCAAGAACGGTTACCCGTTCGGAGATGCCCATAACGACGCGCATATCGTGTTCGATGAGCAGGATCGTGATTCCGAGTTCGTCTCGCAGGCGGCGGATGAAATGCATCGTGTCGGCCGATTCCTGCGGGTTCATGCCCGCTGTCGGCTCGTCGAGCAGCAGCAGACGCGGTTGGTTGGCGATGGCGCGGCCGATCTCGAGCCGGCGCTGATCGCCATAGGGCAGGTTCTTCGCCAGGAGGTCTCCCTTGCCTGCAAGGCCGACGAAGTGCAGCAGCTGGCGGGCTTCCTCGATGGCGCTGTCTTCCTCGGCTTTAGTCCCCGGCAATCCGAGTACCGCTCCATACCAGTGTGAACGGAGCCGCGGCTCCATCCCGACCAGCAGGTTTTCGATCGCGGTCATGTTCGCAAAAAGCCGGATGTTCTGATAGGTGCGGGAGATATGGTGATGGGCGATATGATCCGGCGACAGGCCGTCGATCCGTTCGCCTTCGAAGGAGATCTCGCCTTCATCGATCGCGTAGAAGCCGGTCACGCAGTTGAAATAGGTTGTCTTCCCGGCCCCGTTGGGTCCGATGATGCTGACGATCGAATCGCTCGGCACTTCGAAGTCGAATTCACTGACTGCAACCAGACCGCCGAAGCGTTTCGTGACCTGGCTTGATCTCAGGATGATGTTGTTGTTGGCTTCGGTCATCATGTCAATCTCCTGATTCGGCCAGCGAACTCTGTATGGCCCCCTCGATTTGCTCGTCCGCATGAAGCTCTCTGCGCCGGACAGCAGATGGCCAGAAACCCTCCGGCTTGGCGAGCATCATGACCACCAGCAGCGCACCGTACATGAGCAGGCGGTACTCTGCGAATTCCCGCAGCAGCTCCGGTAGGCCGACAAGGATCAAGGCTCCTACCACGACACCAGGAAGTGATCCCATGCCGCCGATGATGATCAGGCTGAGCACATTGA
The DNA here is from genome assembly GCA_037379555.1 of Anaerolineales bacterium. Taxonomy (GTDB): domain Bacteria; phylum Chloroflexota; class Anaerolineae; order Anaerolineales; family E44-bin32; genus E44-bin32. The sequence continues at coordinate 2,395 of JARRJK010000004.1, read as the reverse complement.
TCGAGATCTCGAGCTTGAAGCTGTGCGGGAAGATCGAAGTGAGCTTGCTGGCGAAGAGCGCCCCCGCCAGACCGGAGAAAGCGGCGCCGAATCCGAATGCCAGCAGCTTGGTCGCGACCAGGCGGATGCCCATCGCTTCCGCCACATCCTCATCCTCGCGCAGCGCCATCCACTGCCGACCGAGCCTCGCTTCGCTCAATCGCCAGGACACGAACCATGCCAGCAGGCATCCCGCCAGCACGATGTAGTAAAACTGGCCTGGCTGGACGAGCGCTCCCCCCAGGAATGGAGGCTTGGGAATCTGCAGCACACCCTGCGCTCCGCCGATATATGGCTTCAGCATATCGGAGAGGGCGAGAATGCGGATGATCTCTCCAAAGCCGAGCGTGACGATTGCCAGATAGTCGCCGCGCATCCGCAGCACCGGCACGCCGAGCACAACGCCGGCGATGGCTGCCATGAGCACCGAGAAGGGCAGGGCGGTCCAGAACGTCAATCCTCCGATTCCCAACGGGCCTTGAGAGGTGAGGATCGCCATGGAGTAGGCACCGATGGCGAAGAAGGCCACGTAGCCCAGATCCAGCAGCCCGGCAAAGCCGACCACGATGTTGAGCCCGAGACCCATAAGGATGTAGATCCCGACGTTGTTCATGACCTCCGAGAGATACGTCCCCAGCAGCGCCGGCAGGACCAGCAGGAGGGCGATCCCGGCGACTACGGCACCAATGCGGTAGATACGCTGCTGGTTGGGCGGTAATGAAGCAATTTGCTCCCTGATCGTCTGGTCTCTGCGGCCAAGGGCGAACGTCACACCGCCGATGAGAAGGAAGAGAATGGCGGCGGAGATTCCGTTCAGGGCCTTGCCGGTGAAGATCAGTCGGCTGAATGCAGACCCGAAGAAGTCACGCAGTCGGTTGGACAGGATCTCAGAGAACAATCCCACGACGAGGGTCCAGAGCACGGCGTTGAACAGCGGCCGTTGAAAGCGGTCGGGGAGCATGTAATACAGAGCCGTTACGAGGCCCATCGTCCCCATGGCTGCGACCTGCAGCAAGCTGCCCAGCGACGCGCCCTGGCCGAAGGAAAGCAGTTCGATCGTAGCCGGGGATACATTGGGGAGGAATTCCCGCAGATTGAAGCTCGAAGCGAGCAGGATAAATCCCGCGACGAGCACGCTCGAGGCAATCCCGGTTAGGGCGCCGGTCAGGATCACCGGCCCGTAATCGTGCCTCTCGAATTCTCTGATGGCCAAATATGTTATCAGCAGCACTGGCGTGTAGATGATCACCTGGCCCATCGTGACGAGATTCGCAACGAGCGCCCGCTGACCGAAGAGGTCTACCAGGCCGATCGCCGACACGATGACCGTAAGCAGGCCGGCGATCAGCCCGGAGCGGATAATCTGGCGCAGGTCGAGTTTCGACGAGTTATCCATGGATGACCCCTACGCTTTCTTTTCCGCGAGCCGCTCACCGAGGATGCCCTGCGGCCGGAAGATCAAGATGAACACCAGCATGGTGAAAGCGATGACGTCCTTGAGCTGGTTGAAAGCGGGTATCCCCAGGCTCTGAAGGAACAGGCTGGGGCCGACGGATTCGAACATGCCGAGCAGCAGGCCGCCGAGCGCAGCGCCGGGGATGCTGCCGATCCCGCCCAGGACAGCGGCAGTGAAAGCCTTGATGCCGGGTATAAAGCCCATGAAGAAGTGGACTTGCCGGAAGACGAGCGCGTAAAGCACGCCAGCCACGCCGGCCATCGCTGCGCCGACGGCAAAGGTGATCGTGATCGTGCGGTCGACGTCGATGCCCATCAGTGCGGCGATATCCTTGTCTTCAGCGACTGCCCGGATCGCTTTGCCGATCTTCGTGCGCATGATGAAAAAGTTGAGCCCGATCAACATGATGATCGTGGCGATGATGACGACGATATGTACTTTGAGGATTTCAGTCCCCAGGAATGGAACCTTTCCGGTGAGGATCCCGATCTGGGGGAAGGGTTTCACTTCCGAGCCGAGCATGCCCCGGTAGAAGTTCTGCCAGAAGAAGGAAGCGCCGATCGCAGTGATCAGGGGGACAAGGCGCGGCGCTTTGCGGAGCGGCTTATAAGCAATGCGCTCGGTGACAATGGCAACGATCACGGAGACGATCATCGAGACAACGGCGATGACCAGCAGACTGATGATCGGCTGCCGCTCCAGGAAGCCGCTGGCCGACATCGGCAGGGCCACAAACACGGTCGCGGTCATGATGCCGGACATGAAAAATTCGCCATGCGCGAAGTTGATCATGAATAATACGCCGTACACCAGCGTGTAGCCGATCGCGATCAGTGCATACATGCTGCCCTGGGCGATGCCGAACACGATGAAATCGGACCACTGGCTCGTCGAGTAGGG
>JARRJK010000003.1:0-44416 GCA_037379555.1 Anaerolineales bacterium | reverse complement strand
GCGCGTCGCAGCAAGCCAGCAGCAGATCACCCTCCTGCGGCCTGACAATCGCCTCGCCCGGCTTCAAGGCGTGCCGCTCCTCACCGGCGTACTTAAAGTAGTCGAACCAGCGCTGGTAATCCGCCAGGAAGATCAACACCAGCGGCGCCTGGGCGATGAAGGGCTGATTGTCGCAGGTTTCGACCAGGCGCTCCTTCTTGGCCTGATCCTCTACCTCGAGGATCGAGTACAGCATCATATTGCCCGCAGTCGGCGCCCGCATGGCGGCATTGAGAATCTGCTCCTTGACTTCGGGCGGGACCGGCCGCGGCTCGTAGGCACGCACCGATTTGCGCTTCATGATGGTTTCAATGACGGGGTTCATCACAGATTGGCTCCTGGCCTTTGCTTCAGCGTCTCATCTCGAAAGAATACGCCTATTCGCTCTCCAGACAAACCAGAATCGGAGCTCTCACAATCAGGACCGAAGCCGCCATGAATGGTGATAGATCATGCGTGATGCCGAAGTCCCCGCTTCCATTCCAGACCGAGTACGTCTTTCGCTGCCCAGCCGATGTCACAGTCAGAGTGAAAGGCAACCGTAAAGTCGGGCCGGGGCAATCAACGCTATGCTAAGGGCAGTCGACGGTATTCCCGGGAGGTTCTTTTTGCGCGACTGGGTCGGGCAGGTCGTGTCTAAAGTGCTGATCGAACGACGCCTCGCCCGCGGCAGCATGGCCGAGGTCTACCTCGGCCGCCACATGACCCTCAACCAGCCGATGGTGGTCAAGATCCTCTACGCGCACCTTTCCGAGGATCTCGAACTTCTGAAGCGCTTCCGAACCGAAGCCCAGGCGGTCGCCACCCTCCATCATCCGAACATCGTGCGCGTCTTCGACTTCGACAGCCTCGACGGCCGCCCGTACATCATCATGGAATTGATTGAGGGCATCTCGCTCGAGACCTACCTGGCCAGCCTGCCGGCCGCCGGCCGGCGCATGCCGTACACTGCCACCGTCCACATCATCGGGCAGCTGGCCGAAGCGCTCGACTACGCCCACGCAGAAGGCGTGCTGCATCGCGATATCAAACCGGCCAATGTCATGCTGCGCAACGGCGGATCGAAAGTCCGGCAGGGCGAACCGCTGCCGGCGGAGACCCAGCCGGTGCTGACCGATTTCGGCCTCGCTCGCCTTACGTTCGCGCCAGAGCACACTGCCCCCGGGACGGTGATGGGCACCCCGGCCTATATGTCCCCCGAGCAGGTCGAAGGCGGCGCAGTCGACGAGCGCAGCGACATCTACGCCCTCGGCGTGCTGGCCTATGAGATGCTCTGCGGGAGCCGACCCTTCGAATCGGAGGATGATTCGGCCGCCTCGACGATGTACATGCAGGTTCACGCCCAACCACCGCCGCTGAGGGGCGCCGGCAAGCATCTGCAGCGGTTCATCAGCCGCGCCCTGGCGAAGGATCCCTCCGATCGATATCCACAGGCCAGCCAGCTGGCTTCAGAGCTTAAAGAGGCGATCCGGTACGATTCAACCCCCCGGCCATGGTACGCCCGCTTGCAAGTCCCTATGCGAGTGTGGGCCTCAGCGCTGGCGGCCTTGCTGCTTACGGCCGCGACGCTCCTTGGCCTGCGGGGGGACCGGTCGGCCGGAGCCGAACCCGAACGTACACCGCAGCCGGCGGTTCTCGCAGCAGACACCGAGATGCCTGCCGCACTCGTTGCGCCTCCAACCTCAACCCCTACGGCGTTCCCCAGCCCAACACCGCTGCCGACGCTCGCCGTGGATCCGCGCGCCCATCTCGATCTGGCCGAGCCGGACATCAGTGATAGTTTCAGTCAGGGTACAAGTTGGTCGACCTACGACCTGGCGGATCGCAGCGCATACCAGGTCGAGAACGGCATGCTGGTAGGCACCGATTACGTACCGGAGGAACGCTATACCTGGTGGTCGATGGACTGGCGCCAGTCAGGCAATCTATACGCCGAGGTCAGCACAACGAATGGGGACTGCCTGGGCAAGGACTCGGTCGGAATCGCGATCCGGGTCGATCCTGACAGCGGGATGGGAGGCTACTCATTCGAGGTTTCCTGCGACGGTCACTGGCGGCTGCGCCGACATCACCGCGACGGCAGCCCGCGTGTGCTTGTCGATTGGTCTGAAGCAGCCGCGATCAACACCGGCCTGGGTGCGGTGAACCGGCTCGGCGTCCTGGCCTATCTCGATCGATTCGTGCTCTATGTAAACGATCAGCAGGTCGGAACCGTGATCGACCCGCAGTACACGTACTCGTTCGGAGCTTTCGCGCTCTACGTTCGCGCCTCGCTGACCTACTCACTCCAGGCGAGTTTCGATAACTTCTCAGCCTGGCACATCCGCGCCGTACCCTGGGATTAGCCCAGCCTCGCTCTTCTTTCTCCACCGGCAAACCTGTACGGACCCCTCTCTGAGAAGACAATCTGTTGCGACGCACGCAGATCCCGCTTCGGGGTTCAGCTGCCGTGCAAGATGAAAATCAAGAGTAGCGAATTTCGCCCCACAGGGTTATCAGATGTGTCAGGTGCTTATGGAATCTGACCGAAAGTGTGGGAAAATAGGCCGGAGGAGACACCTATGGCCGAACGATACGGCAATATCATTGGCTGGGGTAAGTACGTCCCCGAACGGGTCATCACCAACGCCGACCTCGAGCGCATGGTCGATACGAGCGACGAATGGATCGTGACCCGGACGGGCATCCGCGAGCGTCACATCGTGGCCGACGGCGAAAACACCTCCGACATGGCCGTCGCCGCCGCACGCGAAGCCCTCGCCATGGCCGGGATTCGCGCGCGTGACCTCGGCCTGATCATCGTCGCAACTTCCAGCCCGGATTACCTGACCCCACCCGTCTCCTCCCAGGTCCAGCACGCCCTCGGTGCAAAGGATGTCGGCGCATTCACGCTCGTCAACGGCTGCACAGGCTTCGTCTACGGCCTGGCCACCGCGCAAAGCTTCATCGCCAGCGGCGCGTGCGACCATATCCTCGTTATCGGAGTTGAGCTGCTGAGCCGCTTCGTGGATTGGACCGACCGGTCGACCTGCGTGCTCTTCGGCGACGGCGCGGGCGCGGTCGTGCTCGAGGTGAGCGACGAGCCCTCCGGTGTGCTTTCGTCAGTCCTTGGGTCGGATGGCAGCGGCGCCGAGCACCTGATCCTTCCCGGAGGCGGAGTCGTCCACCCCCCAACTCACGAGTCGCTCGATGCCGGATTGCACACACTTTCCATGAACGGCCAGCAGGTCTTCCGCTTCGCCACTCGTATTCTCGGGAAGGCGCTGCGCCAGGCGATCCAGAGCGCCAACCTGACCAGCGACGACATCGACCTCTTCATCCCGCACCAGGCAAACCTGCGGATCATCGAAAACGCAGCCCATTATGTCGGCATCCCGCGCGAGAAGGTCTTCGTCAACATCGAGCGCTACGGTAACACCTCGGCGGCTTCGATTCCAATCGCGCTGTGTGAAGCTTTTGAAGAGGGACGGGCAAAGGTCGGCGATACCCTGGCGCTGGTGGCCTTCGGCGCCGGTCTCACCTGGGCCTCGGCCGTCGTGAAGGTCGCGCCGCGGGTTGCGCCAATCGCCTTGGAAAAAAGCGGTTGGCGGATCGCCGCCAGGCTGGCAGCGTTGAATCCGCTGCGCGTCGCAAGCTCGAATCCCGTGCTCTCCCTGGTGCAGTCCATCCAGCACCACGGGTCCGCTTTCGCCCGCATGCTGCGCCGGATCCTGCGCGGGGAGACCACCTGATCAGCGGCGATTTCTAGAACGCCCCGATCTTCATCTGCGCCTTACACTCATGGATCGCCTTCGACTGAAGATCCCCCACTATTTCGCGCGGTAAGGAACCGGAGAACTCTGTCTGGATCGTTTCAAGAAGGGATGCAGGGTGATGCGATCCACGACATCCAGGATGAGCTCGGGCGTGCTGCAAATCTCACCCGCCGGGCTCGGTAAGACCACGCCGACTTCTTCATATCTTCTACACATCTTCATCATCATTTATTAATTTCCCGGCGGTAGAATTCTCGATTGAAAACCCCCCTCACATGGAGGGTCGAATGTCAAGATTGTGCTGTGAATGAAGGATTTAGAAATCCCAAACAGCACACTACAGGAGTCATGTCGATGAGAAAAAGCTCAATCTGGATCACAGTGCTGGTAACCGTGGTGGTGCTGGCGCTCCTGGCTGCTGGAGGGTATGCGCTCTTCCGGTTGGGATATGCGCGCGGCGTGGCAAACGCCGCTGGAGGCTTGATGCTGCGTGGGCCTGAAGGCCGTTTTCGCGGTGAGGGCATACAGCCCTTCGCCCACAACATGATGCCCGGATGGAACCACCCCGGCGTCTACAGCTATGGGATGCATGCGCAGCCGTTCGGATGGTTCTTCGGGCTGCTCCTGGTTGTGGGCGTTGTAGCTCTGGTCGTGATCGCAGTCAATAGCCTCAGCCAGCGAGACCGCATTGCCACCGAAGAATCCAACCCTCCCGCTGAGGTGGAGGAAAAGCCCTCCAGGAGGCGCGGAAAGAAAGAGTAGCAGGCCGCGATCGGGATTCGGTCCGCTGACGACAGGTCCGCGCCCGCCAGCACTTTACTCTCTCCTCCCTTTAACAAGCCCGTGGACAGGCGCATGCCGCTCCACGGGCTTGTTCACTTTTCTGCCCCAACCTTGAATTCCAGATGTGCGTCCGGCTCAGGCCAGCGCAGCGCGCTGATCCACGAAAGTCCCACTCCGCAGGTCGGCAAGCGCCTGACGGATCTCCTCTTCGGTGTTCATCACGAAGGGGCCATAGGGGACGATCTGCTCGCCGAAAGGCGCACCAGCGAAGAACATGAAACGCGCCGATGAATCATCCGCAGAGCGGGCTTTGAACTGATCGCCACCCTGGAAGATCACCATCCTGACCGCAGAGACCTCATTTCCGGGATTCTCGGCGTGTCCCATCCTAGCCCTGCCCTCGAATAAGTAAGCCATCGCTGTATGGTCTGCAGGTGTTGCAAGCACGAACTCAGCGCCGGGTTCGAGACTGACATCCATGTACAGCGGCCGGGCGGAGATCTCCGTCACCGGGCCCCGTTTTCCACCGAAACTTCCGGCAACCACGCGCACTGTGGCACCTCCCTGCACGACGACCGGGATGTCCGATCGCTTGACCTCCTGATAGCGCGGCGCGCTCATCTTCTCCGAGGCCGGGAGATTGACCCACAGCTGGAATCCGTCCACGCGTCCGCTGGGACCGCGTTTCGGCATCTCCTCGTGCATGATGCCGCGCCCGCTCGTCATCCACTGCACGTCCCCCGGTCCGATCACGCCCATGTTTCCCAGGCTGTCGCGGTGCCGGGTGTTGCCCTCCAGCATATAGGTGACCGTTTCGATGCCGCGATGAGGATGCATCGGGAAACCCACGATTGGACCCTCAATCGGGTCATTGAAAGCAAAATGGTCAAACAACAGGAAGGGATCATAGAGATTGGCTCGATTCGGTCCAAACGACCGCCGCAGGAGCACACCTGCCCCTTCGATGACGTAGTCGGGTTCGATCGCCTGTTTGATGTCTCGTACTTTCGGCATATGCATCCATCCTAGCTTCGCCTCGGCGGACTCTCGCTGTCCGAAGCGTTGTGCCAGATCTTCAAAGGACTATCTGGATAAATTATATCGTTTTCAGGGGCTGCCAGTGGGATCCGTTGCGCCATCGCTTGCATTCCAGAAACCCTTGCGTACATTATTTATTGAAACACCGACATGCATGTTTCCAACTGGGGAGGTCCCGATGCCCGCACTGAACACTGTCGCAGAACTGATGGAGATCGCAGCCATCACCGCTCCAAAAACGCGCGGCCAGGATTATGTCGTCGTGAGGACGATCACCGGCCAGTTGCTCAAGCAACTCGGTGAAGGGATGAAGGATTACGCTGCACGCGTGGGCATTTCAGGTTTCGCGCGTGATGGGGGCAACATCCTCAATTCGGAGGCTGTTGTCCTGATCGGCATCAAGGACGCCGAGGTTGCGGACCTTAACTGTGGAGCTTGCGGCGAGGACGCCTGCATCCTGATCAACACGCACGAAGGCGAGTTCAAGGGTCCGCAGTGCGCCCTGCGTGTGCTCGATATGGGCATCGCCCTCGGATCGGCTGTGAAGACGGCTGGCATGATGAACGTGGATAACCGCATCATGTACCGGGCTGGCGTCGTGGCGCGTGAGCTGGGATTGATCGACGCTGACTTCGTCATGGGCATCCCGCTCTCGGTCACGGGCAAGAGTATCTACTTCGACCGCAAAGCTTGATCCTCCGGCCGGCTTAGTACCCCCTAGCTATGGCGCTCTGTTCAGGGCGACACAACAATGGGGGTGCGATGGAGACCGAAAACCGCCCTCTTCAAAAGAGCAGGCCGGCGGGACGGCCGCGCCTGCGCCGGCTGGTCGTCCGCACTGTGATCATGACTCCGCTCGTGATCGGCGTGGCGCTCTTCGTCGCGCTGCTCACAGCGCAAGCCCTTTACACGGAAGAACTCAACGATCTGCGCAGCGGCATCGCAGCGGTCCTGGTTGAATACGGCCTCCTGGCTCCACCCCCAGTGAGTACACCCATCATCCCAGCAGCCTCCTTGCCGCTGAACCTGGTGCCGCGCCGGACTCTGGCTGCCTACATCACGCCCGGTCTTTCAACCCAAGACGTCGCAGCCACCCGCACGGCCTTCCGCTCTCCCACACCCAGCCTGACGGACACGCCCTCACAGACACCTACTGCGACCGATACGGCAACCTGGACCCCTACATCGACGCAGACCCTGACCTCCACTCCGACCGTGACTCCGACCGGCACGCTGACACCGTCCGTCACTCCGACTCGGACACCTTACCCGACCTGGACACCCTACCCAACACGGACACCAACGCGTACATCTACCCGCACCCGCACACCGCTTCCCAGCAGCACTTTCACACCCGGTCCGACCTTCACGCCAACCGAAACCTGGGATCCCGCCATTCCCACCAACACGCCCTCGCCCACCAACACAACCGCTCCCACGCCGAGCGATACGCCGATCAACACCAGCTGCAACTACACGATCAACACATCCAACGAAAATCAGGTGGCGCAGCTCATCAACGATGAACGCCAGTCACGCGGCCTTTACGCCTATCAGGTCCAGAGCCAGCTGCGCGCTGCCGCCCGGGTGCAGGCGGCGGACATGGCATGCAACCACTTCACAGGTCACACCGGCTCGGACGGATCGAATGTACGCGACCGGGTCGAAGCGCAGGGCTACTCGTGGAGCTGGATCGGCGAGAACTACATGATTTCCACCAACCCGCAGACGGCGTTCAACTGGTGGATGAACAGCACGCCCCACACGGCCAACATCCTCAGCCCGAACTACACCGAGTTCGGCGTCGGTTACATCTACAGCAGCGAGAGCGACTACGGTGGGTACTTCGTCGTGGTCTTCGCGCGGCCCAAGTAAAGGGCTCCCAGCTGGCGAGTGTCCGACGAACTCCTATAATCACAACCGCTACGTGAAATTTGTCACAGGATGCTTCCTGCTGCCGTTTTACTATCAAAGAATGCAGCCGGTCTTTGCTGGAAGCCCGAGTTTTGAATCTGATCCATTTCGGGAAGAGCTTTCAGCCGATGCCGCGCAAGATCGTCGGAGGCGGAGAAATATGAAAAGAATCGCATTTTGCTTGCTCCTGCTCGGATGGTTTTGCTGCGCCTGCAATATGCCTTCGCACTCGGACCAGAGTGAACCGGCGCAAGGGAATGCGACTACGCTCGCGCCACAAGGCAGCTCCAACCGCGAGCAGGGAAACGGAGAGTCGAGCTCCGCAGGCATCCGATCTGATCTCAGTGCTTCAGAATTAATCGATCCTGCCGATCTGACGTACCTGGGTGCGTTCCGCCTGCCGGGCGAGAGCGACGGTTCGAGTTGGGAGTACAGCGGCTACGCGATTGCTTACTACCCGCTCGGTGATCCAGAAGGGCCGGATGACGGTTTCCCGGGCTCGCTCTTCGCTGTAGGCCATGACCACCAGCAGTTCGTCTCTGAGATCAGCATCCCCCGGCCGATCATCTCATCCGGCAAGGATCCCGAAGAATTGAATACAGCCGAAACACTGCAGCCGTTCGCTGATGTCACAGGCGGCCGCTTCGGATATCTTGAGATCCCGCGCGCCGGGCTCGAGATCCTGCCGCCACAGGGCGAGCAGGACGAGTGGAAACTGTACTTCGCGTGGGGACAGCACTTCGAAGACGCCTGGAACCCGACCCACGGCTGGAGTTCCCTTGATCTCTCGAACCCTGAGACTGCAGGTCCCTGGCACATCGCCGGATTCAGCAACTATGTAACAAACGACTACCTGTTCGAAATTCCACAGGCATGGGCGGCAGCCAACACCCCCGGGCTGCGCCTGGCGACTGGCCGCTTCCGTGATGGAGTCTGGGGCGGCCTCGGTCCGACGCTGATCGCCATCGGGCCGTGGCAAGATGGTAATCCTCCGGCGCAAGGTGCTGCACTCGGACAAGCCGTGCCGCTGCTGCTCTACGGACGGCAGCTGGAGGGGAATCTCGAGATCGATGTATCCGGGATTCAGCCGATGGCCACATTCAGCCAGCCGGACGAGTGGTCCGGTGGTGCCTGGCTGACGGACGGCGAGGCCGCAGCCGTGATTTTCGTCGGGACGAAGGCGCTCGGTGCGAGCTGGTACGGCTTCTCAAATGGCGTCGTCTATCCAACCAGCGGCGATCCCGGCGAGATTTACCCTGACGTCCCACCCTGGCCACACGATCAGCGCGGCTGGTGGTCGGAGGACATCTCGGCCCAGATCCTTTTCTACGACCCGGCGGACCTGGCTGCAGTCGCCCGTGGCGAGATGCAAACCTGGGAGCCTCAACCCTACGCATCCCGGGCGATCGACGAGCTGCTCTTTGATCCTGGCTTTGACTACCAGAACAGCAAGCGCTACCTGCTCGGTGCGGCTGCGTTCGACCACAAGCACGGCCTGCTCTACCTCGTAGAGCGCCGGGCCGACGGCGATAAAAGTCTGATCCATGTGTTCGAGGTCGGGCGGGATTGAATCCGAAAGCCACCTCAACTATGCTCTATTCAAGCTGAAATCATCGTGTTCCAGTTGCCGCGAGGGTCAGGATTATGCAAATCACACAGGTCGAAGTGACCCCGGTCGAACTTGAGCTGGCACACCCCGTCCGGACATCGGATATCGACGCGCTGCGGCGCGTGTCCGCCATTTTCGTGCGTTTCATCACGCAGTCCGGGATCAGTGCCTGGGGCTGCACGGTGGCGCACCCCGTCTTGAACGGGACGGATCCGGAATCCGCGCTCGAGGCGTGCTATCGCGGCGCAGCGCTCGTACCGGATCTCCATCCAACTCAGCTCGAGTATTCCCTGGAGCAGCTGGCAGGTGTGATGGAAGACTCGCCCTCAGCGCTTTGCGCATTTGACCTGGCCTATCACGACCTGCTGGGCTACGTTTCTGGATTGCCACTCTTCCGCCTGCTGGGCGGGTACCGCAGCCGGATCCCGACGTCCGCCACACTGCCCCTTGACACGCTCACGGCGACGGTGGAACGTGCAGGCAAATTGGCGGCGCAGGGCTACCGCATCCTCAAGGTCAAGGGCGGGCTCGACGCGCAGCAGGACGTGCAGACGGTCAGAGCTCTGCGCCGCGCGATGCCCGGCGTCACGCTGCGTCTTGATCCAGATGGCGGCTACGACATCCGCCAGGCGTTGCTCGTTGCCCAGGAGTTAGATGGAGAAATCGAGATGCTCGAGCAGCCAACGGCCGGCACGGATCCAGCCGCGCTGGGCCAGGTCAGCCGGCAAAGCCCCGTCCCGATCCTGGCCGATCAATGCGCCGACGACCCAGCAAGCGCACTGGAAGTGGCAGCGCAGAAACTCGCCGACGGAATCTGCATCAAGGTCGGTGCATGCGGCGGCATCCGTCCGGCGGAGGAGATGAACACCCTAGCCCGGGTGGCGGGCCTGCGCACCATGGTCAGCTGTTTGATTGAGCCGGCCATGCTGATCGCGGCCGGGCTCGGCATCGCGCTGAGCAGCCCGAACGTCGCATACTGCGACCTCGATGGCTACCTGGACCTGGAAAATGATCCCTCCGTTCCGGGCTTCCGGCTCGAAGACGGTGAGCTGATCGCCTCCGAAGCACCGGGGCTTGGCTGCCGCTTCGACCTGGGACGCTGAGCGACGGGGCTTCTGATGCCGCACCGAACCGACCGTGGCGCTGCTTACCCGGCCGGGAAAGCAGCCGTGGCGCCAGTGTGCGGGACAGGGACACCCGCGGATTCATTGTCCGTCAATCCAAACCCTGAGGTTCTCGATCCCTTTGGAACGCGGCGGTGAAATCCATGCCCGTCGGTTCCTGGAAGACGCGCAGATCAAACACACCCACGGAAGCCAGCAGGTGGTCGAAGATGTCGGCCTGGATCCGCTCGTACTCAGCCCAGGCTGTCGTCTTCGTGAAGGCATAGACTTCAATCGGCACACCGGTCGGGCCGGGTTTCAGCTGCCGTACGAGAAAATCGAGCCCTTGCTGGTGGATGTCCTTGTGGTTACGCAGGTAAGCCTCGACATAGGCCCGGAAAGTTCCGATGTTGGTCAGCTGGCGACCGTCGAGCGGGCTGTCGAGCTCGATGCCCTTCTCGCGGTTCTCACGCTCGATCTCAGCCGTGCGCTGATCGAGGTAAGGTCGCAGTATGTCGACCTTCCGGAAACGGGCGATCATTTCCTCATCGCAGAAGCGGATGCTGCCCTGATCAAGGTAGATGGCGCGTTTGATGCGCCGCCCGCCGCTCTCCTGCATGCCACGCCAGTTCTTATAGGCGACCTCGTTGATCTTATGCGTAGGGATAACGCTGATCGTCTTGTCCCAATTCTGGATCTTGATCGTGTGCAGCGTCATGTTGACTACATCGCCGTCCGCGCTGTAGCTTGGCACCTCGATCCAGTCGCCTTCCTTGATCAGATCCTGGGTGCTGATCTGCACACTGGCGACGAAAGAGAGAATCGTATCGTGGAAGATCAACAGCAACACTGCTGTCAGCGCTCCCAGACCAGTCAGCAGCACGATTGGCGACTGGCCGGTGAAGAGCGATATGCTGAAGATGATCGCTGCTACCAGGACAACGATCTTGACGATGTCGAGGTAGCCCTGAATGCTCGCCCCTCGAAAGGAGGCACTGCTCTCGTAGATCACGTTGAGCGCGTCCAGCAGCGCGTTGAAGGTGACGGCCACAAGCCACAGGATCAAAAAGAGCAAAGTCTTTTCGACCACGGCTTGGTACTCACCAGCTAATCCAGCAAATGCATAGAGTATGAGTAGGGGGACAAGCCAGGCGATGCGGTACGGATGAAGCGCCCTCAGCACGATGTCATCAGCCTGAGTGCGAGTTCGTCGAGCCAGGCTGACCAGGCCCCGGGCAATGATCAAGCGTGCGGCCAGGAACGCCAGCAGGCTTAAGGCAATCGTCGCCAGAACGGCGTACAACGGGTTGGCAGCGATCCAACGATACAGGTCGGACTCGATCATGCAGCCTCCACTTGGCAATCCATCCAGCATCCATCCCTGGAGCTTCCCGGCGTTTTATATAGCATCAACACGCATGAGGCTGAGGTGGATGATGACGGCAAGATTTATAAGCCCACTCACCCCAAATTACAACAGGAATTGTCCGATTCCCGGGTGAATAACAATCGCGGTGGGCAGGACGCGCTGAGGGTATCCAAAGCGCCTATGGCATCGTTCGCCTTTGGATCCCCATATTTCCCATAGCGATGGTCGGCGCCCTGAGCGATATTATCCGGCTTTCGGTCAACCCCCGAGCTGTCCTGAGATATGGTCGAGATCGGCGAGTTCATCCTGAGTCAGCTTGAACTTCATCGCTCCAGCTGCTTCCCTGGCGTGCTGCGCTTTCGAGGCCCCGGGAATGGCGACCACCACGTCGCCTTGAAAATGAATCAACCAGTTCAAAGCTACCTGTGCGGGCGATGCGTCGTAGCGCTTGCCGATGCGCTCGAGTGCTTCGATCAATGGGAGAGAGGCCTGCAGCCTCGAGCGCAGCCTGCGCCGCCGGACGAAGGGTGTGTTTTTCAGCGCCTCTGGATCGCGGTGGAACTTCCCTGTCAGCAAACCGGAAGCCAGCGGACCCCAGGCAACGATGGTCACACCCAGATCGCGCGCCGCTTCCAGAACGCCGTTGGTCTCGATGTGGCGGTGCACGAGGCTGTACTGCATCTGATTCGCGGCCAGCTTGAGGCCACGTTTTTCCAGCGCGACAGCAGCCCGCCGCATCTGTTCAGCGTTGAAGTTGCTCACCCCAACCGTGCGAACCTTGCCGGCCTGGACCAGGTCCGCCATGGCATCCATCTCGGATTCGGGTGGTGAAAAGCCCCATGGCTGATGCACATAGTACAGGTCGATGGTATACGGGGATAAATTCTCAAGGCGCTTGCCGATCGTGCGCGGGATGCTGGATGCGGTGCGCAGCACCGGCATCCATTTCGTCGCCACACGCACATCCTGGTCAGCTGCTCCTGCATGCTGAAGGGCCCGTGAGAGGCCGCGCTCCGACCGACCGCCCCCATACGCTTCGGCGGTATCGAACCAGTTGATCCCGCCCTCAAGCGCTGCCCGGACGATCTCGTCCATCTGGGACTGCTCGATATCATCGAACATGAAGCGGAAGAAACCTGCACTCCCAGAAAACTGCATCACCCCCAGGCCAATGGGTGTCACCTGCAGATCGGTTCTCCCAAGCGTCCTTTTCGTTAACTGTGTTCCACGCATGCTGCGCTCCCATTAATCCAACCGCGGCCATCAACACAGAAGCATATCAGATCGAGACCACGTTGGAAGCCGCTCCTGCCGCCCGGTTGCCATCAGCGGTCCTGGTACTTCCGTCCAGATTGTCATCACTCACCCCTTGTGCTAATCTAGACCGTCCTTATCCGATTTTAGAGCATCAGCAATTCCCCTTGCTGATCGCACCTGAACCGCCAAGGAGGAGAAATGAATATGCGGAAGCTGCTCTACCTCGCGGGATTGCTGTTCACCTTGATCCTGGGCTCTGCATGTACCCCCAAAGCCGGTGTCTCCATCGGCGACTACACCTGGCTCGACAGCAATAGCAACGGCATTCAAGACAAGGGTGAAGGACCGCTGGTAGATGTGCGCGTCGATCTGTACCCGTCAGGCGGCACAAGTCCCGAAATGACCACCCGGTCCGACAAGGACGGTATCTACCAGTTTGAAGGCGTGGCTGCCGGTGAATACAAGCTCAAGTTCGAACCCCCCACTGGCCACAGCTTCACCGTCAAGGATCAGTTCGAAGACGATCAGGTCGACAGCGATGTCAACCCGGCCGGGAACAATGCCGGCTGGACGGATGAATTTTCAGTCGGCTCGGCGGATGATCTGACACTCGATGCCGGCTTCACCCAGGGTGCTCCTGCGCAGGCAACGCCGACCCCTGCGATCCTCATCCCTCAACCGACACCCATGACAATCACACCCACACCGGCTGTGATCAGCGGCGAACATGATGTTGACCTCGTCTGCACCGAAGATAAGGCGGGCCATTTTCAGTACGTCAAACTTCCTGAGAGCTCGACTGTAATGATTGAACGTACGGGGAGCGAAATCGCAATCACCTTTAGCTCTCCGGATGGGACGACGACGGTGATCACACTCAGCGGTCCCGTGGATGAGCATGGCAATTTCGACTTGCACGGTACAGGCATGGTCGCTGGCAGGCCAGACATCAGCGGCACCTTTATCGGCACGATGAGCGTTGAATCCGACGGCAGCGTGCACCTGACGGGTGAGCTGACGTTGGGGGCAAATGGCGATCTTCCCCAGGGCTTGCCGATCAAATTCAGCGTTTCCAGCTAGCGCGTCAACGAAGGGATTCGCCGTAATCGACACCGGGTGGGGCTGTACAGCCCCACCCGGTGCTTGATAACGGATCAGCGAACGAGGTCGAACGTCACCACCACCTGAATGTTCACGGTAAGCTGGCCTTCACTGATCGGCGGCGCGCCGCCACCACCCAGCCCATAGGCTGCCTCGATCATCGGCCCGGCGTTGTTTCCGTACACCTCATTGGCGATGCGCGCCTCTCCGAGCGAGACTCCGAGTTCCGCCGCAAGCTGTTCCGCGCGGGCGCGCGCGTCCTTGACAGCGTCGGCCCGTGCTTGCTCAGCCAGCGTGCTGGTGTCCTCGATCGAGAAGTTCAGCCCGTACAGGTTGTTTGCGCCGCTGTCGAGCGCGGCCTGGATCACCTGCGGCATCAGGCTCAAGTCACGCACTTTGACGTTGATCGAATTGTCCACCCGGTAGGTTTTATCACCACTCGGCATACCGGTCATCGGGTCGTAGCGGTCCTCAGGCCAGACGGAGAAATTCGTCGTCTGCACGTCAGCCGGATCAATCCCCAGAGCGACTACAGCCTGCGTAATGCGCTCGAGCGTGGCATTCGATTCTGCCATCGCTTGCTGGATATCTGCATTCGAGACACTGAAGCCGAGCTGGACGGTACCCATATCCGGTGCACCGACCGCCTCACCAAATCCGGTAACCGAAATTGTGTCCAGATAACCCTGGCCGTTTTGTGTGGATCCACCTGCCTGGCCTTCACCCGCAGCGCAGCCGACAAGCAAGATCGTTAGCGCAACCAGCGTCACACCCACAGCCAGATGGAAACGGTTTCCTTTTTTCATTTTGCGTCCCTCCCTCCTAATAGTGGAGTGATCGGTTTCTGTGGTTGGAGAAAATGTTCGGAAGCTCTCCGCACACACCATAGCTTAACGCCACATCGATCCTGTAAGTTCCCGGTTCCAACGATTGTACCGCTGTGCTGGAACGTGTGCGCCTATATCCTGCAGACAGCTCGCAGGTCATTTCACCTACTTGGGGGATGAACATTCCCCCACCATCATGCAATGATCCTGGCGTACCCGGTTGATTCCTTTTCCAAGTACATTGGAAGAAGCGGAGAACGGACATGCGGCATGGTAGCATGAAGGACGACCTGCTGGGCATCCTGGCTGCGTTTTTCGCCGGGCATCCAGCGCACGCTGTGGAGGGCCGTATGACAGAAGCGAGCTTCATCCTGACGCTTGGGAAGGTGTTGATCGCCGCAGCCTGGGCGGATGGCGAGATTTCCAATGAAGAAATCAACTGCCTGAAAGACCTGCTCTTCCAGCTTCCGGATCTTACAGGGCGCGAGTGGGCCAGCCTCGAGATGTACATCGAGGCGCCAGTCGGTCCGGCTGAGCGCGAGCGGTTGGTGCAGCAGCTGAATGAGACCATGCGCACGTCGAAGGATCGTGAACTTGCTCTCAAGTTCCTCGATCAGCTTGCCCACGCGGATGGCTCTCCAAGCTCGGATGAGCAAGTCATCATCGGTGACATGAAATCGGAAATCAACAGTGCCAGCGTCGGCCTGATCGGTCAGCTGGGACATGTACTGCAAGGTGCGATCAGCCGCAGGCAGCAAGCCCTGGAGCAGGCGCCCAACCGGGAGAACCACTTTGAAGATTACATCAAGAATAAGGTGTATTACGGGATCCAGCGCCGCCTGGAATCAGGCCAGGGCGAGCTTGACGTCCAGGATCCACGGCTGCGCAAAATGTGCCTTGCCGGAGGGTTAATGGCCAGGGTCGCTCATGTCGATCAGGATGTCACCGAGCAGGAGCTGGGAGCGATGGTCGAAGCGCTCCAGGAAGGCTGGGATCTCACGCGGGATGAAGCGCGCTTTGTAACCGAAGTTGCGGTCTCTGAGATCGGTCCCGAGATGGACTACTATCGCCTGACCCGCCAATTCTTCACGACGACGGATGAAGGCGAGCGCAGCCGCTTTCTGGAGGTGCTCTTCTCGATCGCGGCCGCCGATGGAATGGCGACCCCGGAGGAGATCGAAGAGATCCGCACGATCGCCAATACGCTTCGACTCACCCATCGGCAGTTCATCGATGCTAAACTTACCATCCCTCACGAGCGCAGGGCGAACTGATCGGCCAGATTGAATGTGCAGGAGGATGAATCGGCATGCAGGATATCGTCATCGCAGTGGAGGGCTTTCGCAAGCAATATGGTGACTTCGTCGCCGTTGACCGGATCAGCTTCAACACCTACCGGGGCGAGATCTTTGGTTTGCTCGGACCGAACGGCGCCGGGAAGACAACCACGCTGGAATGCCTGGAGGGATTGCGGACGCCGACCGACGGCCGGCTTTCGGTTGCCGGTGTTGACCCCACCCGTAATCCCCGCAAGTTGCGTGACCTGATCGGAGTGCAGCTGCAGAGTTCGGGATTGCCCGAGAGCATCACCCCCGATGAAGCGATGCGCTTCTTCTGCGCCTACCACGGCGTGGATCCGGACTTTGAGCTGATCGACCGCATGGGGCTGGGCGAGAAACGGAGCGCCCAATACGCACAGCTATCCACGGGACAGCAGCGGAGGCTCGCACTGGCGCTGGCTCTGGCGCACAAACCGCCGGTTCTCTTCCTCGATGAGCCAACCGCCGGGCTTGATGTCGAGTCACGCGTCGAGCTGCACAAAATGATGCGTGAACAGCAGGCGGCCGGTACAACAATCATTCTCGCTACGCACGATATGGCCGAAGCGGAGGAGATGGCCGACCGCATCGCCATTCTGCTCCGAGGCGACCTGGTCGCAGAGGGCACTCCCATGGAGATCACCGCCACCGGCGCCGGGCTGACAAAGATCTCGGTTCGAACAGAGAGCGGGATCCTGGCCGATCCTGCACTGGAGCTTCCGGCCGTCAGCCAGCGATCGGAGAAAGAAGGCTATCAAATCTTCTTCAGCACGGACATCGGGCCGACGGTCGCAGCCATCATCAGCCGGATCGAGGCTGGCAAAGACCGGCTGATCGACTTGCGTGTCGAACGGCCCTCGCTCGAGGACCGCTTCCTCGAGATCACGACGAACGGGGGTGAAGCATGACCGCCTTCCTCAATCATTTCAGCTTCGAATTCAGGACCGGGATCCGCAACCGGCAGCTGCTCTTCCTGAACTACCTCTTCCCGATTATCTTCTATCTGATGATGGGCTTCATCATGCTCGGCATTAATCCGCTTTTCGGGAATACGATGGTGCCAGCAATGGTCGTCTTCGCGGTCCTGGCCGCCTGCCTTTTGGGTATCCCCGACCCCCTCGTCAAGGCCCGCGAGGACGGCATCTTTCGAAGCTACAAGATCAACGGCGTGCCGGCTGCCTCCATTCTGACGGTTCCAGCCCTTACGACCAGCGCTCATTTGCTGATCGTGGCGACCATCATCACCGCCAGCTCCAAACCGCTGTTCGACACGCCGCTGCCGACGAATTGGGCTGCCTTTTTCCTCGTGTTTCTGGCGTTGACGATCTGCACGGCGGGCATCAGCGTGCTGATCGGGGTGATCTCGCCCAGCACCAATTTCCAGGTGATCCTCGCCCAGCTGATCTTCATTCCATCGATGCTCATCGGGGGCTTGATGCTGCCCTTCAGCATGCTGCCCGACGCGGCCGGCCTGGTGGCCCGCCTGCTGCCGGCCACCCAGGCCATGAACGCCTTCAATGGGCTGGCAATGGGCTACCCGGCCGATTTCAACCCCTGGTTCTCCGTCGCCGCATTGGTGGCGAGCGGGCTGATCGGATTTGGTCTCGCGATCCACATGTTCAACTGGGACAGCAAGAACACCGAACAGCGCGGGCACATCCTGCTGGGACTGCTGGTCTTGGTTCCGTTCCTGGTCGGCTTTCTCTTTAATTAAGTTTGAGGAAACTGCAGCCTGCCTGAATAAGAAAAGACCGCTGGTGCGCAGCGCCGGCGGTCTTGTTCCCCTCGTAACGGGGATCAATCATACCGAAACAACCGCACCCCCAGGACGAATGCCAACACAGCGACTCCGAATAGTACGCCGACCGGGAGAAGGATCGAGGCGATCCCCCCACCCTCGAAGATCAGGCTGGTGAAGGCGTCCATCGTCCAGGCGATGGGCGAAATGTGCCCGGCGATCTGCATGAAGCGCGGCACGATCTGCAGCGGCCACCATGCCCCACCGAGTGGAGCCAAAATCAAGGACAGCAGCAGCGCGAATCCGCTCGCCTGCTGTTCGTTTTCGAAGCGCGAGCCGAGCGCGAAGGAAATCGCCGTCACGGACAGCGTAAAACTGAATGCGACCAGCACAAGCCCGAGCGGGCTGTCCCCGAGCGGCATGCCGATCCCCAAACCGACGGCGAATACAACCAGGAACTGCAGCAGGCCCAGCGCGAACCGGGCGAGGATCTTGCCGCCCAGCAGCTGCGCTTTGGTAAGCGGCATGCTGGCCAGGCGCTGCATGGTCCACTGCTTGCGCTCGACGACCATCGCCGTCATGCCGCCGAAGACGGTGAACATGACGAACATGGACCCCATCCCGGGGACGGATTGGCCCAATCCAGTGCGCAGCGATGCGAGCGCCGACGCCTGCTGGATTTCCCCGCTTTGAAAATAATGGATGCTGACCGGATCCTCATTCCACAACCTGGCCGCCTGCTGATATATCTCTTCTTGCAGGGTGTTCACGGAGACCTGCCCCACGATCGGCTCGAGCGCGCGCGAGCCAACGCTTGCTGCCACTGCAGCTCCATTCACCTGCTGAAGCGCCGAGTCTACTGCCTGACGGATGAACGTCGGAGCGTCGAAATCCTGTTTGGATAGATAGATAACATCAACCGGCTGGAAGCTTTTCACCTCCTGCTCAAAACCATCCGGAATCTCGATCGCCGCCAGCGTCGTCCCCTCGAGCAGGCGGTCCTCGACTTCGCCCTCGGAGAAGGAGACACCGTTATTAATCCGGCAGTTGACGCTTTCGCTGGCATCCATCGGACACAGCACGAGCGTGTCATTCGCCTGGCGCACGGCATCGATAAACTCACGGGAAAGTGCGCTTCGATCCTGATCGATGACATCGACCCGGATCATCGTCGGGTTTGCGCTGAACATGCCGCCATTAACGAATCCGATGATCAGAGTCATGAGTATGGGCGTAAAGAGCAGTCCAACCAGATTGCCGCGGCTGGAGAGGAAGATTCGTATGTCGTGGGACGCGATTGTAAGGACCTTGCGCATAGGATCCTCTACAGTTCGAAGCGGCGATTGAAAAGCAGCAAACCAATCAGGAACATCAAGATACCCTGCCCGGCGAGAACGGCCACGTTGAGCGTGATATCGCCGCTGTTCGTCGCCAGGGTTTCAAAGGCGCTGCGGCCCCAGTACAGGAGTGACAGTGAGGAAATCTGATCCGGAAGCTGGAAGCCGAACGCCCCGCCCAACACGGCCAGGCCGATATTGATCACTGAGCCAAGCACGTTGGCTTGTTCGGGCGTCTGGATCAGCCCGGCAAGCAGCATCCCCAATCCGGATACTGCCAGCGCAGCCGAAAGCAATACCAGCGCTACGCTGGCGAAATTGGTACCCCAGATGAGCACCAGGTGCCCCTCGATCAGGCTGCCAACCAGAGTCAATGCGAGCATGAGCAGAACAAGCTGGACGACGACCGAAATGAAAGTGCCGAGCAGCTTGCCGCCCAGGATCTCGGATCTAGAGGTTGGTGACATGATCAAGCGCTGCAGTGTCCACTGCCGCCGTTCGGCGTGCATACTGAAGACACCTCCTTGCGCCGTAAAGAGAGCGAAGAACATCGCCTGGGCCGAGCCGACGGAGACCAGGATGATGCCGGCCATGCTGCGGCTTTCACCGCTGACGGATTTGGTCTGCAACCCGACCAGATTCGAGCTGGGCGAGAATGCGCAGCTGAGGCTTTCAATCAGTGCATCATTTCCCATCTGGGACGACACACCGGGACCGAGCCGGCTGGCAGCCACGTCGATCGAGGCGGCGATGGCGATGTTGCCCGTCGCCAGCTGTTGTGAGATGCCGTCGATGATGCTGTAGATCACCCCCGAGCCGATTGGCTGGCCGGCGTTGGCGTACACCTCAATCTCAGCCCGCTGCGGTGTCCCCTGCGGCTTAAACATGGATGCAAGGTTCAGCGAGTAATCCTCGGGGATGATGACCGCAGCGGTGTAGATCCCCTGATCGACCGCCAGGCGGGCCAGGGCATCTCCGTCCTGAGCACCCAGGCCGGCTTCTGGACCGAGTGTGAGCTCACTCTGGTCAATCATCGATTGAGCCAGCTCAGGCGTGAAAGCCACTGCCTGGGTCAGTTCTTGAAGGGAACTTGAGTCTTCAGAACGGGCACCGGATGTCTCGCATGCGGGCAGTGCGCTCATATCACCCGAGCTACTGCCTGGGACGAGCAGGTCAACAAAAACCCTTCCGTAGTTCACACCCAGGTCACTGCCTGCGTCATGATTGACGATTGCGACCGGGATGTCGCTAATCGAGATATCGCTCCCACCCAGTCCGCCGAACGCCAACCCGACGATGGACGATATGGCCAGCGGAACGGCGATCATGATCACCAGCAAGCTGCGGTCGGTGAAGCGGACGTACAATTCCTTCCAAGCGATGGTCCAGATTTTTCGCATCTTTATCTTTGCCTGATCAGCACCGTTGATAGACGCTTCCTGGCCTCACTCTCGTAGTGCTCTTCCAGTCAAGGCCAGGAAGACAGCCTCCAGGTCGGGCTCCCGCACTTCGACCGATTGAATCTCGATCCCACCTTTTTCCGCGATTTCAATCAGCGCTGGCAACGCTTTTCGGCCGCGCTTGGCCATGACCACAATCAGGCCGCTGGTGTTGCTCGGATCTTCGCCGCCCTCACCAGGGGGATCGAAAATCGCTTCGGTGATGCCCTCGACCTCTGCCTTCATCCGTTCGAGCAATCCGCGTTCGATATGTTGGTTTCCGACTTTAAACACGAGCCGGTCCTCCTCGCCAACTTGCTGGATCAGATCACCCTGATTTCCCAGAGCGATGATCTCGCCATGATCGATGATACCCACGCGGTCGCTCAGCTCCTGGGCTTCTTCCATCAAGTGTGTGGTGTACAGCACTGTGATGCGATATTCATCCCGCAGCTGTTTGACAGTGTCCAAGATCCGACGCCGGCTCTGGGGATCGATCCCGACCGTCGGTTCGTCCATATAGATCAGTTCGGGTTCGTGCAGCAGGCCCACGCCGATGTTCACCCGCCGCTTCATGCCGCCTGAATAGGTTGCCACTCGCTCGTGCTGGCGGCTGGAAAGATCAATGAAGTCGAGCACCTGATCGACACGACGAGCCAGCGCATCACCCCTCAAGCCATACATCTTCCCGAAGAATTCAAGGTTCTGACGTGCACTCAACGTTGGATAGAGTGCGATCTCCTGCGGAACGACTCCGATCAGCTTCTTGGCTTGCAGTGGTTTTTGGGTGATTGAGAACCCACCGATCAGGGCATCTCCACTTGTCGGCGGCAGCAGGCCACTGATCATGGAGATTGTGGTCGTCTTTCCCGCACCATTGGGTCCGAGCAGGCTGAAGACCTCGCCGCGGTAGATATCGAGATCGATCCCCTTAACCGCCTCGATCTGCGTCCCGTCATCATGCCGAAAGGTCTTCCTCAGATCGCGGACCTCGACCATCACGTCCATAAAATCCATCCTTCTCGAGTGCGCAACCGGGCCGGATCAACCCGCCTCCCGATGCAAGACATAAAATTCAGTGTTGCCCCAATATTAAACATCAAATACTCACGGAATATCACACGAACTCCCTATGAAATTCCAAGCCTGTCAAGGCAACCGTCTGCTTTGTAACCGGCGCCGACCGGCTGTCGAAGAAAGCGCATCTGCGGATTTGTAGAATCGAAAAGCGCCCCATTGCAGGGGCGCATTCGACCGGATCTTCTCGAACTCAACTCTTGTCGTCGAGATCGGCCTTGGGTGCGTTCTTCCGAACCGACTCAATCCCGTTCTTGCAGGCAGCCTTTGTCGTGTAGCCTTCACCATTGGCGATCACCTGGTTGTTGTTCGCCAACAGCCGCCAACGAAATTGGCCTTTCTTGTCCTTGTAGATCTCGAACTTTGCCATTTCAAACTCCTCCTCGACGCACGGGTAAATTGCGCTGGCGAGTATAATCCAGGCTCCGACTCTTGTGAATGGTATCCAGGGACCAGGCAGTCGCCCGACTCCTGGGTTGGTACTCGTCCTTCACAAAAACCCGTCCGGCTGATAAGATTCAACGGAGATGCCCGAATGCCCGCCTCGGCTGCAGAGCGCCGAGGCCTTTCTTTTGGAACCCATACAGGGGTAATTGACAGCATGCTTATGAAACGCGCAGAACTGCGCAACATCGCCATTATCGCCCATGTCGATCACGGCAAGACGACCCTGGTCGACGGGATGCTCAAGCAAGCCAAGATCTTTCGAGAGAACCAGCAGGTTGCAGAGCGGGTTCTTGATTCGAACGAGCTCGAGCGTGAGCGCGGCATCACCATCATGGCCAAAAACACCTCGATCTCGATCTTCGACGAGACGCTCGGCGCGCCGGTGAAGATCAACATCGTCGATACACCCGGCCATGCCGATTTCGGCGGCGAGGTCGAGCGGGTGATGAACATGGTCGATGGCGTGCTGCTGCTTATCGATGCCGCCGAAGGGCCAATGCCGCAAACCCGCTTTGTGCTGAAAAAGGCGCTCGAGATGGACCACCGTGCGGTCGTGGTGATCAACAAAGTCGACCGGCGCGGCGCAGACCCGGTCCGGGCTTTGAATCAGACCTTCGATCTATTCATCCAACTCGGCGCCAGCGATGAACAAGCGGATTTCCCGGTCATCTACACCAATGCCGTCAGCGGCCAGGCTGGCCTCACCCCGGAACTCGGCCCCAGCCTGCAGCCGCTGTTCGAAACGATCCTGCGCCATATTCCAGCCCCGCTCGTCGACGAGCAGGCGCCATTCCAGATGCTGGTCACGACGCTCGGATATGACCCCTACCGGGGCAGGACGGCTTCCGGACGGATCCACGCTGGCCGCCTGCAGTTAGGCCAGGCGATCGCACGCATCACGCACACCGGGGAGGTGCTCGCTGCCGAAGCGCGCTACCTCTACCAGCACCAGGGATTGGAAAAGGTCGAGATTGAAAGCGCGCGCGCCGGCGACATCGTCGTCATCGCCGGCCTGGAGGACTTCGCTATCGGCGAGACGCTGGCTGATCCGGAGCATCCAGTCGCGCTGCCTGCAATCCACGTCGAAGAACCGACCGTGCGCATGACCTTCAGCGTCAACACTTCGCCCTTCGCCGGCCGGGAAGGCCGCTGGGGGACATCACGAAAGCTGCGTGAGCGGCTGGCAAACGAGCTGCGCACAAATGTCTCGCTGCGGGTTGACGAGACCGATTCCGCGGATCGCTTCATCGTTTCGGGGCGAGGCGAACTGCACCTGGCGGTTCTGATTGAAACCATGCGCCGGGAGGGTTACGAATTCGAGGTCTCCCGGCCAGAGGTGATCCTGCGTGAACAGGACGGTGTGACCCTCGAGCCCTACGAGGAGGTCTACATCGAGGCACCACCGGACTCCGTGGGCACGGTGGTGGAGATGCTTGGTGCCCGGCGCGGCCAGATGGTCGAGATGGGCGATCTGGAGGGCGAGCTTGTGCGGCTGGTCTACCTGGCGCCCACGCGCGGCCTGCTCGGCTTCCGCTACCACTTTATGACCGCTACGCGTGGCGCCGGCTTCATGCACAGCGTTTTCCACAGCTACCAGAAGCTCGCCGGGGGGCAATTCATGCGGGCGCAGGGCTCGCTGGTAGCCTGGGAGCCAGGAGTCACAACGACCTACGGTCTGAAGAACGCCGAAGAACGCGGCGCGCTCTTCCTCGGGCCGGGGATCGAGGTCTACGAAGGAATGGTCGTCGGCGAACATCAGCGGCCCGGAGATCTTGCGGTCAACGTGTGCAAGAAACGTCACGTGAGCAACGTCCGTCAGTCGTTCAAGGAGATCGATGAACGCTTGACTCCGCCGCGCGAGATGAGCCTGGATGAGTGCATCGAGTATCTGAGCGAGGATGAGCTGCTCGAGGTGACTCCCGAGAGCCTGCGCTTACGCAAGCGCATTCTCGACACTCGCAAGCGTTCCAAGGATGCCAAACACACGCGCGAACTGATCGGCCCCTGACCCGCATAGAATATCCAGCACAACTGCCCCGACTTTTTCCGCATCGTTTGGGCTACAACCTAACCGCTTTTCGTTGGATCGCCTTTCTGCAGATTAAGCTCGACGGCCTGCCTCACGAAGCCTGTGAGTAGCTCGCGATCGACTTCCTCCACCTTGCCCAATTTGACATGCCGCATTTTCTCGCCGCTGCCTTCCAGCAACCCCTGCGGGTCCTCGAGGTCGGCACCGCGCCAGAATCCGAAGTTCACCGTGTTCTTGAAGGCCTTGAAGTATGCGAAAGGGCCATTAAGCTCGTATACCGGCTGTGCCCACTTGATCGATTCGCTGGCCTCCGGCGCGGCTGCTTTCACGATCGCACGCAACTTTCGAGCGATCTCCGCTTGCCAGGGGTCAAGGGAAAGGATATAAGCATCTACCGTCTTCTCACGCATGAAACACCTCCCGGGTTCGAATCCATCGCCGCCTGCTCGCCACGCTGCTGCCAACCCTGATTCTTAACTTGCCAATTCCAGATAATTATCACACGAATCATCTACAATTGATGCGGGTGAAATCTCTCACAGCAGGCAGGCTGGAAGGACCTGTGCCCATTCTCGCTGATAACTCCCATTCGGGCGTCGACCTGAAGGGGGAAATCATTGGTGGAGCCGGGCACAAACCCCAAGAGGGATTCCCTGTCAGGATGATGGCGAAGCGTGAAAGGTGTGTTAAAAGAAAGAGCCTCTGCCGCAGCAGAGGCTCCTCTTGTGAAGGTCAGTTCGGTAGATTACGCAAGCGTGACGTTCGCGGCCTGAAGGCCTTTGGCGCCCTGCTCAACGGAAAACTCGACTCGCTGGCCCTCTTCCAGATTGCGAAATCCATCGCCCTGGATCGCGGAATAGTGAACGAAGACATCCTCGCCACCTTCACGCTCGATAAAGCCGTAGCCCTTGCTTCCATTGAACCACTTGACCGTACCTTGAACTCGTTCCGACATTTCTCTTGCCTCCTTTAGGCATGTTGATTGGAGGTGCTTGTCTCGTTCCCGACGGTCGTTGGGCATTAACCAAATCGGCCCAGGCATTTGCAGCCCAGACCTATCGTTCGACGTCCTGACAGAACTTGCATGCAACCTACTGTCTGGAATACTACCAGAGAACTCACAATTTGTACAGGGCCAGATCACTCGAGATCAGATTTGGTTCGCTCAGCTTGCCACACATGCTCAACGGTCAAGAACGCCTTCATGCATCTGTCAAGCCCCAGTCGCATGTCTATCGCACATGGATACGCTGCATCGCCCGGGAATTATGGTTTTCACCCACCCGCAGTCCGCTTTGGAAAGCACAGCGCGGCTGAGATCGGATCAGGGTACGGCTGGTCGGCGAGGGGATCGCTGTCACCGGCAAAAGCGCAAGCAGTACGCCAGGGTTTTGGCTGGTGGATCGATCAACGGCAGATGATTCACGGCCACCACAGCTGCAATACGACGAGATCTCGTTCGAATGAAGTTCCGAGCGATGTGCGCCTAACCGCCGTCATAGGGCGGTTGTTTCGTGCTCGTCGGCGTGGGATGCGGCGGGATCACGATCGCGATCCACTCGGTGTAGCCATGCTTCTCGGCGGTGTAAATGCGGGCGCTCGATGGCTCCGAACAGCCGGGCTCATCAATCAGGATCGCCGGCGGAGTCCAGTACTGCGTCGGGATGAAGCGCAGCTGCCCATCCTGACACAGCCAGGCCTCGATCAGGTAGCCGCGGTTGTCATCCAGGCTCATCGGCACCAGATCCCAGTTGACAAGGATCTCGTCGCCAATCCGGCTCGACCGGACGTTCTGCGGCGGCCAGTAAAACTGGGTATAGGGCAACAGCGTCCGGATCTGAGGGAGAGTGGAGACATCGGCGCTCAGTTCGAGCAGATCAGCCTTCACCCAGCAGTAATCGGTGTACGTCCACGGGTCGACGTACACCCACGTGCCCTCCTGATTGCGACCCAGGACGGTCACGCGGTTGGTTGGATACAGGCCCCATTCATAGAGGTAAGCTGAACCCGGCCCATAACGACAGTTGGACTGCTGAAGCACAACACCGCGAACCTCGGGCGTGTTGGTCGGGGTTGGCGTCTTGCTCGGGGTGAGCGTGATGGTCGGCGTCTAACTGGACGTCGGCGTGTAAGCCGGAGTGAAGGTATGGGTGGGGCTTGGAGTGATTGTCTCGGTCGGGCTGGGCGTCGCGCTCGCCGTCGCGCTGGGAGTGGCAGTTCTGGTGGGCGTAAGCGTGCGGGTGGGCGATGGGGTTGGCGTAGCAGTCGGCGAGGGGGCGAAGTTGCGCTGCCAGAATACCCCGCCCCCAAAACCCAGCGAGAGCACAACCACACCCAGAAGAGTGAACAGCATCCAGCGCCGCATGGCACTTATTCTCACAGCCTGCCATCAAACTGGCAAGCGGACTATGGTCACAGCTAGTGGCTCGATCTCTGGAATCTCACTGCGTACATGGGGGTCCGCGCTCAAGTGAGGGGGAAATGGGCTCTGAAACACCGCCACCGGCTGCTGATGGACGGGAGAGGCTCGTGTGATTACTCACCTTCCAGCGGCGTCAACTCCAGAACCGGGATGCGGCGCTCCTCTGCCCGAGCCTCATAGAGAGCGTAGCCAGCGAAATACTCAACGGCGCTCTTCCAGCCCGCAGACCTCTCCTCGTCGGCAAGCTCTCGAGCCATATACCGACGGCTGTCCTTTCCATCCAGTACCTTAACCACCGGATTCGCTTTCAAGTTGTAGTACCAATCGGGATGCCGGCGGCTGCCGAAATTGGTCGCGATCAGCAGGTAGCGGTTCTCATCACCGATTGCCAGGAGCGGCGTGATTCGCTGCAGGCCGGTGCGGGCACCCTGGGTCTTCATCAGGATGACAGGCAGCCCGGTCAGCGCAGTCGTGGCCGTGGTGGCACCATCCGTTAGGCGCAGGACGAAACGATCCCAGGCATGCAGGCGGCGTGCGATCAAACGGGAGCCCCACCATGTCGCGGATAACCGGCGTATGATCGGATGCCACCAATGAGGCTTGATGATTCGTGGTGTCATTCCTCTGGGTCCGCCCGCTGGGAACCGGGCGCAGTCTCACGCGTGCGCGGTTTTCGTGTACCCCGGTTGAGCAATTTAAAATCCGCCCACTGCGTCTCGCACTGCATGACTTCCTTTTCGGCCAGCACGTACATATAGAGTGACAGCATCCTGCCGCGGTCGATGCCGCTCCACAACTTGATCCCTGGGAGCGACAACCGCTTCCCTTCTCCGTGCAGGACCATCCATGTGTCGAGCGGGCTGCTCTCGAGCTCCGTGATCTCATCCCAGTCCATACGATAGCGGCCGAACCATGCGTAGTGTGTGACCCCGCTCAGGTCGACCTCTGTCCGTCCGATAGCAAGCAGATAAACTGCGATCAGCAGACTGAAGAGGATGTAAAGCGGCACGAAGACCCACAGCCCGGCATTGAGGCAGGCCAAAGCAAGCGGGATGAAGAGGCCGATTAAAAGCCAGCCAATTGCCTGTGCCGGCCCATGAACCGTGCCCAGCGGGAGGTCGTAGTTCGCAATCAGTTCTCTCAGTACGTTCTGAAATTCATGGTAGCTGGGCTCTTGCTTGTACGAACCTGCCTGCAGCGCCTCCGCTGGGATATGGGAACGGATCGCATCCCAGGTCCTGGCTTTATCAAAAAGACTTAAATAGAGCTGGCGCGTCCCGCTCGGGGTTGTCATCCGCAGGATCCCGATCTTGGCCACGGCTTCAGGCTGCCATATGGCTTCGATTTCATCCCAACGCACATGAAGATAGGATCGATCGATGCTTGCACTCAGTCCGCGATCATCGAGCACGATCTTATTGCGCCATAAGCGCAACAGCGCCCGGTCGGCGACGACAATCACCACCATATAAGTGAGACCGAGCAGCGCCACGCGCAGCGCGACGATCTTCACCAGCGCTGCGATCGCCAGCAGCAGCGCTACGACGACGGTGAGATTAATAACCGAAAACAGGGTATATGAAAGCTTGGTTCGCAGGACTGTTGGCTTTAACATCGAATGCTGGTACGTATGCGTTTTGGCAGGATCATTTTTCCAGCCTAATACGCATCTGCTCATTGTGCCAGGTGACTATTGTCCGGTTCTCAAGCTTCAGGGCGTATGAACCGCTCAGGTTACGAATTCCCTTCAGCGTCTAAGTCATCCTCAAGAATCCAATGAGAAGCCTTTGCCCGGGCGAGCAGTTCTCCTTTCGGCGAACGAGCGACCGCCTGCAGCCGCAACCACCTTCCGTCGCGCTCGAGACAGCGCGCCTCGACCAGAACATATTCCATCTCCGGCAAAGCCGCCCGGCTGTACTTGACCTCCATCCGCCGCGTGACGTTCGGCGGAGCGACCAACATACTCAAGGGGCCGAGGGTGTTATCAATCGCGGCAGCAAGCATGCCGCCTTGCATCATGCCATAAGGATTCAACCATTCCCGGCGCACCGGGAATCTCGCTTCAAGCAATTCCGATTCCGCATCGAAGGATACGAACTCACCCCCCATGGCGATGAAAACAGGCGGTGGGACGAGAAAACGGTCCAGCGCCGAGCCGTACCGGTCCCGCAGAATTCGCATCAGCTCGTCAGGCACCATGTCGGAATCGGGCATCGCTGCGTGGCTTGCAGGCAGGATCATCCCTGCAGCAGCAAGCCCTGGAGAGCCCGGGCGAATTCCCGGCTTGCATCATCTGAGGTGATGATCTCAATTCCCTGCGCGTCCTGAACTCCCAGACCCAGTTCGACCGCGCGTGCGATCTGTTCCTGGTCAAAGATTGAGCCCCTGCGCACCTCAGCCGTCGTCCCGAAGTATCGCAGGATCGCGACTCCAACGGCATCGATCGCAATCCGGTCCGTGCCGGCGAGAATAACTCCCGGTGCGACACGCGTCCCATAATCGGGGCCACCATCCACAAAAGCCTCCATCCCGTCCAGCACGACCAGGTCAGGCTGATACGCCTGATTGATCTCCGCGATCATCAGGCGCTGAGCGGCCGAGCTATGCAGCTCGTTCATGAAATTATGCTGGTTGCCGGGAACCGTCTTCGCCACCATGCCGACCGAATTCTTCAAGGACAGCGTGAAGTGTCCGCCGTAGCGGTGGGTCTTCAAGCAGCACGTTTGTACGATGCCGTCCGCGGCGAGCATCGGGCCGGCGAAGGCATAACCGCCCTGCCAATGCGATCCCTCGGGTTGAAAGAGAACCCACTCATCACTCCCAAGCTGATCAAAAACCAGCAGCTCAATGTTGAGCTCAGCAGCCAGGTTCTCCACCCCT
Organism: Anaerolineales bacterium; assembly: GCA_037379555.1. GTDB lineage: Bacteria > Chloroflexota > Anaerolineae > Anaerolineales > E44-bin32 > E44-bin32. The sequence goes on along the minus strand of JARRJK010000003.1, from coordinate 14,933 downwards.
TTGGTCCGCATCACGGCCCGTGTATCCCCCATGCCGCTGCGGTCGCCGATGGTGATCGCGTCTGATCCCATTTGGCGTAGGGCGAGGACCAGCTGGCGCAGCGTTTCGATGTGCGTCGACCCGGGGTATGTATCCGCACTGTTAAAGTTGGGCTTCAGGAATAACTGTTTGCCGCGCAGCGGATTGTACTCAAGCAGGTTGATCGCTTGCTCGATCCCTGTACTTCGATCCTCGGTCTTAACCAGCGCCACGCGGCCTACCATACTCGGCTCCGGCGTGCTCGTTGCGGTCGACATGACTGTCGGGGAGGGGGTTGTAGTCGGCGAGGGCGGGATGCCCGTCCCGGGCATGGATCCAGCCGGGCCAGCCTGCGACTCAAGCGCCATCCTGGAGCATGCCCCCAAAAGCGGTGCGCCGAGCGCTGCCCCGGCGACCGCAGTCGACCATTTCACGAATTCACGCCTTTTCATTACCGCGCCTCCCGAACACGAGAATTCTACCCTGTCCCATCCCCATTCGCCTTTCCCATGTGCACTCGCAGCGTATGCTTAACGGGTTCGCGATCGAGTTCGATGGGTCCATCCACCCTGCGGCCATCGAGTTCCACCCAGGCCACACCACGTTCGACGCGCCCGGGATTCTCAATCAGGATCTCATAGACTGCCTGCCCTGCCCGGTATCTGACCGAGACGTGATCCCAGCTGCTGGGGAGGACTGGATCGATGTTAAGCCGTCCGCGCAGCAAGCGGAGCCCGAGCACGCCTTCAATCCACACCCGGTACATCCACGCTGCCGAACCTGTGTACCAGCTCCACCCACCCTGTCCAATATGGCCAGCCAGCCGGTAGATATCGGCTGTCGCGACGTAGGGCTCCACACCATACTGCCAGACCTCGCTCACACCGCGGGCGCGCTCAACCGGATTGAGCATTCGCAGCAGCGTTTCCTGGCGTGATCCATCACCCATGCTCCCGGCGGCCATTGCCAGCCACAACGCCCCATGCGTGTACTGACCGCCGTTCTCACGTACGCCTGGAGGGTAGCCCTGCAGATATCCGGGTGAGGGCGATGCCTGGTCAAAGGGAGGCGTGAACAATAAGATCAGACGCTCATCCTTGAGCACCAGCTGGCGCCAGGCGGCATCGAACGCAGTGCGGGCTCGTTTCTCATCTCCGGGGCCGGCCAACCAGGCCCAGGACTGCGGGAGCGAGTCGATGCGGGCCTCCTCGCTGCTGGCAGAACCGATCGGCGTGCCGTCATCGAAGAAAGCGCGCAGATACCATTCCCCATCCCACGCCGCGCGGTCGATTGCCGTGCGCAGGTCGGAAGCCTGCTTGCGGTATTCATCCGAGCTGTCATCGTTCAACACACGCTCCGAGAGATCCGCCATACGCTCCAGCACGGCTACCATGAACCAGGCCAGCCACACACTTTCTCCCCGGCCGGCAGTACCCACCTGGTTCAGGCCGTCGTTCCAGTCCCCCGCACCGATCAGAGGCAGACCGTGGGGACCCGCCGTAAGCCCCTTCTCCACCGCCCTGCGGCAGTGGTCAAACAATGGCGCCCTCTCGTTTGAAACAGCCGGGGTAAGGAAGGCTTCCTGTTCCCCGGCATCGAGCTGGCGCCCTTCCAGGAAAGGGATCTGCTCGTGCAGGATGCCTTCATCGTCCGTCGCGTTGACATATTCAGCCACAGCATAGGGCAGCCAGAGCAGGTCATCGGAGATGCGCGTCCGCACACCCGCACCGGTCGGCGGATGCCACCAGTGCAGCACATCCCCCTCCCGGAACTGGCGGCTGGCGGCAAGCAGGATGTGCTCGCGGGCCAGTTCAGGGCGTGCATGCAGCAGCGCCATGACATCCTGCAGTTGATCTCGAAATCCGTAGGCGCCGCCGGACTGGTAAAAAGCTGTCCGCCCCCATATGCGACAGCTCAAAGCCTGGTACAGCAGCCAGCGGTTGATCAGCAGATCGGCAGAGAGTTCGGGCGTTTCGACCTGCAGCGTGCCCAGCAGGCTGTCCCACCAATCCCTTGTTGCCGAGAGCGCATTCTCAACGTCGCTTGTATGGCGGTATTTGCGCAGCAGCCCCTCAACCTGCTCCACGTCTGCCGCCTGCCCGAGCAAGCACACCACCGTTTCCGTCGCACCGGGTTCCACCTCGATCACCCGCTGCAGCGCAGCGCAGGGATCAAAGGCGAACCCTGACCGGCCCGAAAGCTCATCGCGCGTCACGCCGGCTGGCCGGCCGGCGTTGCGGTTACGCCCGAGGAAAGCAGTCCTGTCCGCCGTAAAGGATTCGGCTGGCGGAAAGATGGCCGCGAAACTGACATTGGATGGATAGTCTGGATGGTAGCCATTTCTGGCCAGGACGGCATGCAGATCCTGCCTCCACTCAGTGAGGATATGCTGCCGCGACTGCTCGCGTGCTTCTCCCAGAGTCCAGGCCGCGTAGTACGTGACCGCCAGCTTGCGCGGCTCGTCTGAATCATTGCGCAGCTTGAGGACGCCCAATCGAAGCGGGTCGCCACCGCTGTCGTCAACCGGAACAAAGACCGTGTATTCCTGCTCGATGGCATGGCTGTTGTGCTCATAAACGGTATAGCCAGCCCCGTGCCGTGCGCGGTACGCATTCCGCTCGCGGATCGGGCTGGCTGTGGGTGTCCAGACCGCGCCGCTCTCAAGATCGCGAATATATACCGCCTCGGAGGCAGGGTCGAGCACCGGATCATTCGACCAGGCTGTCAGCCGATTGCGCTGGCTGTTGCCATACCAGCTGAATCCCGAGCCGGTCTCGCTGACCAGGATGCCGAAGGTCGGGTTGGCGATCACGTTCACCCATGGTGCGGGTGTGTTCGTCTCCGGTCCGAGATAGATCGCGTATTCCTTCCCATCCTCCGTAAAGCCCCCCAGGCTGTTGAAATAGGGCAGTTCGAGGTACGGCAATGGCCGCGAGGGCTCTTCCGGCTGGCTTTTACGCCGGGCGCGCTCGGGCAGCTCCCCCACTTCAAACGGTGCGCCGAGCTGCTGCGCGAGCGGGCCGCGCGCAGCGATCAGCGAAACACGGGCTGCACTGTGGAGCAGGATGAGATCCTCCTCCGGAATCTGGTCGGCGGACCGCAGGAAGACCTCTCCCGGCTGATCCGCTCCGGTGTAGATCGAAAAAGCCTGGATCAGGCGTTGCAACCGTTCCTGCAGTGGCTGCTCATAGGCGCTGGCCTCCTCATTCAGGATCACCAGGTCGGCGTAAAATCCGTGGTGGCGCCAGTATGCCTGCGCTTGCAGTAGCTGCCGCACGAGGCCGATATCCTGCGCATCACCAATCGTGACGAGTGCTATGGGCAAATCACCCGAGATGCTGTAAGGCCACAATCCCGATTGTCCCTTGCGGTTCGTCTGCACGCGTTCCAGCGGCGCTCTCAGTTGCCCGCCGGGGTAGATCATGTGGCTGGCCAGGTATTGGAAGCGCCGTGCTTCGTCTGGCTGGATCCGCAGCATGCGCAGCTCGAGCTGCGACGAAGCCCAGGCCAGTTCGAAGGCGCGCTCGATCGAGGCAACATCGCTGTACTTCTCCATCAGTTCCAGCACGGAACTGCGCGTGTCGGCAGCAGCGAGCACAAGCGACAGCTGCACGCGCTGCCCTGGCGCAAGACGAAGTTCGCGCCGCAGGGAGAAGATCGGGTCAAGCACGTACCCAGCGGTATTTGCGAGCGGACGATTCAACGCCATTGGGTCTGCCATGGTGTGTCCACGGCCAATGAAGACCCGGCGATCCGTCTCATACGAGAACGAACCCGACACGTTTTCGGGAAGCGTCATACGATGAGCGACGTAAATCTGTGCCTCATCATCGCCCCTCGACCGGCGGTGGGCGATCAACGCGCCGAGCCCCGAACGGGCTTCGGTTTGAATGAACAGTTTGTTGAATGCCGGATGCTGCCGATCGGCAGCGTGAGGCGCCAACGCCAGTTCGTAGTAAGTCGTGAGCTCCAATCGGCGGACACGGAGCGTCCGGTTCACGAACGTGACGCGCCGGATCTCAACGTCATCCTCCGAAGAAACGATCACCTCCGTCGTCGTTTCAACACCACCGTCCACCCGTTTGAATTCGGCCCGGTCGAGCGGGAATCGGACCTCGTAGCTATCGGCCTCCTCGTTCGTTGGGTGATACGTGAGCGACCACCGCCCTCCGGCGTCGATGTCACGCACATAGCAGTAACTTCCCCAATGGTCCTGCGTGAGATCCATCCTCCAGCGCGTGATGTCGAAGCCCTTCCATCGGCTGTACCCGCCCCCGCTGTTGGTCACCAGCAAGTTGTATGTGCCGTTGGAGAGAAGCTGGACTTTCGGTTTGTCCGTGTTTGCTGTTTCGAACCGGCTTACAGAAGGTGCAACGCCCGCTTCACCGAACGCAACCGAGGGACGTTCACGGGTCGTGACGTGATGCACCACGGGCGCAACGGGCACGCGTTCGTAGAGAAGAGGTTCGGCGGCCTTCACACGTGGGTCAGCGTGAAACCTCTCCTGCATGCGGTCTGCATGGATCAGGTTATCGAGCGCCAGAAAGGCCATACCCTGATGGTGGGCCATATAGGTCCGGACCAGAACCCCGCGCTTCCCTCCCTCGCGCCGGCGGCGGTTGAAATCAATCGCCTCGTAGTAACCGTACTCGTTCAGGAGACCGAACTCCTGGAGCCGATGCAGATTGCGGACGGCCGCCTGTGGGGCGATTGGCAGCGAGAGCAGCGTGGCGTACGGTGCGACAACCAGACTGTCCTCCAGTCCGCGCTTCAGTCCCAGCCAGGGGACGCCAAACGCCCGGTACTGATAGGTGCGCTCCGGGTCGAGGTCACCATACGCCGACTCGGAGATCCCCCACGGCACCCGCCGCTGGCGTCCATATTCGATCTGGAGTTCAACCGCTTCTTCGGTAGCCCTTTCGAGCAGCGAGTTCGGATAGGTCCGCTGAAACAGGAGCGGCATCAGGTACTCAAACATCGTGCCTGTCCAGCTCAGCAGCACCTTGTGATGGCCATGGGAACTGTACGGCCGGCCCAGTGTCAGCCAATGATCTACCGGCACCTCATTGCGTGCGATGGCCACGAAGCTGCCCAGGCGGGCTTCGCTTGCCAGCAGGTCATAGTAAGAACCATCCGCCTGTCCCTGGGAGACGTTGAACCCGATCGAGAACAGCCGCCGGTCAGAGTCGTAAAGGAATCCAAGCTTGATCTGGCTGGCGAAGCCCCGAGCGTCCGCGATCTCCTGCTGAGCCTGGGCCAGCATCTCGCCGGCCAGCCATTTTGCTTCATCGTGAGCGTGAACCAGCGCTGCGATCCAGTCTGGACTGTCCTCATTCTCAAGCAGTGTGCGCAGGCGCTGCATGACTATTACCCGGTCGTTGGCCAGGTCTTCGAGTGAGGGTGCATCGGAAAGGGTGCGCTCGATCAAACGCAGCAGATCCCCATCCAGCGGCGGATTGCTATCTTCCGCCTTCTGGGCGAGTACATCGAACCAGGGCAGATACCGATCGATCAACTCGATCCATGCCGCCAGCTGCCGATCGACCTGCCGTGCCCAATAGGCACCGCCGGCGAGCAGCCCGGCATGTTCCCGGGCTTGGTTGGCGAAATCGTGCAGCGGCTCCCGTAGTTTGCGTATGAGTTCAATCAGCTCAAGGACGGTCAGGCCAGGTCGATCGAGCTCTTTCAGGGCAGCCTCCAGCGGTGGAGGGGATAGCTCTCGATTATCTTCGGTGTCGATGCTTTCCAATGCGACTTGGATCGTATCGACCAGGCCCTGGCGTGTGTACTCGCCGAGCACCGGGCGCTGAAGTAGATCTTGCAGTCCTTCGGCAAGAGTCCACAGAGCGGCGACGAGGTTTCCGCTGTCCACGAACGAGACATAACGCGGCTCCAGCGGTTTTAAATCTTTGAGGTCGTACCAGTTCAACAGATGGCCGTTATGGTGTTCAAGCCGTTTAAGGGAGGAGATCGACGCCCCAAGCCTGGTCACCACTTCATCGAGAGTCAGATAACCAAAATCCCCGGCCGCGATCGCACTCAACAATCCCAGCCCGATGTTCGTCGGGCTGGTGCGCATGGCCAGCTGATTCTGATGCGAAACCTGGTAGTTGTCAGGAGGCAGCCAGTTCGTTCCGGGTCCGACAAAGTCGGAGAAGTACCGCCATGTCCGCCGTGCAAGACGGCGCAGGTAGCGCAGGTCGGTTGCCGAGAGCTCGGCCCTTTCCGAGGCTGGCTTCGGAGTGCGCGTCAACCACCATCCAATGACCGGATTCATGAACCAGATCAGCAGCCAGCCCGACGCTGTAGCCAGCTGGGAGGGGAAGAATACCTCGAGCCCCAGGCCCGTTAGACCGGCGAAGAAACTGACGAATCCCATATGGATCAGGAACAGCCGGATCCGTCCGGTCGAGCTCCACTTCGTCATCTGCGCCGTCGTCCACTCCAGCAGATGGGCGTGACTGACCCAGCGCCTGTACAGCACGCGCACGATCGCATCGAGCGCCATCCCCGCCCGGTGCGGAAGCAAGGCCGCCTCAGTAACCGCCCGCAACACTTCCCGCCGCAGCTGAGCCAGTGAGAAGTAACGCAATCCTGCCAGCGAAGTAGCCCACGTCAGTGGTTGCGCGAGCGGCTGGAAGAAGATCATGCCGGCAACCAGGGCTGCGATGTACGCGCTGGCCACTGAAGCGGAGAACCACGCCAGAACGAGCAGCGAGACGCTTGCCGCAGGCACCAGGCTGCGGCGCAGGTTATCAAAGATCTTCCAGCGGTTGAACCATGACAGCTGATTGGGGATGTGTCCGCCCTGCGAGGTTGGGACGCTCGGAAAGAGCCATTCGAGGATCTGCCAATCACCCCGGATCCAGCGGTGCTCCCTCCGGATGAACGTCAGGTAATCAGGGGGAAACTCATCGAACAGCTCGATATCCGAAGCGTAGCCCACCCGCACATGCGCGCCTTCGATCAGGTCATGACTCAACAGGCGCTCTTCGGGGAAACGGTCCGCAAGCACCTGATGGAAGGCACGCGGATCATAGATCCCCTTGCCAACGTAGGATCCTTCCCCGGAGAGATCCTGATAGACATCCGAAACTGCCCGGGTATAGGGATCCGTCCCGACAGGATTGGAAAAGAGCCGGCTGAAGAGCGTGGCACTCGCGCTCGGAAGCGATGGGCTGACCCTTGGCTGGATGATGGTGTAGGTGCCGCGCTCGACCATCCCGTCGGGACCGATCCTGGGCATGTTCAATGGGTGTGAGATCGTTTCAACCAGCCGGCGGGCCGTATTCGCCGGGAGCTGTGTGTCGCTGTCGAGCGTGATCACGAAGCGAATCTCGGTCAGCCTGCTGGAATCGCCAACTCGCACGAGATCCTCATCGGCGCGTATCGCCTGGCCAACGATCATGCGATTGAGTTCCTCGAGTTTTCCGCGCTTACGCTCCCACCCGATGTACATCCCTTCAGTCTGGACCCATGTCCGGCTTCGATGGAAAAGATAAAAACGCCCCTCGCCATACCGGCGGTTAAGGTCTGCGATGCCCTCCACTGCCTGCTCGAGCAGCGGTTGGTCGGCTTTCGTCTCGAGGCTCTCAGCGTCTGGTAGATCCGTGAACAGGGCGAAGATGAGGTTCGTCTCGCGGTTCGCCAGGAAGCGAATCTCCAGATCCTCGATCTCGGCTTTGAGCGCTGTGCTGTCGGTGAGCAGCGTGGGTATGACAACCAGTGTGCGGTAGACATCGGGAATGCCGTCGTGTTCGAAGTCCATCTTCGGCAGCGTGCGCGGGGGCAGCGTGCGGGTGACCAGATAGTTGATGATCTCGATCCCCATCTGGCTTGAAGGCCACAAAGCGAGGATCAGCGCCAGGATGCGAGGCCACGCGAGCGGCTCCCCACCCGGGAAGATGGCCACCGGCGAGATCAGTGCAAGCGTCATGAACGCAACGCTTCCCAGGTACAGCCCAGCGTAGTGTTCGTAAATCCAATCCAGGATGTGTCGGCGCAGCGATTCCCGGCAGTTCAATTCCTCCACAAAGCGCTGGCGGGCATCACCAATCAAGAATCGGCCGATATGACCTCGCTGAATCTCCGTCCGGTCATATGCCAGAGCTTCGTTGCCCCGTTCGACAACCAGCTGCGCGATCTCAACCTCCGACCTCCCCGCCCCTTTCGCCACACGCTCAACCGCCTGGCGGTAGCGATTGCGGGTATCGAAATCCATCTTGGGATAGACACCCGCTGGATCCCTGCGCAGGATTTCCTCGACCTGGCACAGGTGTTCAAACACCTCGCGCCAGTCAATCAGCGTGAGCTGCCGCAAGCTCGTGATCGCGTTTCCGACAGAGATTTGTTCCGCAGCCTGCCGCGATTGTTCGGCAACCGTCATCTCGCTTACCGGCTGCTCGAGAGTCCGTTCCAGCCAGCTCTGAACCGGCACAAGCGCAGCATCCTCGTCATACAGATGGCCCATCAGCTGAACGGCGAAATGCGGCCTCGGATCAGGCTGGTCTTTTGCTAGCTCGGCCAGGATCTCAAACAGCTGATCGGGATTGCGGCGAGCCCGTGCAAGCAGCCTGAAAGCACAGAAATCTGCCTGCTCTCGCTCGCGCAGCTCCTTCCAAGCGCTGATTGTCAACTCCTGGACAGCTTCGATGATGACGGCGCGCAGCATCAGCGGCATGGCCCACAGCTCACCGATCGTTAACCCATGCACAGACTGGTAGCCTTCTAGGAATGCGACGATGTTGGCCCGGTCGACCCGCAGATCGGTGTGCTGAACCAACTCGCGTGCCAGCGCGAACACGCGCGGCAGTCCTGAATCCGGACCGCTTTCGATCACAGGCAGCTCGCGATAGAAACGCTGCGGCAGGTTTTCTTCGACGTCCACGGCGTGTGTTTCAATGATGTACTCGTTGTCGAGTATCCACTCCGCGACGGGTCCCTGGCCTTGCTCGAGCGGCTCGGCTTCCGCCAGGTCACTGCACAACATGTGAATCACCTGATTGGCATGGGTCAATCGGTCCAGGATCATGCCCCGCGAACGAGGCTGCATGCGGACTCGCTGCTCGTGTGCCAGCCGGTCGGCAACCGTCCGAAGCTGGCTTTGCGGGACCGTGCGCAGCTCCACTGGAGCCGGTGGGGCAGGGATTGGATGCCAGGGGTGAAGTGGGAAGACCGCCGGCTCGGTCTCACCGAACTCACGCAGCGTCGGGAGCGCCAGGCCGAGCGATTTAACCGGGGCCTGGATGATGAGAAGGGTCTCTTCGTTCGCCAGCCAGCGCGCATGCTGATCCAGCGTGTCCCCATCAACCCCCGGCCTGAAGCGGCGGCAGGCCAGCCAGCCGGCAGACGCTCCCAGGACCCCGCCAAGGACAGCGAGGAAGCCCAGCCACGCGCTGGTCATCTGAGGTGCGATGAAGATCCCAGCAAGCCAGGCTGCAGGCGTGAGGACCGCAGCGCCCAGCGCAGCGCAGAACTGCCTGCGCCCTCCCACGGGAGACCAGGTTTCGGTTTTGCCAGAGGCGTCCTTGACAACCAGCGCCAGGCGGTGAAACCCCTTCCTGCGGAGCGCGCGGACGGCAGACCTGGCAGAGGCCTGATCGCTGTAGTAGCTGAAGAGAAATCCGGTGGCTGGCAAATCCACACCTATGCTGGCATCAGAAGCGCCAAACTAAATATTCGCCTCCCGAAGCCGGGAAATGGCAAGAATGGCGGTGGGAAATCATGCGGTTATCATAGCACTTCAACCTCGATTTAAGCGGGCAAATCACAGGCAGCGTGGCCAGGAGTGGATGCATCCGATCACCATTCACCAGTGAATGGGAGCTTCGAAGGACGCTCCGGCGTTTGCTTGACATATTGATATTCTTCTATATAATCGAGGTGTGATGAAAGCGGATGGGGATACTGTGCTGTTCGCCAAGGCGCTGGCAGATGAAACCCGCCAGCGGATTATGGCGCTTTGCTGCTGCAACCCGGTCAGCGTGGGTGAGCTTGCAGAAATGATGGACGTGACCCAGCCAACGGTCTCGCATCACCTCAGCATTCTGCGCAACGCCCGCCTTGTTACCGTCGAACGGCGCGGCCGGCAGGTGCTTTACCAGGTCGATCAGGAACGGCTGGCGAAGAGCTGCTGCCGCGTGGCGGAGGTGTTCGCGCCGGAACATCCAGTGCAGGCCAGCACAGAATGAAGAGAGTCTCTTTTTTTACCCGGATTTATCGATATATATAAATACGTCGATATAGGAGGACATAATGACGATTTCAAAGCATGCACAAGACGAGCACCGTGTCCGCTCGAATGTGCGCAGCTACTACGCGAAGCTGGCCGAATCAGGCGCCTCCCCCTCATCCTGCTGCGGGGGGGAAGCCGAAAGCCATGCCAGAGTCGACAGCACCTGCCTGCTGTATGACGCACCCGAAATAGCGGGGCTGCCGCCGGAGGTGCGCGCGCTATCTGCCGGGTGTGGGGATCCCGTGACTCTGGCTTCCCTTCTTCCGGGGCAGACGGTGCTCGATCTGGGGAGCGGCGGCGGCATCGACTGCTTCTTTGCGGCCCAGGAGGTTGGCCACCAGGGGCATGTGATCGGCGTGGACATGACGCCGGCGATGCTGGAAAAAGCGCGCGCCAACCAGGCCAGGCTTGAGCTGGCGAATGTCGAATTCCGCCTAGGTGAGATCGAGCACCTGCCCGTTCCCGATGCGAGCGTCGACGTCATCATCTCGAACTGCGTCATCAATCTCAGTCCGGACAAACCGCAGGTGTTTCAAGAGGCATTCCGGGTCCTCAAACCCGGAGGGCGTCTCGCTCTGAGCGACATCGTAAGCGATGGACCGATGCCAGCGGAGCTGAAGAACAACCCGGATGCCTGGTGCGCCTGTGTATCGGGTGCCATTGACGCTCAAACCTACGCGGAAGAGCTCTCGCAGGCTGGTTTCGTGGACATCGTCGTTGAGCGCGTGGAGTACGACAGGGGAACGCTTGATGAACTGCTCAAGCCATCGCAGACGAACACCGCGGTAGAAGACCAGCTTTCAGGTGGTGCCCAGAAGGCCTATGCGGTTGTGGACGGGGACGTCAGGGAAGTCGGTTCGATCCAGGGCAGTCTCCCTTACAGCGCCCGCATCACAGCCCGAAAGCCAGCCTGATACTCCGGCTATTTTGCGCGTGCTGCGACCGAGTTCCATGGTTATGGATATTCGCTGACTGCCTCACCCTGCCGTGACTGCATCGATTGACGTGTTTAATGACCAACAGAAAGATATGAATCTCACTCATGATCGCCTGCGAGGAGAGCAGAACGGGCGGCAAGCCGTCCAGAGTCAGGCGAAGAGCAGGAGCGCCAGAACACCGAACACGCTGACCACGAGGTCGGTCAGCAGCGCACGCCGCCAGTACTGCATCCCGGCGTAGGGCAAAACGGATGCAGACGTTGATAGCGAACCCGCTGGGTAGGCGGCGATGACGATCAGCAGTGGTAAGCCCCGTGCAGCCATGCGCGGCCAGGTTTGTTCAATGACCTCGGCCTGGTAGGCAGGGCTGTTGACCGTCAAAATGCGTTCGGTGATCGCCCAGAAGTGAGTGCCGAGAATGAAGACAGCGCCCTGGATGCTCCACGCCGCCAGCGGCAACGCCGCCACCCGGTCAGAAGCAGCAGTGAAGGCCCATGCTGTGAGGGCGAGCGAAGCCAGGTGCAGCGCCTGGTCGAGCAGATAGGCCGCAGGTTCGGAGAGCCCGAGCCGATCCGAACGGTGGACCTTCACCTGGTCCAGGATCCCATGGAACAAAATCAATCCAACAAGCCCGGGCCAAATCACAGCCGCCACGGGCCACGTCAGGGCGAGCATGACGACCAGGTGGGTTCCAAGATGAAGTGCCAGGCCGGCTGGTTTGTTCTTTAATTCAATCAGTGCATTGGGTTGAAGCGGGAAGTCGGCCAGTAGATGGCCCAGAAACAAACGCCAGAAGAGAGCCATCATCATGCGCTTTCCGGCGGGTCAACCTGCGGTGGGCGCTCTGCCATGGGTGAAATCCACCGGCAACCGCACTTCAAAACAGGTCCTTCCCGGCTGAGAATCAACATTGATCTGGCCGCGATGCTTCTGGACGACAATGTTGTAGCTGATATCAAGACCCATTCCGGTGCCAGCCCCAACCGGTTTGGTGGTGAAGAAGGGTTCGAAGATGCGGTCCTGAAGCTCGGGTGGAATGCCGCGGCCATCATCCTCGATCTCCACGCTGACCCATTCGCCGTCCGCACGAGTGCGGATCACGATACGCCCATCCTCTCCAACCGCGTCCAACGCGTTGTCCAGAAGATTCGTCCAAACCTGGTTGAGCTCGCTCCCGTATCCGAATATGCGCGGCAGGTCCGGGTCATAATCGCGCTCGATGCTCACGTTTCCTTTCTGCTTGATCTTGTTGTTCAGGATCAGCAGCGTGTCATCCAGCCCACGGTGCAAATCCACATTCTGGACCGGTGCCTGGTCGAGATATACGTAGGACTTCAGGGCCGCTACGATCTTCGAAATACGCCCGGCAGCCGATTCCACCTCGTAGAGCAGACGCCGGCTTGCGTATGTTGAGGTCCACCACTCGAGCACCAGACGCAGGTCGCCGCCCGTGAAAGCCTCCCCGATTTCAGAGATCTCATCGCTGCCGGCGCCGAGGTCAACCAGCTCGGGTGCGATCTCCCACGGTTTTTCGACATCCAGTTCCTCCAGCTGAGCTTCGAGTTCACTCTGACGGTCGCTGCGCAGGAGCGCATTCATCTCCGGCGGTTTATCGGCCTGTTCACGCGCCTTCCCGTCAAGCTTACGCAGAAGATCACGTTCGCGCTTGTCAATCTCCAGCGCCTGAAGCGCGACCCCCAGTCGATCATGGCGGTCGAGTTCTTCCAGCAAGCGGCCTGAGCTGCGCTGCACCGCAGCCGATGGGTTGTTCAATTCGTGAGCGATCCCGGCAGTCAGCGATCCCAAGCGCGCTAGTTTTTCCGATTGCTCGAGCCTGGATTGTGTGGAACGCAACCTGCTAAGGACCGTGTTGAAGATGGACTGGGCAGCTTGCGGGCTGGAATCCATCAGTTCCTGCAGTTGTTGTTTGCTGATGGCGATCAACTTGCTGTCTTCCTCGGCCCGGACGCTGGCCATGCGCTGGCGGTTCTCGATCAGGGCAATCTCGCCGATCACCTCACCGGGACCGCGGCGGGCGAGCAATACTTCCCGTCCACTGCTCATTTTGTACACTTTGAGCTCGCCCTTTTGAATGACGAATGCGCGCTCGCCCGATGAGCCCTCTTCGAATAGCAACTCACCCGCTTTGATTTCGATCACCTGCGCCATCTTGCACAGCCGGCGCAGGTCTTCGCCGGAAAGCTCGGAAAAAAGCGGGATCTGGCGCAGGAATTCCTCGATCATACCGTCCTCAAATACTGGTGAACCAGACTGACGGCGATCGCACCCTCGCCAACGGCTGAAGCGACGCGCCGGATAGCACCCTGGCGTACGTCGCCCGCCGCGAAGATGCCCGGCACGCTTGTCTCAAGCAGGTAGGGATCGCGCGCTTCAGTCCAGCCCTTCGGCCGCGATCCGTTCAACTTCAGGTCGTCGCCTGTGAGGATGAATCCCGCATGGTTGCGCTCGACCAGGCCGGCGACACACTCGGAATGCGGCACAGCGCCGATGAAGATGAACACCGCCGCCGCCGGAACAGTCTCCGACTCATCCCTATCCAGGTCGCGCAGTGTCAGCCCCTCCAGCTTTCCCTCGCCAACCACAGACTCGATCACAGTCCTCAACCGCACCTTGATTTTCGGGTTGGCCCGGATCTGATTCACCAGATACTGGGACATGCCCTTTTCAAGTGCGGAGCTGCGCACGAGCATCGTCACCTCGCTGGCGAAGCGGGAGAAAAACATCGCTCCCTGGCCGGCCGAGTTGGCGCCGCCAACGACATAAACCTGCTGCTCACGGTAGTTCGCCGCTTCGGTCAGCGCGGCGCCATAGTACACGCCAGCCCCGGTCAGCTCTTCAACACCGGGTTTCTCCAGCGTCCTCACGCTGGCGCCGGTGGCAACGATCAGCGCCCGGCAGGTAATCTCGCTGCCATCCTGCAGCATGACCACGCGGTAGTTATCCTGGGTCTTCACCTGCTGGACCTCGCGTGCCGTGAGGATTTCCGCGCCCAGGCGAAGCGCCTGGTCCGTCGCCCGGCGTGCGAGATTGCCGCCGCTGATTCCTTTCGGGAAACCAAGATAGTTTTCGATGCGGGAGCTCGTCCCCGCCTGACCTCCCGTCGCCTCCCGCTCGATCATCAACGTGCGCAGCCCTTCCGATGCCCCGTATACAGCTGCCCCCAGGCCAGCCGGACCGGCGCCGATGATGATCAGATCGTAGAACGGCTCCTCAGCTTCTGTATGAAGGCCGATCCTGTCCGCCAACTCACGCCTGTCGGGCGCCTTGAGGATCGTGCCATCAGGCAGGAAAAGCACCGGCAGTCTCAGTTCGGTTTCATCAAACCCGTCGACCAGGCCCCGGGCGGATGACTCCTTCTCAAGATCAAGCCATTGGTATGGTATGCGGTTGCGCGCCAGGAAATCCTTGATGTAGTGGCTGGCCGGCGACCACTGTGTCCCAACCACACGGATGCCGTCATACGGAGGCTGAACGGTCGCCTGCCAATCGGCGAGCAGGTCGTCGAGTACCGGATAGAGGTGCTGCTCGGGCGGGTCCCAGGGCTTGACCAGGTAGTAGTCGAGGCCAATCTGATTGATGCTTGTGATCGCCGCCTCGGTATCCGCATAAGCTGTCAGGAGAACCTTCCGGCTCTCAGGGAACAGATCCTGGGCCTGAGCCAGCAGCTCCGTCCCACTAATGCCCGGCATGCGCTGGTCGACGAGAAAGAGCGCCAGGGGTTC
>JARRJK010000002.1:0-52428 GCA_037379555.1 Anaerolineales bacterium | reverse complement strand
ACCCCAATCCACAGGTCCGAGACGCTGGCGTACGTGTGCAGGTCGACCTGGGGGTAGTGCATGCGGGATAGCCCTGAACCGGCGATGCTGTAGTGCAGGAAGGCGTGCGGCTCGATCCCGTGCGAACGGAGATGGGGGCCGATCGTATCCACTGGCAGGAAGTTCAATGGGTCGAAACCAGCCTGGTAGAGCAAACCGGCCCTGCCATCGAAAGCGGCCGGCGAATGGGTGATCATGTTCGTGATCATGCCGAATTCTTTCAGGAAGAGTTCGTAACCCAGGATGCCGTGTTCGGCTGGACTGCGACCGGTCCACAGGGTGGTCAGCGCGGCGCTGGTGGTGGAGGGCACAACCGAGGTCAGCGTCGTAAGCAGGCCGTCCTCGAGCAGCCGACCCTCTTGATTGGGGCGGGCTGTCAGCCACTCCTGAAAACGGTGCAGCGCGAGTGCGTCGACCAGGACCGCGACCACCTGGTCCACGCCTTGGGCGAGATCGGATGCCGCTGCAATGTCGAGGGCTGGATGAGAAAGGCCCGGCGCTCCGAGCCAGGCACAGATGCTGGAGGGCAGGTTGAGGATTGAAAGCCCATCGTAATACGGATGCAGGCTGCCTGACCCCAGATCAAGATCCTTCAGATGATGATCCAGGATTCGGCTGCGCGTTGCTTTACTCAGATCTAATTGGAGCATATTCACCTTTACCCGGGCTGCTGATCACTGGTTTGATTATGCCGGCTGGCCTATAATTCTACACGACATACCTGAGCACGATGTAGGAGGAGCAGTGCAGCCGACGCAGGGTCCAGCGATTTCGGCCCAGCAGCCGAAATCCCAATCCTGGTTCAGTCGACGTTTCACCGGCCGCAGCGGTCGCAGGTTGCGTGAGTACATCACCGGTTACCTGATGATCTTCCCGGCAACGCTGCTCATCTTCGTCTTCGGCATCTTCCCCGTTGGTTTCGCCCTTTACGTCAGTCTGCACAAGTGGCGTCTAAAGCGCGGCGACTTTCTCGGTATCGAGAACTACGTCACCGCGATCGACAACCTGATCTACGTGCTTCTGTTTGCGGCTGCAGTTGGCGCGCTGATCGGCGCCGCGCTCCAGCTGCGGCGCATCCTCCGCCAGGCCGGCGATCGGGAAGAGAGGCCCTGGTTGCTGGCCATCCCTGGTGCCCTGCAGGCCGGGATGATCATCGCCTTCCTGCGCTGGTTCGTGCTGCTCCTGCCGCAAGTACTCGATATCGCCAACCAGATCATCGGTGTGGAGCGCACGCGTGAACTTTTCATGCAGCTGCTTGGCGAGGCGTTCAGCGCCCCGACGGTGGTACCGGCATTCCGTTTGTTCCTCCTGATGTTCCTGATCACACTTGTGGTTTCCTACGCGGCGGCACGGATATGGAGGAGGACCGGCGCATTCGCCTATGAAATCCAATTCGCGATCGTCTGGTTGGCCCTGACGGCGGGGATCTTCCTTGCTGTTTACACCTACGGGCAGGCGGCGCTCGCCTACCGCACTGCGCTCGAGAACGACACGCATCCGGCCATCTGGTCGCAGATCATCACCATCAGCAGCGGGGTTCTGCTGCTCATTCTCGCGTGGTTTGTATGGCGGGGGGCCGAGGATGCAGCCACGAACCGCAAGTTCTGGATGCGGATCCTCGGCGCTTCCGCCTTGCTTGTGGGCGGATGGCTGCTGATCGGCGAACTTCCGATGGTGATCGCTGCCGGCGATGAGGATATGTGGTCAGGCCTGAAGGTCACCATCTTCTACTCCCTCGGCACGGTCCCCTTCCAACTCTCGTTCTCGCTCTTCCTGGCTGTGCTGCTCTTCCAGCAGCTGGCTGGCTCGTCGTTGTTCCGGATGCTGTTCTTCTTGCCATACGTTACGCCATTCATCGCCAGTGCGGCTGTCTTCCGGCAGATGTTTTCGATCCGTCCGGCGGCACCTGTGAACCAGGTGCTCCAGCTGGTCGGAATCGCGCCGCAGCGCTGGATCCAGGAGCCGAATGGGATCTTTAAATTACTCGCTGAGCATTTCGGACGCACCATTCCAGCCTGGGCGGAAGGACCGAGCCTGGCGCTGGTCGTGGTGATGATCTTCTCGATCTGGGTCTACGTTGGTTATGACACCGTGATCTACCTGGCAGGACTGGGGAACATCTCGACTGAACTGACCGAAGCAGCCGAAATCGACGGCGCAGGACGCTGGCAGGTCTTCCGCCATATCATCTTCCCGCTGCTGTCGCCAACGACTTATTTCCTGTCGCTGATAGCCATCATCGGTACATTTAAAGCCTTTAGTCACATCTGGGTTATGCGGCACGAGCTCTCGCTGGGGACAGTCGACACCTTCAGCGTGACGATCTTTCTGGAATTCTATGATAAAGTCCGCTACGGCTATGCTTCGGCGCTGGCTTTCGTCCTCTTCGCCATCATTCTGGGCCTCACGGTGATCAACAACCGACTGCAGGGATCAAGGGTTTTCTATGGCTGATCGCGCCTTGCCCAACGATGTCGAGCTCCATCAACAGCGCAGCAAGCGGGGCTGGCTCCAGCTCATCGTTCGCAACGGCAGCATGTATCTGGTGCTGGGCGTAGGCGCGTTTCTCGCGGTCATTCCGTTCATCTGGATGATATCCACCTCACTCATGACGATCGGCGAGGCGATGGGCGTGCGCTTCTTCCCATCGACGGTTCATCTTGAGAATTATGTGCAGGCCTGGAATGAAGCGCTGCTCGCCAAGTACATGGTCAACAGCATCAAGATCACGCTCATCACGCTCGCCGGCCAGATGACGGTGAGCATCCTGGCGGCCTACGCTTTCGCCCGGATCCAGTTTCCAGGCCGCGACCTGATCTTCGGCATTCTGCTGAGCACGCTGATGATCCCGGCTATGGTCCTGATCATCCCCAACTTCCTGACCGTCACATGGCTGGGCAGGATCGGACCGATCAAGTGGATCAACAACTGGCCGGCGCTGACCGTGCCCTTCATGGGGAGCGTATTTTCGATCTTCCTCTTACGGCAGTTTTTTGCCCAGATTCCGGATGAGCTCTACGACGCAGCCCAGATCGACGGCGCCGGGCACATGCGCTTCCTGGCCACAGTCGTGCTGCCGCTGGCCAAGGCCCCACTAATGGTGATCCTGGTGCTATCATTTATGGGATCCTGGAACGCGCTGGCCTGGCCGCTGCTCGTGACCAACACGCCGGACTGGCGCCCGATTTCGGTCGGCTTGCTCAACTTCATCACCGAGGCCGGTCAGATGATCAACCTGATGATGGCAGGAGCGGTGATCACGATCGTGCCGATCCTGATCCTCTACTTCTTCACCCAACGGCAGTTCACCGAATCGATCGCCCGCAGCGGCTTGAAGGGTTGATCAGCGGGAGGGAGGTGGTGCGAACAAAAAAGGACGCAAGGATGAATTCGACGGATACAAACCACCATTGTTTGAGGAGGAAAGCTTTCAATGAAGAAGACATACGCCTGGTTCATGCTCCTGGCTCTGGTGCTCCCGCTGGTCCTTTCGGGCTGCGGTACAGCCGCCACGGAGGCACCCACTGAGCCGCCAGCCGCGGCGCCCACCGAGCCCCCGGCAGCTGTGGAGCCGACCGAACCTCCCATGCCAGCCGTGGATCCCTCCGGCCAGACTGTGACCTTCTGGCACGTCTGGGGCACGGGAACCACCGGCGAAGGCTTGCAGGCGCTGGTCGATGAGTTCAACGCCACCAACGAGTGGGGTATCACCGTCGAGGCGCTCGATCAGGGCGCATACAATGATCTGGAAGACGCAATGAACGCCGCCATCCAGTCCGGCGACCTGCCGAACATCGTCGTCGGCTATACCAACGCGCTCGACACCTGGCACTCCGTCGGCGTGATGGCGGATCTCGATGCCCTGATCAATGACCCCGACTACGGCCTGACCGCGGATGAGGTGGCGGATTACTATACGGGCGCCTGGGAGAACGGCATCAACGCCAGTGGGCAGCGCGTTGGCTTCCCCCACGGGCAGTCCGAGAACGTGATCTTCTACAACAACTCCTGGGCCGAGGAGCTCGGCTTCCCGAACCCGCCGGCGAACCTGGATGAGTTCAAAGCCCAGGTCTGTGCAGCGGCCGAAGCCAATGCCACCGATAACAATCCCGACAACGACGGCACGGGCGGCCTGGTGCTCTACACCGGCGCCAGCAACGTGGCTTCCTTTGTCTACGGGCTCGGCGACGATCTGCGCAATGCCGCCGGTGACGGCTACGACTTCTCCAAGCCGTCTGTTGTGCGTGTGGCTGAGTTCTGGAAGGACCTGTGGGACGAAGGCTGCGCTTTCCCGACTGAGTCCTATCCGAACCCCGAGTTCGCTTCACGCCAAGCGCTCATGACGATGAGCTCAACCGCCGGCTACACCTACCAGGTTTCGGCCTTTGAGGCCGAGGGCGCGATGCACGATGACGTCTGGACCTTCATCCCCTTCGTGGGCGATAGCGGCACCCAGGCTGTCGACGCCTACATCCAGAACTCGGCGATCGTGAAGTCTAACCCGGAGAAGGAACTGGCTTCCTGGCTGTTCCTGAAGTGGTTCACCAGCCCGGAGATCAACGCCCGCTGGATCGAGGTCAGCGCGTACTACCCGATCCGCATGAGCGCTGTAGATCTGCTTGGTGACTATTCGGCTCAAAACCCGCTCTGGGCACAGGGCCTCGCCCTGGCGCCCTATGGCATGTCGGAACCCGGCTGGGCTTCATGGAGCACGGTCCGCCGCGACGTGCAGGATACGTTTGCCACCGTCCTGCAGAGCGATAAGTCCGAAATCCCAGCTCTGCTGGATGAACTGAACGCTACAGCGGCTGAAGCTCTGGCTGAAACGCAGTAGCTGCGAACGTGCAGAAAGGAAATGAAGGCCGGGGCGCTAAGAAGCGCCCCGGTTCTTTTTCACAGCCACTACATGTCCCTACTGCGGCGTCGGATGCCAGCTTACACTGCATATCAAAGATGAGACCATCTACCGCGTCAGCTCGCCCTTTGAAGAGGCGCCGAACTACGGCATGCTGTGCGTGAAGGGGCGCTTCGGCACCGATTTCACCCGCCATCCGCGCCGTCTAACTCGGCCGCTGATCCGCGTCAACACCGACCAGCCTCGCTCGGCGGAGCCAGTCTGGCGCGAAGCCAGCTGGGAAGAAGCGTTGGAGCTGGTCGCCGGAAGATTGGCGCAGATCGTGGGCGAGCACGACGGTGACAGCGTGGCTGCGTTCGCCTGCGCCAAGGCGACCAACGAAGAGAACTACCTGCTGCAGAAGCTGGTGCGGGCTGTGCTTGGAACGAACAACATCGATCACTGCGCACGCCTGTGTCACGCTGGCAGTGTGACCGGTCTGCAGCTGGCGATCGGCTCAAGCGCGATGAGCAACTCGATCGCCGAGATGGAGCAGCTCGAGGCATTCATCGTCACCGGCTCCAACACGACCGAGACGCATCCCGTGATTTCCAACTTTCTGAAGCGGGCTGTGCGCCAGAACGGCGCGAAGCTGATCGTCATCGACCCACGCAAAGTGGAGATGACCGACTTCGCCACGCTGTGGCTGCGGCAGAATCCCGGGACCGACGTCGCCCTGTGGCAGGCCATGGCATATGTCGTCGTTGAGGAAAAGCTCTACGACCAATCCTTCATTGATGCACGCACGGAGGGATTTTCCGAATACATTGAGTCGCTGGAAGGTTGTACACCCGAATGGTCGCAGGAGATCACCGGCGTGCCGGCGGATGACATCCGTCGCGCGGCCAGGCTCTATGCTGGAGCGGAGAGCGCGGCTGTGTATTGGGGCATGGGTATCAGCCAGAGCACCCACGGCACCGACAACACGCTGGCGATCACCAACCTGGCGCTGATGTGCGGCCAGATCGGCCGCCCGGGGACCGGCCTCAACCCGCTGCGCGGCCAGAACAACGTGCAGGGCTGTTCGGACAGCGGCGGACTGCCCAACGTCTTCACCGCCTACCAGCGGGTGGACGATCCGGGGATCAGCGAGCGCTTCGCAAACGCCTGGAGCCGTGCCACCTTGAGCCAGCAGCCAGGCCGGACAGTCACCGAACTGGTCGAGGC
This sequence comes from Anaerolineales bacterium, assembly GCA_037379555.1. Lineage (GTDB taxonomy): Bacteria > Chloroflexota > Anaerolineae > Anaerolineales > E44-bin32 > E44-bin32. The sequence goes on along the minus strand of JARRJK010000002.1, from coordinate 46,328 downwards.
GGCCTTTGATGGGTCAATCCGCGCCTTCTACATCATGGGCGAGGATCCGCTGACCAGCGAACCGAATCTCAATCACGCGCAGCATGCCCTCGAAGAGCTGGAGTTCATCGTCTGCCAGGATATCTTCCTGAACAGCACTGGCAGGATGGCGGATGTGATCCTGCCCTCCTGCTCGTTCGCAGAGAAGGACGGCACCTTCACCAACTCCGATCGACGCGTGCAGCGCGTACGCAAGGCGCTTTCCCCGATTGGCGAAAGCCGTCCCGATTATGAGATCCTGTGCGATCTCGCGCTGCGGCTGGAAGAAAAGCTCGGCCAAACCGAGAGCGCCGGCTGGGATTTCGCGGATCCCGGCCAGGTGTGGGATGAGATGCGTCAGGTGACCCCGGATTTCTACGGGATCACCTACGAGCGGCTCGAACGCGAGGGTGGGGTGCACTGGCCCTGCCCCGATGCGGACCATCCCGGCACGCCCTACCTGTTCTCCGAGAGCTTTCCGCGCGGGCGTGGCAAATTCTGGCCGCTGGACTATGGCACTCGTAGCGAACTGCCGGATGACGAATACCCCTTCATCCTTTCGACGGGACGTGTGCTCTACCACTGGCACGGCGGCACACTGAGTCGGCATTCCACGCTCGACCGCATCTGGCCTGAAGCGACGGTTGAAATCCACCCGGCCGACGCCCTTGAACTGGGTCTCAAGACCGGCGATTGGGTGGAGGTCAGCTCACGCCGCGGCGCGATTACACTCCGGGCACTTGTCTCCGCCCGGTCGCCGCGCGGGCTGGTCTTCATTCCCTTCCACTTCGCCGAAGCGGCCGCGAACCTGCTCACCCTCGACCGGGTCGATGAACGAGCGAAGATCCCGGATTACAAGGTTTGCGCCGTGCGCTTGGTCAGAACTGACCCGCCCCCGGAGCGGGATCCGGCTTCAGACCGAGTTCTCACACAGCGTGGGGCGATCAAGGATCAGGCAGATCTGATCCATTAGCCTGTGCGGGTAGTTTTCCAGACGGATTTCCTCGCATACAATCGAAGCTGGACTGACTCGGAGGATCACATGAGCCACGAAGATGATGTCGAGCGACTGCGGAGGCTGCGCGATCGGCAGATCTCGCTGCGCGATCCGGGGCAGAAGCAGGAGAAGATCCAGCGCCAGGTTGCGACCAAGCGCCGCGCCAGCCGCGAGCCCTTCAAGCTTTCGAGGATCTTCACGGATGTTCCGAAAGTCATTACCTGGACGCTGGCCGGGATGCTGCTCGGTATTGGGGTGGTCATTGTCCTGCCGTACTTCGTGCATACGGAATGGGTGAATATCGCCGGTATCGGAGCGGCCGTGATCCTGACCTTCTTTGGAGCCGCCTTCGGCCAGGCGGTCGACGCACGCGATCGATTGCAGGACGTTTGAATTCTCGCGATTTCGGATAATTCGATTTGTAGGGGCACGATTTATCGTGCCCCTACGCGTCTTTACGGGAGGCTGAAGGTGGCGATCACCGGGTCGTGATCGGATGCATGCAGTGGTGAGCTGTCCTCCGGCGTGGGCAGCGGTTGATCGGCATCCAGGTGCAGGATGAGAGTGGATTCGAGCTGCTGCCAGAGACCATCGCTGACCATGATGTGGTCAAGCGTTTGGGAGACCCCGAGGTAGATATACGTGTAGCGTTCATCCTCCGGCAGGATATCGAACACGTGATTCAATCCAGCCTGCCGTAATGTTTCGATAGGAAGGCTCCCGTAATACGAGTTCAAGTCGCCCAGCACGCCCACCCATGCCGCTGGATTCTCGGCCAGGATATCCGCCGCCAGATCGGCGTTCCAGGCTGCCTGGGCCGTACGGCGTGGTTCGGTCGCGGCCTCGCCGCCCGACATCGAGAGGAAATGGTTGTTGAACAGGACCAGCTCGCCTGCATGCTCGCGGAAGCGCACCCGCAGCATCAGCGGCGGCCGGCTGGTCAGGCCTCCAGGCGCCGGGAATTGGGTGACCTCCAGCACGTCAACCCGGTCTGTGCGGACCAGATAGCCGACATCGATCCCCCGGCTGTCCGTGCCCTCGAGCAGGTAGGGCTGATAGTGATAGGGTGCCAGGAGATCGAGGCCGACAAGATCTTCGAGAATCCCGAGATTCTCAACCTCCTGCAGGGCCACGACCGTCGGTCCGCCGGCTGCCTCAATCGTGTTGGCGATCTTTATCAGGTCGCGGTCGTACTCCGCCTTGCGCGGACGGGGCGGGCTGCTCGGATGAGGGGCGAGGATATCGAAAAGATTCTCTACATTCCAGGTCATGATGCTGAACTCATCTGCCCCAGCAGGGATAAGGTCCGGAATCACCGCTGGGGGACCGGGCTCAGCATCCGGGGTGAGGATCGGTTCGATCTTATAGGCGCCGAAGGTATATGCGAGAGGACCGCTTGCGTGGAGCACGCGGTCGCCGCTTGCCAGTGCGACCTGCTGACCGGACCTGTCCTCGAAGGTTTCCGAAGAGCCGTCATCGATGACGATGATGTATCCCATTGGGTCGCCTCGAAACAGGCGCGTGACCCCATGCTTTTCCAGCACCAGGAATGTCTCACCGAATCTCGAGGTGGGTCCGACGACGAGTGCCGGTTGATTCAGCTCAACGAGCATGCCCTCCAGCGACTCGTAGTAGGCTTGTGCGGCGCCGGGGTCGGCTGGTGGGTCAAGTGGCTGGCCATCGGGCAGGGACAGGCCGGTTGCGAGCCGCAGGTATTGGCTGCAATCCTGCGGCGCCAGCTGGGTCTGGGAGGCGATCTCACGCATGACGCCTGTGATCTGGATCCAATCTCCCGGCTGCACCGTGAGCGTCTCGTCCTCACCGCAGCTGACGTACAGCCCTTCGGAGCTGGCGCGCTCATCATCTGGTTCACGATTCTGGATCCAGAATCCGCTCAGGCCGGGGAAGGCACCGGTGACGATGCCTGAGGTTGTCACCGATTTGAGTTTATACGGTGTGCTGTCTCCTGTGCCCTGCAGCGCCCAGATCGGGATCTCCTGGCCGAGGAATACCCGCAGCACGCTTCCTTCGGATAGGAGCTCGCCCTCTGCATCCAGAATGCTCGCTCCAATTACGCTCACGAACTCGCCAGCTGCAGGCCGCACCCGCAGTTGCACCGAGGCGCTGTCTCCTCCTGGCTCGAGCGCCGGAAGCCGCCAGCGCATCGACGAGCTATCGAGCACCCCTTTATCCATGTTTTCGATCAGGGTCAGGCTGGGTTGCGGCCAGGGCAAAACAAGCTCAAGGTCCGTTTGCTCAACATCAGTGTAGTTGGACGCTTTCAGCGTGAGCGTGAAGATCTCGCCGGGCTGGACGGTCAGCGGCGCGTCGGCTGTCAGCAGGATCTCTTTGGGATAGATTTCTTCGATATCACCCACGAAGCGTGGATAGAGTTGATTCTCCGTGTCGGTTATTTCGAGGATCCCGGTCGCCCGGTATTCGCGGCCGATTTCAAGCGGCTCGACGTTGATGCCGGTCAGCTTGTCGACGTACAGGGTGATCAGATTTCCGGCGGCGTCGCTCAGGTCGACTTCGTAGCTGTAGCTGAACTCCTCAATCCGGGTGGCGGTTCCCTCGAGCGAGATCAGGCGGCCGGGCAGCGTCTCGCTATCCTGACTCGCTTGCTGGATCGTAGCCGGAAATCCTTCGGGGCCGGGGCCCTTCTCGAGCACCCCGACTGTCTCTGGTGAAGCGACCAGTTCGCGCGCGTTGCGGTAGATCTGCATTTCTCCCGTGACACGCACCCTGTCTCCGACCTCGACCTGCAGGCTTCCTTCGCCGGACGGAACCCAAACCTGCACTCCGGCAGTATCGTCTTCCATATAGAATTTGACGTTGCCTGAGCCAGCGAAATAGCCCCCCGTGTACATGGTCGCGATGCCTTCCACCATGACCTGCGAATCGACCAGATCACGCGCCACATTCACCGGAATTACGCCTTCCTTGACCTGAATCCAGGCCGGTTCGGCGTATGCGTATTCGCCCGTCTCACTCCGGGCGAATACATCGCGCAGGATGAAAGTCAGGTACGTCCAGGGAGCCCTCAATTCGAAGGTCCAGGTTTGTTCGGAACCGGCAGGCAGTTCGCCGCTGTTCCACGTCGCCAGACCCTCCGTGAGGACGACTCCGTTCGGACGTTTCTGAACCTCGAGATCTTCGGGAAGCGGGAGCTGCAGTGTCAGGTCGGTGAGATCAGCCTGACCGTTGTTTCGCAGCGTGAGGCTGAGTTCGAATTCATCGCCTGGAGCCAGCGTCTCGGGCGATTGCAGCTCAAGCTGGAAAGCGACCCCGAGATCTGGCGTGCCCGGGCTTCCGCTGTTCTGTGGGACCGGCCTGGTTTGCAGCATGAAATCGGCCAGGTTGTCGCCTTGATTCTGCCCGTTGCCGGCAGGACCGCCAGGATTGCGTTCCAAGGAGATGCCGTCGTCCAATTCAGGTGCAGGATTGCCTTCGAAGAATCCTGCCGGCGCCTCCCCCCAGCCTAGGGCATCCCGCTCGAGACCTTCGGCATCGAGCAAGCGCAGGCCGCCACGGGACAGGTTCAACGCCTGGTCGAAATATCCGTCTGCCTGGACTCCGACGTCGAATCCACGATGGACCAGCAGCAGGTGTCCATGCGGTGGGATGGAAGCGGGGCTTTGCCAGACATAGAGTGGAATCGTCTCTCCCCCGGCGTTCAATTGATATTCGAGCGACCAGCCGTAGATGTCCTGGCGTTCACTGCCGGGATTGTAGAGCTCGATGTATTCATAGAGGTTGTCGCCTTCGACGCCAGCCAGCACTTCACTGATTAAAGCTTCCGGTTGCGAGGGTGGAGCAGGCGTCTCGGGCGCAGGCTGGCAGGAAGGCAGCAGGAATAGGCCAGCGAGGAGCAGAAGCGCCACAAGCGTCGTGTAGCGAAGATGGGTGATGGGGTTTGAAGTCGGGTTCATTCGTCATTCCTGATCGCTGGATGGGTTTTCATGTTCCGGCCCATGATACCTCTACCAGACAAGAACCAAAAACTCGAACGTGCGTCCGGTATGTTAACAAATCCACGAACGCTGCAGCTGGCTCAAGGGCTGGTTATTGGAAGTTGCGTTCCAGCTGAAGCTCGGTGAATGGATTCCCTTCGCCCTGAAGGATCCCGGAAGGCCGAGCCAGAAGCGTCTGGTCGAAGAAGGCCAGGCTGAGGGTGTTGATGATCTCTACCACCGTAGAGCCAGGGATCGGACCTTTCAAGCCAATGGCCGGTGCCAGCGGACTGAGCAGCGGCAGGTCGCTAAAATCGTAGTGAGCCGTGCCTGCGATCGAGCCGCGCCAGGCCATGCCACTCGAAGCGGCATAGAAACGGTCGAAGGCATCCAGGTCCCTGCCGGAAGCCCAACTCTCGCTGAAGAGATACAAGCCGGGCTTTGCCAATCCATCCTCAAGCGTGGATTCTGCAACCGGTTTCATGTAGGGATCCATGCCGAGTACAGCCGTGCAGCGTGCGTCCCGGTGGCAGAATTCGATCGCCGCGCCTCCACCCGTTGAGTGGCCCATGGCTGCGACGCGTTCCAAATCCAGCCGGCCTGCAAAGCGGCTGACCTGCGTGCCCCGGTCGAGCTGCTCGAGCCTATCGAGTGCGAAGCGCAAATCCTCCGCCCATTGATCGCCCAGCAGGCGGGCTGCCCGCAGGTTGTCCGCATCACTCAGTCCTTCCGGCAGGGTATCCGGGTTGTGATAAGCGACGCGCCCATCCGGGAAAACCGTGACGACCGCGCCATAGGTATGCTCGACGGCGGCGACGATATAGCCATGGCTGGCCAGCTCTATCGCCTGATTGCTGTTCTGAGCCCGGAATCCGCCGTAACCGTGCGAAAACAGGATCACCGGGTAGCGATCCGTACCGGTGGGGAGCGCCGCATTCAGCTCAGCCGGCGATACGGCCAGCGTCAGATGGTCGAGGAAGAATGGTGGAAGGCTCAACCAATCTGCAATCGCGGGCGCGACGAGATCGGCCGATTCCATCCACGGTGCCTGCCCTTCGCCGGTACCTGGCTCAGCCGGATACCAGATCTGGAGCATCAATTCGCGGGCCTGCCCGGGCTCCGGTGCGTATGGATCCTGGCGGCTCTCGTCAACCAGGTGGAGCGTCGCCGTTCCTACGCTGAACGCGCCGCCTGGGTCATCGAGCTGCGGCACCGGCAGCAGCGCCGGCAAACCGACCGCCAGCACCAGCGCAAGCAGGGCAAGACCAACAGGAACCCATTGCCGCCAACCATGTTTTTGCGTGACAGAAGATCGCCGCATTCCGGTCGTGAAGAACAGGATCGCCAGCACATAAGCTGGGACCATCTGCCATCGATATCCTTCCACGGAAATTTGCAGAACGCTGAGCGCGACGGCAAGAGCAGGCACGACGGGAATGGATTTAAGCAGGAAGGGCCTGCCCAGGATCATTCGCAGGATCTCAAAGCCGAGAACGACCAGCAATGTAACTTCCAAGGGGCGCATAATTGACTCCTGAATTTGACGGATTCGTGACTTCGATCCGACCAGGAATGTCGGGTGTAGAGTTATCCTTTACGCCTGGACCGAAGCAGCTCTCGGATCCGCGGCTTGAGTTCAGTGATGATAGGAGATGGTTCTGCAGGCTGCCAGTTCCGTATCGCCTGCTCCACCGGTTCTGACCATACTTCATCACTGTGCCAGACCACCCCGGGCCGGTGGGCTTTTTGCAGCAGGTCCAGCGCCTGCATGAGCACGCGCGTCTGCTGTGCAGCATCGCCAGCCGCTCCGAGCGTGTGCCCGAAGGGAAACTCAACCCCGAGCGTGCGCGGTACGCCTGCCTTTTCCGCCCAGTAGGGCATCATGGTGACAAGAACCGTGCTCAGCCCGGATGCTTCCAGTGAACGTGCCAGCACGGGCACGTTGATCGCACAATCTGGTCAGGCGGGCGTGAGGATCACACAGTGGACCCCGGCGTTGAGGAATGCCCTGGCGACCGCTGGTCCATGCTGGTTCTCCCAGGCTGAAGTATCAGGAGGAAAGCCCTGGTACCCCATGAAGGAGTAGTTTTCATCTGTTACAGCACCAATGACGCCCGACCGTGCCATTTCCTGCAGGCGTTCGATCGGATAAACGATGTTCACATCGCGCTCGATGTCCTGAACGTTGAGGTGTAGATGGCTGACGCCGATGTCATTCAAGCGACTGGCAGGGGGCAGCTTTCGGAAGGTCGGATCTCCCCAGGTGGGGCGGCGCTTCTCCTTCTCGACATCGAATGGTTTCCCCCGGGCGCGATCATACAGCCCGGCAGATGTCACCAATCCGAAGGTGCATGCCTCGACCGGCTTTGACAGCGGTGTCCAGGGAATGTCGGTGTAGGGTTGCACTTCAATCGTTTGATAAAACGCGGCGATGATGCGGGGCAGGAATTTAAAGCTGTCAACCGGCATGAAACTCTCCACGCTCGAATCTATGGGTGGATGCGGATGCAAGGTGCCAGACGTATCTCATGGTGTATGTTCAGCGCCATTTCGCCCGCAGGGCTGCAAGCGCGGGGGCGGTAAGGTGCGGGTGATCGCTCAGGATGGCATCGCAACCAAGGCGCTGATAATACTTCAGGCGCGGCTCGGGCGCTGGATCGAGCGGAGCGACGAACTGCCCCCGGCGGTGCGCCGTGAACACGAAGAATGGATTGAGCATCAGCAGAGGCCAGAAGGGACCGAGCATCGCAACGCCGGAAAGAGGCCAGATCCTGCTCAGCGTAATCCAGCCAATGGGAAGATTGGAATCCAGCGTTGCAGCCGCCTTCAGCCGCGCGAGGCTGAAGGAGAGCAGGATGGTCCGATCGTAGATCCCCGTCCGGTGCAGGAGCGCCACCAGATGCTCGACCACCTGTGGTTCGAGGAAGCGATCCGTCTTCAACTCCAGCGCCAGACCCGTGTCCGCTGGAAGCCACGCAGCAAGCTCTTCCAAAGTTGGGATAGGTTCGGCTGGCAGATCGGGATGGGAGGCAGCTGCGTTCAAGCTGCGCAGTTCCTGCAGGGAGAACGAAGACACCGCTCCCGTGCCGTCCGTTGTGCGGTCCACGGTCCCATCGTGGATGCAGGCAATTTCCTGGTCGTGCGTTAGATGCAGATCGGTTTCGAGGATATCCGCGCCGTCGGTGACAGCCCGCTTGAAAGCTGAAAAGGTGTTTTCGGGAAACAGCGCGCGGTTGCCGCGGTGCGCCATGAGATAGGGGCGGGCGCGGCCGGGGATCTGCAGGCCTGCAGCGATACCGGACATGCTTGATTAGAGCACCGTATCGAGGTCAATACCCCGGGCGTGAGCCCGGTCGAGGCGCCAATCGTCGAGGGTCGTGGGCGGGATTGGATACTCTCCGGTCGGGCGGCGGATGAGCTCCATGGCCCCTTCCGGGCAATGCATGACGCACACGCCGCATCCGACGCATTTATCGGCGTCGACAGCGGCGATATCGTCATGGGTGAGCGCGTCGAACTGGCACCACTCCACGCACAGCTCGCAGCCAACGCAAAGCGTTTCCTCGATCGTGTTCACGAACGGGGAACGTGCGACAACGTTCGCGACGCCGAATTCCTTCAAGCCGCGCAGAATTCCGCATGAACATGTGCAGCAGTTGCAGATGTACCAATGGCCTTCCTGCCGGTTGCCGACGGTATGTACCAGGCCGGCCTCAGCCGCTCGCTGCAGTGTTGCATGTGCGCCCTCGCGATCCAAAGTGCGGATCGAGCTGCTTGCGTCAAAGGCGCCCTTTGTCGGGCTGAGCACCATGCAAACATCCAGCGGGTGCTCGCAGCCCTCACCAATGAGCTGCTTTTGTTTCCGGCAGATGCAGTCGACAACTCCCCAGGCCTGGGCTTGATCGACGAGCTCAGCGATGCTTTCAAATGGTCGGACTTCCATCTCGACGCCAATTGTCTCCTGGACTGGCAGGACGCGGTGGAAGGAGGGCTCGACGCGCACCGTCTCGACGAAACTCTGCTTGTAGTAGGCTTCGAAACGCGCGGCGAGTTCCTGGTCGATCCGCCCCGCCTGCGCCTCATAGATCCCGACGACGAACGGCATCAGCCCGAAGCCGAGACCCCCTTCGGTCCGGCCGGCTTCGATCAGTCCTCGTTTCGCCATGCTGCGCAGCGTATCGCGCACGGTATCAGCGGGTTGGCCGAGGCGGCTTGCGATGGCTTCCGATCCCTCAAGCCCAAGGTGGAGTTCGGCAGCCAGGGAGGCTTCCTGCGGAGTGAAGATGGTTTCCAGCAATCGAAGTTCAGCGCCATCCTCTGTTGGGGGAAAACCCTCCGGTAGTTCATCCAGGCGTTGAGCGAGCTTGCGGTAGGCTGAGTCCGTCATGGCTGCACTCCTTGAATGTAAATATCTGGCTGCCGGCGTCAGGTTCACTCTTCCAATGGAGCTGCGGCGTGCGTGAGTTCGGTCAGGGTGACGATGCGAAAGCCGCCCTGTTTGAGTTCGGGCAGGACGGTCTCAAGTGTTTGAACGGTGCGGCTTCCGCGCGCATCGACGTCATGCAGGACGATCACTGCACCCGGGAAGGCGCGGCGCAGGATGTAGCGTGCGGCAAAGCGTGAGGACGGCAGATGGGCATCCCATGGATAGATCGAGCCCAGCACAGTATGGTAGCCATACTGGGAGAGGATGCTCAGCATCGACTTGTTGTACCAGCCCGATCCAGGCCTGAACCAGGTCGTATCGGCGAAGGCAGCCAGTGTTTCTCTTGCGACCAGCAGCCGGCGCTCAAACTCTGAGCTCGAGAGGTGGATGCTCGCCTTGTCCGTGATCATGTGGTTTCCGATTTCGTGACCCTCCCGGATCATCCTCTCGAGCAGCCCCTCATTGCCTGGGACGTTTTCCGCCAATATGAAGAAGGTCGCCGAGGCGTCGTACTTCGCCAGGACATCGAGGATCTGGCCGGTTGTCTCTGGATCGGGCCCATCGTCGATCGTGAGCGCGATCAGAGGCAGGTCCGTCTCCACGGAATACAGCACTTTGTTCGAATAGCCATTGAGCTGCCGCAAAATCCAGCGTGGTTGAAGCATCAATATCGACCCAGCACAGGCGAGGATCAGGCCCAGGAGCATTCCCATGAGCCACCGTCGCCGCATCAAGACCCTACCATTGTAATTCGCCCGGAATGGAAGTGGAACAGGCAAATCGGTTCATTCGTCGGCAGTGATCTCCTGCAGGTCATTCCGTGCTTTCGACAAGCATGCGGCGCAACACTTTGCCGACAAACGACTTCGGCAACTCACTGCGGAACTCAATTTCCCAGGGGACAGCATAGGGTTCGAGGCGCCGGCGGCACAGTTCCAGCAGTTCCTCCTTCGAAAGATCGGTTCCCGGACGGGGGACGACAAAGGCCTTCACGCGTTCGTCACCATCCCCTGTCTGGACGCCGACGACCGCCACTTCGAGCACTTTGCTGTTTTCGTAGAGCACTTCCTCCACATCCCTGGGGTACACGCTGTAGCTGCCAGCCATGATCGTATCGCGTTTACGGCTGATGATCGTAAAGAAACCCTCGGGATCCATCACAGCAACATCGCCTGTGTACAGCCAGCCCTCTTCGAGCGATGATTTGCCCGGCTCGCGACCGACTCCCTGCCAGTAACCCTGCATCACTTGAGGCCCGCGGACGAGCAGTTCGCCGATCTGTCCCGGGGCGACATCCTCGCCCGTCACGAGATCGACGATGCGGGCATCGGTGTTGGGAATGGGAATGCCCATCGAGCCGGGTTTGTCCGGTCCATCGAATGGATAAGCATGGGTCACCGGCGAGGCTTCGGTCAAGCCGTAGCCTTCAACCAGCCGGCCGTGGGTGAGTTTTTCGAATTTCTCCTGCACTTCGATCGGCAGCGGCGCTGCGCCGCTGATGCAGGCCTTGATTGATTCGAGGCCGTAATCGCGGACATTCGGCGCCTGGTTGAGTGCGGTGTAGATGGCAGGGACGCCTGGAAAGATGGTCGGTTTATGGGCCTTGATATTCTTGAGAACCTGATCGAGTTCGAAGACAGAAAGTAGCACGATCGTCGCTGCCATGGCGATGGGAATATTCATCGCGCTCGTCATGCCATAGCTGTGAGTGAGCGGGATAACGGCCAGGAATGTCTCTTCGCCCATGTGCAGGTCGGGGATCCAGTGGCGCGTCTGCAGGGCGTTGGCGACGAGGTTGGCGTGCGAGAGGCAGACCCCTTTCGGTTCATCGGTTGTACCGCTGGTGAAGAGGATCGCGGCCGGATCTTCGGGACGGACATCCACGGCCGGCGACTCCCATGAAGCATCCATCATCAGGCGATCCATGGCTTGCCCCCGGGAAACGCTCGCCGGCCTATCAACCGGCTCCAGTCCGGCCGCCTGCCAGCGAAGCAGCAACTGCCGGTGCGTCCGGGCTGATACAGCTTGCCTGAGCGAGGTCAGCACAACTTTGGTGTTCGTCTTCTGTGTCACATGTTCGGCGAGCTCGGCGAATTCATTCAAAGTCACAAGCACGCGCGCATCCGTTGAGCGGACCTGCTCGAGGATACCTTCAGCTGAAGCATCCGGATTGGGCATGACAACCACCCCGCCGATCTTTAGCGTGGCGTAATAAGCCACGATAAGCTGCGGCATGTTCGGCAACACAATCATGACACGGTCGCCCGGAGCAACGCCGAGACCGTGCAGGGCGTGAGCGAACTGGTTCGCCTGGCGGTCAAGTTGCTGGTAGGTAAGCTTGGAGCCATAGAAGACAGTCGCCGTGCGTTTCGGCAGCCAGTCAGCGGACACCTCGAGGAAGCGGTGCAGCGGGCGGCGCGGAATAGGAATGGTGAAAGGAGTGTACTTACCGTAGCTCCGCAGCCACGGGCGCATGGGTTGTGCTGACGGTGTGAGTGATGGATCGCGCCAGCTGTAGCGGTGGCCTTGCTCGCCCCCGAGCACGAAGCGTTCGATCGCCCGGTTGACAGCCTGATGGCGTTCAAGCTGCACTTTATGCTTCGAAGCCCCGATATCGATCACCTCGGCACCCGGTATCGTATCGATCACGCGTTGATAGACTGATTTTGGGAAATAACGGTCGCGTTCACCGGTGATGATGAGCGTGGGGGTCTTAATGCGCGCCATCGAATCCCAGCCCCGCCACTTGCGCAGGTTGTTGAGCATCATGCGCTTCATGACATGCACTTCGGCGTTCCAGCGGGGCCGGAAGCGCCATAGCGGCCGGAACGCAGCCGTCGGGACGCGGGACAGCAGCTGAGCTGCTCGCGGTAATGGATATTCGCCGGCTGTCGTCAGCAGGACCAGATGATCGAGCCGATCGGGGTGTCGGGCGGCATATTCGATGCAGATCGACCCGCCGAAGGAGTGGCCGACGAGCGTGAATTTCTCCGGCAGTTCGAGCTCAACGCTGATCGTCTCAAGGTCTTCGACCAGCTCGTCCATCGTGTATTGCGTGAAGGGGGCGTCGCTCTGGCCATGTCCTCTCAAATCCGGCGCGATCACGCGCGCAAACTGCATGAAGTGATTGATCTGGTACTCCCAGGTTTCGGCCACGCCAGCATATCCGTGCACGAACAGCATCGTGCGTTCGACGCCTTCCGGCCAGATGTCAACCACACTCAGGTAGGAATCGGATACGCCCCGGATGGGGACTTCGGTTCGATAGAGGTTGAAATCGAGCCCGATCGCCTGCCGTTTCAACCCGCGTAGCTCTCGCTTCATCGGAATCCCTTTGGCTTCGAATTCATCAACGGCTCTGCGCCGCTATGGATGAGAACACTCGATGAACGGAAGCGATGCAGGTAGAACTCTGCGCGCACGCTCCCTGACCGGCTATGTGTTCACCGCAACAGTTGAATTGTAGCGGCCCCATAGATCAGGGCAAGCCCGGGTGGGCACGAAGCTTGCAACAAGCGAGAGGACATGCCCGGACAGTGCCTTAGGGTGAGAAGATGGCAGAATTCCTGTTGAATGATGAAAACCGCCAGCGGCTGGCTGACCTGCTGCGTGAAGCAGGCTGCCCAGAGGAGATCGACCGTTCCATGTTCCTCGCGCTGCAGCGCGGAGAGCGGACGGCGATCTCGCTGCGCGGTCTTGACGCGATCTCGAAGGCCTGTGGGATGAGGCTGGCACTTGCGCTGAAAGGATCGCGACCTTAATCCCGCCTCTGCAGGCGAGAAAGCTGTGATCCACAGCCGTTGTCTATGACGCGGCTGGGTTCAAAGTGGAGCAGGGAGCGGGCCAGCTGCCCGCTCCCTGCTCGTGGAGAAAAGGCGGCTCTGCACTCTATGTGGTCCACCCCAGGCACGCCTCTTGCAGCGAACAGTTCGCCTCGCTGCGCGTGTGGGCTGGCCAGGCTACGCAGGGCTGGCTGGCCCACACGGCCCGGTGCACTTATTGAGAGGGATTCAGGCGGGGAGTGACATCCCGGAGGGAGGTACGATGCAGACCCCGAGCCCGGAGTACAAGTCATTCATTCTCACACGGCGCTTGAAAATGCGCGGTGTTGTTGAGACGATGAGCGAGCAGGTTCCCGAGGTGCGGGAAGCTTTCAATCTTCTCGAGCAGCAGCTCATGGAGCGCATGGGCAATTATGGCGAGGAAGGGTGGCGCCTCATCTCGCATTCCCACAGTATTTACAACGGAATTCTCATCGTGAGCTTCATGCTCGTACGATGAATGGGGCATTCTGCCCGGCAACCGCTGCATGCATTATGTGGTCAGCCTCTCAAGACGGTCAATCATCGCTTCGAGAACCTGAAAAGCCTCTTCAATCGGCTCCGGCGAGCTCAGATCAATACCAGCCAGCTTGAGGGCTTGAAGCGGATGGAGCGAACTGCCCGCACGCAAGAACTCGAGATAGCCCTGGCGCGCGCCGGGCTCGTTTGCGATCACACGTTTCGCAAGCGCTTGAGCTGCGGCAATTCCGGTCGAGTACTGGAAAACATAGAAATGCACATACAGGTGCCCAAAGGTAGCCCAGGTCATACCTGCCCTTGTGCGGTCGATGTGCATTGCCTCGCCATAAGCCTCAGACAGTAGGTTTGTCATCCGATCGATCATCGTCTCCACTGTGAGGCCGCGACCGGCCTCGATATCCTGGTGCATCTGGAGTTCAAAGCGAGCGAGGGTTGGCATCTGCAGCAGGTAGCGGTGGAAGTTCGAAAGGGCCTCCTCGATTAAGGCGATCTGGAAGGCTGGATCGGGCTGCGTCTCGAACAAATAGGATCGCACCAGTGCCTGGTGCATATTCGAGGCGACTTCGGCGACGAAGAGCGAGTAGTCGCAGTACACGAGCGGTTGGCTATGCCAGGCCAGGTAGCTGTGCATCGAATGACCGAGCTCATGCGCCAGCGTGCTCATACGAAAGAGGGTGTCGTCGTAACTTAACACGATGAATGGGTGCGTCCCCGGCGAGCCCCACGAGAACGCGCCCTGCCGCTTGCCCTGGTTGGGCAGGACATCGATCCAGCGTTCTTCGAGGGCGCCCTGGCGTGCTATTTCAACGTACTCTTCTCCCAGCGGAGCCAATCCAGCGCAGATCCACTCAACCGCCTGCTCGTAAGGCACGGTCGGAGGAGTATCGGTCAGCGGAGCCCATACGTCGTAGAGCTCAAGCTGCTCAACCCCGAGAAGTTGCTTGCGCAGCTTGAAGTAGCGATGCCAGATGGGGAGATTTCGCTGGAAGGTCTCGAGCAGATTGAAAAAAACGCTCGTCGGGATGGCGTAGGGGAAAAGTGCAGCGTCAAGCGTCGACTCATGGTGGCGGACCCGGGAGGTGAAAACGGCTTGCTTGGTGGAAGCCTCCAGATTGCCGGTCAGCGTGTGTTTATGCCCGGCATACTGGTCGAAATAACGCTCCCAGGCGTCTTGCCGGAGGGCGCGATCGGACTGGGTGAGGATGCCATTGACCGTGCCCTGTGTGACCGGATGCAGGCTGCCATCCCGTGCGCGCGCCTCGCCGAACTGCATATCGCTGTCCGTCAGCGCCCGCATCGTGCTGCTGACGCTCGCGAAGGGGTCAGAGACAAGCCCCATCAGGGTCTCAATTTCCTCCGAGCGGTAATGCTCCGCCTTCCGGAAGAGGTTTTCGAGATAATGCCGGTAAATCTCCAGGGCGGGTATCTCGCTCATCCACGCTTCAAGCGTATCGCGGCTGATCTGGAGGATTCGGGGCTCAAGGAATGAGGTTGCGGCACGCGCTCTGGCAAGCAGGCTGCGTGCCCGGCTGCTGCGCCCGGCGGCGGCGTCATCGGTGCTATCCACACTGTACTCGAGTGCCGCATAGAGCAGAACATGCTCGACCCGATTGAGCAGGGCAAAATTATCGTCGAGTGTCTTGAGAAGCGTATCAGCATCTCTGTCGAACTCGGGATGGTCAGCGGCGAATGAATCGACCTCAGCCTGCGCTTGATCAACGGCTGCTTCCCAGGCCTGTGGACTCTCGAACAGGCTTTCTCGATTCCACTTGTAGCGGGTTTGGATCTGATCGCGGGTCGGTACGCTGGTCGACTTCATGTCATCCTTCCAGATGTGATTGGGGTTGTGGTTTCTGGCACCCATTGTAGGTGAAAAATGATGGGAGGACAGAACGATCAGGGTTCGCGGGCGACCTCCACCCAGAGTCTGGTTCCATCGCTCTCCAGCTCGATATCACCGTGCAGGTCAGTGCGAAGCAGCGTGCCTTTGTAATCGTCGAGCCGGGGCTGATTTTCATCGGCCCCGCACGAGGTCAGGAGCACGCCATCGAGCTGCGTGATCCATTCGGGTGGAACAAGGCGCGCCTCACCACAAGCCGGAAGGATAACCGCAGTCGAGTGCTGCAGGATGCCCTGACCGGCAAGACGAGCGAGCATTTCGGGCTCGGCGCCGGGAAGGATCAAGGTCCTGAAGGCATGGTACTCGAGCGATAGGGCAAGGCCACGGACGCCCGAATCGAGCACCTTCAAACTCGCGCCGCTGCCCATGTCGAGAGTCATCCCGCTCTCTGCTGCAGTCAGAGGCACGCCCGCATGGGTGAGTTCTTCCACCAGGCGTTCAGCAGCGCTTCCCTCCAGGTTGCTGTAAAGCAGCGCATTTTTGATCGGATAACGTTCGCCGATGCCGACCAATCCGCCGATCTGCGGATATTCGTTTCCCGCCGCGATCAACCAGTCAACCTGGTGGTCGAAAACGGAAAAGTAGGGGCTCATCCGGTCGCTCAGGCGCAGTGTGCTCACTCCGCCATGGATCAGAACCGAACCGCCGCCCGGGGAGCGGATCAGAATCGCCTCACCCTGTCCGACATCGAGCAGCCATAGATGCAGGCGGCCGTCGGGCCGGCGGGTATAAGCATGCCAGGTGAGCAGCGTGAGGATGAAAAACATGGACAGCAGCGGGATCGCCGCCAATTTACCCTGCAGGTTTCGGTATACCTGCCGCAGGGCGGGCCACGGCCTGGTTTGGAACCATCTCACCGCAGCCGTTATCCCGAGCAGACCGGCATAGTACACAACGGGAAAGAGAAAAGGCACGAGACCGAGGGAGACCGAGCTGAAGGGAAGACGGGAGCAAGCCTGCACAAGGCTGATGGTCGCGGCAGGAAACGGCCAGGCAGCCCAACCTGCAACCTGGCCGAGTGGCATAGATACAGCTCCCAGGATCATGGCTACGCCTCCGGTGAGCATAAGGGCGGGCTGCAGCGGCAGCACAAGGATATTCGCTGGGATCACAACCAGTGAAAGGCGATGGAAGGCGGTGGCCGTGATCGGCAGTGTGGTCACCTGGGCGGCGAACGTAAACAGCGCGTACTCGCCAAGTAACAGGCTGACCCGCTCGGCGCTTTCTGGATTGGTAAGGCTTTCGAGCACACGCTGAAGGGCGTGCTGCAGCGGTTCTGCGTAAAGGATCAGGCCGAGCGTGGCAGCGAAGGAGAGCTGAAAACCAACTTCGTAGATCGAGAGGGGATTGAGCAGCGACATGGCTAAACCAGCTAGGGCCAGGGAGCGCAGGGCCTGGCTGACACGCCCGAGCTGCCCAGCGATCAAGCCGAAACTAGCCATGATCGCAGCCCGCACCACCGGCGGATCGGCTCCGACCATGATCGTATAGGCTAGAATGAGCGCAATCGCCGCGGCTGCGCCACGCCGTCGGCCGAGCCATCGGCCGCTGAGCTTGATGCTGGCCTGAGCGAGCAGGGTGAGGTTGAAGCCCGAGATGGCAATGATGTGAGTGGTGCCGGTCCTGTTGAACGCTTCGCGGGTCGAGCGCGAGATTCCACCCTCGACTCCCAGCAGGATGCCCGCCATGAGCTGCGCCTCGGGGTCCGGGAAAATGCGCATGATCACTCTCAGCAGATGAGCGCGCAGGCGGTAGATCGCAGACAGCAGCGGGTTCCCATGGTCGTGTTCGAGCAGGCTGAGCGCAGCGGTGGGCATCCAGCTGTACACACCCTCATTGGCCAGAACACGGGCGTAATCGAAATCCAGATCCCCGGGCGGTTCTTCCAACTCGCCGTACACCCGCACCCAATCCCCGTACTTCCATTCGGTGAGCCGGCTGGCATAGACGAGGACCTGGCCGTCCACAGGGGCAGCTAGTTCGAGTTCGGGGATCCGTATTCGCTCCACGCTGAGCAGAAACCTGGTGTAGCCCTCACGCGCTTCCGGGTCGGATGCGATCACGCCCGTAAGGCGGACTTCAGATTGCAGGTCGTTGTAGAAGGAAACATGCTCTGCGTTGATTTGGGGCAGCTGGAGCTGCAGCCGGACCGCGCCGGCGAACACGATGGCCAGAGCGGCGAACGTCAAGCGATATAGCTTGATGTTCCGGAACACAAGCAGAGCTGCAAACGCGATCCCGCACAGCGCCGTCCACTGCAGGAAAGTGAGCGGCAGCGCGCGCCCCACCACAAGACCCAGAATCCAACAGGAGCACAGCAGGTAGAAAAGCATCTGCGTCCTTGACGATCCTGAGATGCGAAACTAGAGATTGTGATGGACGGATCGGATTGAAATACGCATGATCAGAAGTCCCCCTTTGCCAACATGCGGGCCAGCTTGAGCGCGCTTAGCTTGCCCCTGTCGATTCGCCCCCGGCCGGAATTTCATCCTTCGAGAGCAGTGCCATGCCGTCGACCATACGGCGGTTGAAGAGCATCGCCGGAGCTTCGGCATGTACGTTCGGGAACAGGATCGCCTGCAGGCCGGCGTTGAAGATGGGAATGAAGAGCCGTTCGCCCTCGAACATCAAGCCGCCAAAACTGAATTTCCCCGGTGCTTCGACGATGCCGCGCAGCTCATAGCCGCCCATGACCACGCGCACCCAGTGCGGCACAGTGGTGGAATAGCCGCCGCGGGCGAAGCTTGTCGGTCCGAGCTGGTTGCGATTGCTGAGCAGTGCGGCTGCGATCTCGTTTTTCACGACGTAGAACGTTGGGTAGCGGGCAACCAGCTTCCCTGGCTTATGCAACCGCATGAGCATCGCCCCTTCCAGCTCGAGGTACGAAGTGGTGGGGATGTTCATGAAGCTGAACAATCCACTGGCACTCGGATTCAACCGTCCGAGGATGCGGTGGCTGGTGGTGTAAATCTCAACCGGGATGGATCGGTTAGCCATGTTGCCTCTCAACCCTGTATCGGCAGAGCGAATGTGATCGAGGTGCTGGCGGGCGTGTGTTCGTACCACATCACGCCGCGCATGCTCTCGACGATCATGCGTATCTCGCCCATCGAGAGCCCCGGCCCCATTGATCCTGAGAATGGGTCGGTGTCGGAAGCGGTGATCGCCTGCACGGTGTCTGGAGAGAGACCGGGGCTCGAATCCGAGACACGCACGGCAGCCCAGGCGCCGTCATGCATCTCGACGTTCACCGTCAATGGGAACTCCTCGCTCTGCGAGCGAAGCACTTCAAAGCGGTGGGTCTCGAGGATCACCCGGCCGCGGCTCGTGCGGCGAATCGCGGCGGCGATCAACGCTTCGAGCACCTGGCGGACTTTCTCCTTATCACCCTGAAAAAGCGGGATCGGATCGGCCTGTTCGGCGTTCAGCAGCAAGCCTTTCTGCCGGGCGACAGTGTGCATCGTTTCTATCGTCTCGGCGATCAGCTTTGGCAGGTCAACCATCTGCTCCGCTTGCTGTGGGTCAATATGCACAACCGGTTCGGATTGCAGCGCGTTAAGTTGGGCCAGCGCTTCGTCAATCGTCTTGCGTTGGGCTGGATCCACATCCGTGCGTGCAAGTTCGAGCAGCGCTGTCACGCGCTTGACGCCGGCGATCAAGTCCGTGGATACGCCGATCTTCGGCTTGGTCGGAGGGGGCTCGTCGTGTTTGAGCGGTTGGGTGCGGATGGTGCGTTTGAGCGAAGCCTGTTCGAGCGCTACGCCGGCCCAATCGGCAAGTGCCATGAGCAGTATCAGGTGATGCTCTGTAAATGTACGCGAAGCGAGCCGATTGTACACTCCCAGCACACCGACGACGGAATCCTTCACCCGCAGCGGCACGTTGACAGTCGATTGGACCAGGAAGCCAGTCTGCACTTTGACCGGGCCGGCCTCAAGTGATGGCTGGCGCAGTACGGGCTTGCCGGTGTGATAGACCTCCCCGACGAGCGTATCAGTCACGCGCAGTTTCTGCAGCGTGGCATGCCGTTCGCCAGCCTGTTTGCTCGCTCGCAGCACGAGCTCGCGGTCATCGGGCTCTGCCAGGTAAATTGAGGCTTCCTCAGCATCGGTGACGAACGCTGCAGCTTCGACCACGCTGCGCAGGATTTCGTTCAGATCGCTCAGATCAACGACGACGCGCCCGATCTCGCTCAGCATGCGGATCTCTTCCGTCCGCCGCCGGAGCTGTTCCCGCATCCGCTCCATGCGGTCAGACAGTTCTGCCGTGTCGGTTTGAGCCGAGCGACTCTCGCCCAACTCCGTGAGCGCCTGGCACAGCTCGGACGGGCGGTAGGGCTTGAGCAGGAAGTCGTGGACGCCCATGCGGAAAAGCTCGCGCAATTTGGCGAGCGGGAAGTGGGCTGCGAGCACAATCGCCGGAGATCCATCCCCGGAGGCGCGGTAGTTGCGCAGGCTTGCCATGGGATCGCCACGCAACTGAGTAATGTCGACGACAAGCACGTCGGGTGTGGGGGCTTCACTCCCCCGCACCCAGGCGTTGAAGCCGGCGGGTTTCAGGATGCGTTCAACGATAGCCTGGGCATTCGAGTCGACGTCAGCGATCACGAGCACATTCAGCGTCGAAGTGATATCTGAGGGGGCGGCCATTCAATTTCCTTCTCGTGCAACGTATTTCAAGAACGGCGGTGGTGCTTTTCGGAAGCGCTGGCTCCTGCGGTGTCCGGATCAGCCTGCTGCCGCGTCGCGCCCGATCTTCTTTGTCTGCCTGGCCAGGCGGGATTTAGCAGGCGGGAAAGCGCACCCTGATCGTATTCTTGGTAGCCACAAACTGGACAGGACCAGGCCGGCACATCCTGAGCGCAGAGCGGCCAGCCCGCGATCGTCGTGAAAAAGGTCGAGCGAACCGGCTGGAGCAGCCCAAGCTGGCATGCGGGGCAGGAATAGGCAGGTGTTTGTCTCATACCATCCGACACAGGAACAGCGCATGTCCAGGCGCCTGTCTTCCCTCCTGATATCGTGCTTGCGGCATGCTTGCGCCAGACTCGATAGGATTACACTGCGCTGGAATGATGTCCAGATTGTAGCATAACAGGCGGTGCGGGCTGCGGTACGCTGGTCATTCTCCAGCCGCGGCGAGGTCGTAATGTGGGATCAGACCCGCGTCGGATGGCGGCCAGTAGACAAGGATTGCCTTCCCAATGATTTCCCCCATCGGGAGGGCGCCCCAATTCTGGGAGTCGGAGGAATTATTGCGGTTATCGCCCAGGACGAAGATCTCGTCCGGGCCGAGCGTCCAATCACCACTGTAGCGGGGGGTGGCAGTCAGATAGGGCTCGTCGATCAGTTCCCCGTCGATATAAACCTGGCCGGCGCGCACGGTGACCTCCTCGCCCGGCAGTCCGATCACACGCTTGATGAACCGGCGTTCCGGGTTGAGCGGGAAGTGGAATACGATGATATCGCCGCGTTCGGGCTGGCTCCAGCGATAGGCAAGCCGGTTGACGACCACGAATTGGCCTTCGTGCAGGGATGGCTCCATGCTGATCCCCTCTACCCGTATCCGGGCCGTGAGCAGATTGACAGCCAGGAACAGCAAGCCGGCGACAAGCACCGTTTGAAAAAGCTCACCCATGAAACCCAGGAAACGTTGACCGGGCGAAGGAGGGTCGGGGGAGGCCCACTCTGGAGGTTGGGGCGGTTGAAATGGGCTTTCGTTCACGATGCGCGATTATATCACGCAGAGCGCATGCAGGGGTCAGGAGACCCTGGAGCCGCGTTCCGAGCGGGGGCGGAAGACGAGCCGCAGCGGTGTGCCGAGGAAGCCGTAACGCGCACGCAGCTGGTTTTCCAGGTAGCGTTTATACGTGAAATGGACCAGCCGGGGGTCGTTGACATGGAACAGGAAAGTCGGCGGGTCCACCCGGACCTGGGAGGCAAAGAAGAACTTCAAGCGCTTACCGCTCCTGGCTGGCGGCGCGTGTTCACTGAGGGCATCCTGGAGCATGCGGTTGAGTTCGCCGGTTGAGATCCGCCGCAGCCGCTCTTCCTGCACTTGAAGCGCTGTCGGCAGCACTTGTTCCACCCGCTGCCCGGTCTTGGCGGAGATGAACAGGATCGGGACGTAGTCCATGAAGTTGAGTTCGTGGCGCACGCGGTCGCTGAAATCGAGCATCGTGTAGCTGTCCTTCTCGATCGCATCCCACTTGTTGACCAGCACCACCACAGATTTGAGTTTGTCGACGACGAGCCCGGCGATGTGCGTATCCTGGGCGATAATGCCCTGTGTGGCATCGATCAGCAGCAGCACGACATCGGCCCGGTCGATCGCCTTGAGCGCACGCAGGACGGAGTATTTCTCCACCCCGGGTTCGATCTTCCCACGGCGGCGGATACCGGCGGTATCGATCAGCGTGATCGGCGTTTCGTAAAGGGTGATCCGGGTATCAACGGCGTCGCGAGTGGTGCCGGGGATCTCCGAGACGAGCACGCGTTCCTCGCCCAGGATACGGTTGAGCAGGCTTGATTTGCCGACGTTCGGCCGGCCGGCGATGGCGACATGCAGGGTATCTTCCGGCTCAGTCCCTTCCGGCTGCGGTTCGCCCAGCGCTGTAATCAGCAGGTCGAGCAAATCTCCTGTGCCGCGCCCGTGCAGGGCCGAAACCGGGACCGGATCGCCCATCCCCAACCCGTAGAACTCAGCGGCCTGATCGCGGCGCGCTTTGTTATCGCAGCGGTTCACCACGAGCAGGATCGGAGGCTCCGCCTTGCCTTTCACCCGCCGCTGCTGTCGCCGCAGGATCTGTGCGATCTCCTCATCGGCCGGGGTGATGCCGCTTTCTACATCCACCAGGAAAAGCACGGCATCGGCATCCCGGGCTGCCATGATCGCCTGTTTGCGCACCTGCTCGATGTAGTCTTTCGACCCGATCGAGAGCGGTTCCCGCCGGCTGAGGTCGGTCGGATCGATGCCCCCGGTATCCACGATATCGAAAACCACGCCATTCCACTCGGTTTCGGCGACCAGGCGGTCGCGCGTGGTGCCGGGCGTGTCATCGACGACTGCCAGCCGCTCACCAGCCAGGCGGTTGAAGAGAGTCGATTTTCCGACGTTGGGGCGACCGACGAGGGCGACGACCGGGCGTTCCATTGAGGTCAGGGCGTGGGTATCGGAGTCGGTGTGGGGCGCGGCACGGCGGTAACCGAAACCTCGATCACATTCGGCGTGGGCGGTTGATAAGCAATTCCTTCGGGCACGCCCTGCACCTGTGGTTCGAGCTGATAGCTTCCGAGACTCAGGCCTTCCATATCCAGCACGACGTGTATGTCGGCTGGCTTGAGTTCATCGAGGGTCACCGCTGGGCCGGTGAGAATCAGATTGATCGATTCGGGAGAGGGGTAGGCATACAGCCCGAAGCCGAGATTCTCAAGTTCGACGTTGCGCGTGATCGTGATCGAGGTTTCGACCGGTTCGATATCGATTTGTACACGCACGTTCTGCTCGCCAATGAGTGAGAATCCCTCCGGAAGATCGAGGTCGACACGCTGGTCGATGCTGTGTGTTTCCTGCGACACGTCGATCGGCATGGTCTGGACAAATGCCGGCAGCGCCTCGAGAGCCGCCGGATCCGGAGAGAAGACCGCCACCTGGCTGGGAGTCACATTCACGCGCGTGATGCGGTAATAGCCCTGAGCCTCCAGAGCGTCCTGTCCGACGACCACCGGGATGACCAGCTTGGTGGCCAGGTTCTCCAGCTTGGTCACGCCGATGGTGACGTGGATCGTGTCGGTATCGGTTTGCAAGCCGCTGACCGCATCGTCCTGGGCGTCGACCAGCCTGAGCGTGAAATCTGCGTCGACCGGACGCTGGCGACCGTTCAGGTCGATCACGATCTCGGCCGCAGTTACCTCGCTGACAAGCGAGGCGGGTCCCGTCACCGTGACTTGCTCCCGATCCAGTTCAGGCTGTTCAGCCCGATAGCCGGAGGCGACCTCGCCGCGTGTCTGGACGCGCACATCAACCTGCTTCGTGGACAGCATTTCGACGGTCAGCGTCACGATCGTCGGGTCAATCGAGGTGACCTGTGTGGCGCGCCGGGTCACATCCCATTGGAGTTCGACGCGATGGATCCCGGCGTCCAGGCTGCTCATGTCGGCTGTGATCTCGATGTCCTGGCTGTTGAGGCTGCGCCAGACGGACTCAGGCGCCCGCAGGGTCACCTGGGCTGTTTCTGGCGGGGCTCCGACGATGGTCAACCCCTCCTGCAAGCCGCTGTAGTTGATCGGGATCGGCTCGGGGAAGAGCTGTTCGAGCAGCGGATCCTCCTGACTCACGGCGGCGACCCAGGCCGTCAAGGCCAGGATGAAGGAAAGGATCAGCGTGCTGACATTCTCGCGCATCCAGTTCAGCATGCTATCCCTCCCTCGGTGGCCGCGAGAGGAATCGTGATTGACGCGTGAGGAAGCGTTCGATCCAGGCCGGGAAGCGGCCAACCGTGCGGGGACGGAAGAAAGCCGTCAGGATGTTGCGCAACCGAGCCTGGTCGAGACGGCGGATGATGCGTCCATTGTGGGTCACCGAGATCCCGCCGGTCTCCTCGGAAACGACGACCGAGACAGCATCGCTTACTTCGCTGATACCGAGGGCGGCGCGGTGTCGCAGCCCCATCTGGCGTTCGGGTGAGCGGGTGAGGGTTCCGCTGGAAGAAAGCGGCATGACGCAGGCTGCGGCTGCGATGCGCCCCTCGCTGATGATTGCGGCGCCGTCATGCAGCGGGGTGTTGATGTGAAAGATCTGCAGCAGCAGTTCGGGCGTGAGTTCCGCGTTAAGATCGACTCCGGTCTCCTTGTATTCGTCGAGCGGGACTTCGCGCTCGATGACGATCAGCGCGCCATACCGGCGGTCTGAGAGGCGCTGTGCGGTCACGCCAATTGTCTCGATCAAGTGCTCGATTTGGTCTGGCTCCGTGGTGAGGCCGAACCAGGCGCCGGTCCGTCCCAGGCGCTCAAGCCCGCGCCGGATCTCAGG
This sequence comes from Anaerolineales bacterium, assembly GCA_037379555.1. Taxonomy (GTDB): domain Bacteria; phylum Chloroflexota; class Anaerolineae; order Anaerolineales; family E44-bin32; genus E44-bin32. The sequence goes on along the minus strand of JARRJK010000002.1, from coordinate 21,706 downwards.
CGCGAAAATAACCGGGATCGCCACCAGCAGGGCAGGCAGCGAGTTCTGCAGCAGCCAGCTGAACGCTGGCAGATTGAGCAAGCTTGTGAGCAGGGCGATCGTGATGACGAGCACGATCATGCCGCGCAGGAGCACAACCGCCTGAGTGCCGCGCAGGAGGCGCAGCAAGAAGAATACGACCAGGGTGACCAGCAGCACATCGACCAGGCTCAGCAGGTCGAAGCGTTGAAAGAAGAAATTGATCTCGGTGAGAAAGTTATTGAGCATGAGAACGTAAACCGGTCGACGCTGGCACTATTTCCCGCCCTTGAGGTTCTTCAAGAGTTCTTCGTAGCCGCTCAAGTTCGGGGGATCCAAACCAATGATCGTTGAGATTGTCTGAATCGCCTCTTCTCTCTGGCCAGCGTCGAGCTGAATCTCGCCCAGGGCATCATACTGGGCGATCGCGTCCGCCCGCCTGCCAGCGGCACGGTACGCTTCCGCCAGCCTGGCGTGAAGCGCCTGCTTGCCCGGGTGCTCGCGCGCCAGTTCCTCCAGCAGCTCGAGCGCCTCGGAGGCTCGCCCGTCCTTGACCAGCTGTTCAAGGTGGATGTCGAGAGCCTTGCCGGCTGCCTCCTCTTTGCCCAGCCGCAGGTTGAGGTCGATCACGTGCAGGCGGGCTTTTTCGTTGACGGGATCGAGTTCGCATACCAGCGTGTAATCCTCAAGCGCCTGGCGCCAATCCAGGCGGGAAAGATCGAGATCGCCCATCTGGTCGAGAATGCGGATGATGTAGTCCTGGTCGACGGTGCTACGCTGGGCGAGGTTGTAGGCATCACTGAGCGTGTTGCGTGCCTTGTCAATTTCTGCCATCTGGCGGTAGAGCTCTGCCAGTTCGAGATACTGCTCGATCGCCTTACCGGAGCGGTCCTGCTGGGCGAGCAGGGCGATCAACTGCTCGCGTGCGTTGATGTCGATCGGCGAATGCTGGATGATACGCGCGAACACATTCGCCGCTTGCGAGATCTCTCCCCGTACGCGATGGGTGCGCGCGACCGTGCGCAGCTTGGTCATCCCGCCGGATGTGTTGCCCTGGCGGAGCATGATCTCCGCCATGCGAATGTGCAACCCCAGGTATCCGGGGACGTGATCGAGCGAAAGCATGGCGTCCTCGAGCGCCGACTCGTACAGCCCCTGCGTGACGAGCTCGTCGATGCGGCTGAGCGCCTGCAGCACGCGTTCCGTCCCGCCGACAGCGAGCATATCGGCGATGGGCACAATGGTGGCGCCTTCGCCTTGTCCTTCGAGCTGCTGTCGGGCCTGGCGGAGGCGTTTCAGCCACTCTGGCCCGCTGAGGAAGCTGAGCGTATTCTCGACAATCTGTGAGAGCGATTCTTCGTCGCCCTCGTCCTGAGAAGCCAGGATCGTATCGTAGAGCTGGGTCAGCTGGCTGGATTGATCTTCATCCACCGAGAGCGAATCGGCTTTACGCAGTGCCTGAAGCAGGTAGCGGGCGGCCTCGCGAACGTCACCCTGCATGCGCGCCAGCCGGCCCAGCGCCAGGTTGGCTCCCAGTTCGAGTTCGGGATGCCCAACGGACAGCGCCAGGTGGCGGGCCGCCTCCTCGTTCTGGCCCATGCCCTTCAGCATGATGCCGAGGTTGTAATGCACCGCCGGGTGGTCGAGACCGGCTTCAATCGCGCGTGCGTATTCCTTCACAGCCTGGGCCTTGTTGCCGCGCGTCTGCAGGTCGATCGCCTGTCCCAGGTAGCGCATCATCTGTGGCTGGCCGATCGACTTTCGTTCCCGGCTGATGCGGCCCTCGGTGAGCTCCTTCATATCGACCGGCGCATCATCCTCATCATCCGCCGCATCGCCCTCCTCGAACACCAGGCCGGCCAGGATCGTCAGAGCCCGGGTCTGGGCTGAAGACTCCGGGTCGGCCTGCTGGCTATCGACATCCACCGTCGGTTCTTCTTCTTCGGTTTTCAGATACTCCTTGACGTCGTCCATGCGCAGTGGAGCGGTGACCGCGCGCGGTACGGCAGGTGCCGGAAGCTCCTTGCCCTGCTGTAGCATGCGCAGCGTCCGGGCCGCTTCTTTGTCACCCGGGATGATCCGCAGTGCGCGCTGGGCGGCTTCGACCGCACGCTCCTGCTTCTTCGCTGCTTGAAGGATTGAGGCGACCGCCAGGTACTCGTAAACAGCTTCTCGTTTCCGGCCCAGGCGTTCGAAGGTCATCGCCAGGCGCGAGCGATTGTTGAGATTCTTGGGCATCATGCGGGCGATGTGCAGCCAGTTGTCGATCGCCTTATCGGCGTCCCTGCGCTTGAGATGCATCTCGGCAGCCGCCTTACGCTGAGCGACGGCGGCCTTGGTTTGAGCCATCTTCTCGAGGATTTCAGCGGTCTTCTCGACCGGGATCGGGTTCTCGGGAGCTAGAGTAGCCGCGTGCTGGTAGACGTCAAGCGCCTCTTTGTAGTTCTCCGATTCGAGCAGCGCCAGCCCAAGGCTGGTCATCGCGCCGGGGTGATCCGGTACGAGCGCCAGGGCTTTACGGTAGAACTCGATCGCCCGGTCCCACTCCAGGTCCCAGGCTGCCGAGTGTCCCAAGCGCATGGATTCTTCAAAGAGCTCTTGACGGTCGCTCATGTTTGCTTCTATCCGGGATTCCTGGGGTAGCGAGGCGAGTATAGCACAACTGATTTGGCCTCGCCCTGGCCCTGGATTCCCCTGTCGGTACTCGCCGGCGGCCTACTTTGCAGCCACCGGCTCCATTTCCGCCCAATTTGGGCCGGCTTTTGCATCAGTCTTCAGCGGCACGGCCAGCTTGTATGCCTGCTGCATCCGTTCTTGCACGATTCGGGCCGTAGCCTGCAGCTGATCGAGCGGGCATTCGAGCACCAGTTCGTCGTGAACCTGGAGCAGCATGCGTCCATCAAGTCCGGCCTTTTCAAGCGCCGGTGGAAGGTGAAGCATGGCCAGTTTGATGATGTCCGCCGCGGTGCCCTGAATCGGCGCGTTGATCGCCTCGCGCAGTGCCCGGGACCGGGCGATTTCTGAAACTGTCGCGCCGCGTGTTAATTGGGGGAAGTAGCGGCGGCGGCCAAGCAGCGTCGAGACATAGCCATCCTCCACGACCTGCTGGCGGACCCGCTCCAGGTAGGTCTGTACACCAGGGAAGCGCGCAAAATAGGATTTCACGAAGTTCTCGGCTTCCGCCAGCGTTAAGTCCGTCGTGCGCGTCAGCCCAAAGGGGCTCATGCCGTAGATGAGCCCAAAGTTGATCGCCTTCGCATGCCGGCGCATTTCCGGTGTGACCTCATCGATCGATACGCCTTCGACGGCGGCGGCCGTGGCGGCATGAATATCCTGATCATCAAGGAAGGCGGCGATCATCGCCTTGTCCTTTGAGATATGAGCTACGATGCGCAGCTCGATCTGAGAGTAGTCCACGCTCAGCAAGGCATGGCCGGGTGCGGCGATGAAGGCCCGCCGGATCTCACGTCCGAGTTCGGTCCGGATCGGAATGTTCTGCAAGTTGGGGTCAGATGACGCCAGCCGGCCGGTGACCGAGCCGGTTTGGTTGTATGAAGTGTGTACGCGCCCGGTCTCCGGATTGACCTGGGAGGGGAAGGCGTCGGTATAGGTTGATTTGAGTTTGGACAGCTCGCGCTGCTCGAGGATCAACTCCACGATTTCATGCGAGCTGCGCAGTTCATCCAGCACAGAGGCAGCGGTCGAATAAAAACCAGAGGATGTGCGGCGTGCGTTGTCCGGTGGTTCGAGGCCGAGTTCATCGAACAACACCTGGGAGAGCTGCTGTGTGGAATTCACATTGAAGGGATGGCCGACCAGTGCGTAGATCTCGGTCTCGATAGCGTGCAGGCGCTCGGTAAGCTGGTCCGACAGTTTTCCAAGAAAATCGACATCGAGCATGATCCCGGCGCGCTCCATCGCAGCCAGCACTGGAACGAGCGGCATCTCCAGCTCGCGAAACAGTTCGATCTGGTCCTTGCTGCTCAGCTCCTGTTCCAGTTCTGGCCGCAGCCGCAGGCAAACCTCGGCATCCGCGGCGGCGTAGGGCGCCACTTCGGCGACCGGTACGTCGGCCATCGAACGCTGAGATTTTCCGCTGCCGATCAGCGCTTCGATTTCCGTCATTTCCAGGCCAAGCCGAACCCAAGCCAGGCTTTTCAAGCCCAGATTGCGGGATCCCGGATCACACAGCCATTCGGCGAGCATCGTGTCGAAGGCCAGCGGCGCGGCTTCGAGCCCATACCGGGCCAGCATGATGTAGTCGTATTTCACGTTGTGGCCGATCTTGGGGATTTCGGGGTTGGTGAGCGCCGGACGGATCGCAGCGAGAACCTTTTCAAGCGGCAGCTGCTCGCTGCCCGCTGCCCCGGGTGTGTGACCGGTTGGGATGTAATAGCCCTCACCGGGACGTACGGCGAGCGAGATCCCCACCAGATCAGCCCGCATCGGGTCCGTACCGGTCGTCTCCACATCGAAGGCGATCGCCTCAGCCTGATCGAGCTCGGAGGCAAGCGCATCGAGCCTGGCGGCGGTCGTTACCGTGATCACCTCTTCCGGCGCGCTGCTCTCGGACGGCTCACTGCTCACGAACATGCTCATCTGGGAACCGCTCTCCACCTGGGCTGCGCCTGGAATGCGGTCCATCAGCGAGCGGAATTCGAGCGTCCGGAAGAGTTCACCGACTGCGTCCCGATCGTAACCTGCCGCCCGGCATGCTTCGAGATCGAACTCGATCGGGACATCGGTAACGATCCGGCCCAGTTTGCGGCTCAAAAGGGCTGTATCGCGGTTCTCAACCAGTTTGGATTGAAAGCGAGAAGGGACCTCTTCGATGTGTTCGTAGATTCCGTCGAGCGTGCCGTACTGCTTGAGCAGTTTGACAGCGGTCTTCTCCCCGACGCCCTTCACGCCCGGGATGTTGTCGCTCGAATCCCCCATCATCGCCTTCAGATCGACTAGCTGGGAAGGCTCGAGCTTGTAGCGCTGCTCCACTTCCGTCGGACCGTAGTCGACAGCTTCGGAGAGTTTCTGTCCCGAGAGACGGATCAGGATTTTATCGGCCGCCAGCTGAAGCAGATCACGGTCACCGGTCAGGATGACAACTTCCACCCCTTTTTCTGCTGCCTGATGGGCGACCGTGCCGAGCACGTCATCTGCTTCAAAGCCATCGGCTTCCAGAATGGGGATGCCGAAGCTGCTGACCACCTCGCGTATGCGTTCAATTTGCAGGCGCAGGTCGTCCGGCATTTTGTCACGCGTCGCTTTGTACTCCGGGTAGATGTCGTCACGGAAGGTTTTACCGGTGTCGAAGGAGACGGCGAGATACTCCGGCTGCTCCTGATCCAGCAAACGCAGCAGCACGGAGGTGAAGCCGTATGTGCCGGCCGTCGGTTCGCCGGACTTCGTGATCCAGCGCGAACCACCGCCAACGCCGGTCAGCGCGAAGTACGTACGGTAGGCAAGCGCATGTCCATCGATCAGGAACAACCTCGGCTTCTTGGCCATCACCGTTCTCCTCTTCTCGCAACACCTGATTCTAGCATTCTATCAAGCTTACTGTGCCTGGATCCGCGAGGCGCTGGTAAAGAGAAGGCGCCTGCTGCTGCAGGCGCCTGTGTTCGTCAACCGGAATTCGGGAACGGTCAGCGCACGATGCGCGGCAGGAGCCAGAATGCCCAGTCCTGAGCGGGTGCGCCGTGAGCCTGGACCGCAAGGACGAATTCAACCGATTTGCCGGCCAGCGAGCTCAGGTCGATGTCGAGCTTGCGGATCGCGCCATCGTAAACCTCGTCCCACTGGCCCAGGTTCTGGAGTGAGCCACCATCGGCCCGGTAATTAAGCTGGAAGCGCACGTCGCAGGCCGCGCCGTTGTACAGGCAGCCGATAACCGACTTGAAGTGGTCGCCGCTTTCAACGTCGAAGGCCGGGAATTTGCCGGTAATGACGCCCCCGTTGACCCATTCGGGATGCGTTTCGAGCGCTGGCTCATCATCGGTCGCTCCAGTTTCGAACTTGGGATTGTTGACCTTGACGATGAAGCCCTCCGCATCGCCGGTCGTGCCCGGACAGGGCAGGACGCCTGCGCCGCTGACCCACTGCGCGTCGCAGTACCTGCTGACGAAGTTGTAGACGATCGTGTCTCCACCGCTTCCGACCTGAATATCGACCCAGAACGCGACGTCACCGCTGCTGCCGACACCAAACAGAATGCCGGCGTCTGAACGCAGCAGCCAGTAGCCGCGGTAGCTGCCCGCGCTGCCCGGTGCTTTCAGGTCCACGGAGATGTCGACGGTCTGGCCGGGGGCAACGGTGCCAGTGAGCGCCTTGGAGGCCGGGCCGCTCATGGCATTGCCATCATCGAAGACGAGTGCGTAGCTGGAGTTCCAGGTGCAGGTCCCGGCGTTCTTCAGGCGCCAGGTCTTGGTGAAGCTTTCGTTCGGCGAGAGTGAAGTGCCGTCCGGTATGGAGACATCACTGACGAATGCCGCCCGGTTGCAGGGTGTCTCGGTCTGTGTTGGGATCGGCGTGCTGGTGTTAGTCGGGGTCGCCTGGACTTCCGTGGGGGAAGGGGGCGGCGCCTCGGTGTTCGTCGGCGGAGGCAGCACGGGCGTGCTGCCGGCGCTCTCGGTCAGGCGGGCCTCCACAGTCTGGGCAGCGAAGGTTGGGAACTGATCGGGTGTAGGCGTGCCGGGGTAGTTGCAGCCTGTGAGCATGATTGCCAGCAACAGGACAGACAGAAGTGTCAGCGGGACAGGTCGCATGGATCGCATGATGTGCCTCCTGAGATCTCGCACCTCGGATCCATCCGACCAGCAGGATCCGGGCGTGTGATACGCCTGGATGCTACAGCGGGCTTGATTTTGGGTCAAGTGAAGAATTACAGAGCAGCCTGGACGGAAAAGCTGTGTTCGATCGGTTCAGCGATCATGCTCCAGGGGCCGGTCCAACCGATCTTCACAGGCAGAATCTGTCCCCGCAGGTCACGCTCGCTTTCCAGGAAGACCAGCTTGTTAGTGCGGGTGCGCCCCTTCCAGCGGCCGCGCTGGCGTTCTTCAAAGAGCACCTCCACCTGCTGACCGGCGCAGGATGAATTGATCCTGGATGCGATCTGAGCCTGCAGGTCTTCAAGCAGCCGGAAGCGGCGCATCTTCTCGCTTTCCGGGACGTCATCCTGCATGAAGCGCGTGGCCACGGTTTGAGGGCGGGCGGAGTATCTGGCCAGGTGGGCGACATCCAGCTCGAGCTCCTCAAGCAGGTCGTACGTCCGCTGGAATTGCGCTTCCGTCTCACCCGGGAAGCCGACGATGATATCGGTGGCGATCGACGCGCCCGGAACCAGCTTGCGAATGCGGTCGATCAAGCGCCGGTAGTCGTCTGCCGTGTAACCCCGTTTCATGCGTTCGAGCACTTCGTCGTCTCCAGCCTGGATCGGGACCTCGATGTGCTCGCACACTTTGGGGAGTTCGGCGACCGTGCGCAGCAGGTCGTCGTTCATCCAGTTCGGATGCGAGGTGAGGAAGCGGATGCGTTTCAGGTCGGGAATGCCGTGCAGGGTGCGCAGCAAGTCCGCAAGGCGTGGGCCGCCTTCGATATCCGTGCCGTAGCGGTCGACGATCTGGCCCAGCAGCGTGATCTCGCGCACGCCCTGCTCGACGAGCGAGCGGGCTTCGCTCACGATGTCACCAACCGGACGGCTACGCTCCACACCGCGCCGGAACGGAATCACACAGAAAGTGCAGGCATGCGAACAGCCGTACACGACCGGGATGTAAGCCGAGACGAGCTTGCCGCGCTCGGCAAGGGGCAGCAGCAAGCCGTCATCCATCTGCTGATAACGCGTTTGAGTCTCCTGCTGCTCGATCCTCCGGCCGGTTTGCTGGGCCAGGTGTTCGAGCAGCGGCCCGGGATCAGAGGGGGGTGAGAAGACATCGACGTAGGGGTAGTGGCGGCGTAGCGCATCATCGCCGCGCACGCCAACCATGCAGCCCATCAGGTTGATCACCAGGTCTGGACGGTTTTCCTTCAGCGGACGCAGCGAGCTCAGGCGTCCATGCGCCTTGTCCTCGGCGCTCTGCCGGACGACGCATGTGTTGAGCACGATCACATCGGCGCGTTCAGGTCTGGGCGTGGCTTGATAGCCTAGTTTCTCCAGGGCGGAAGCCACGCGCTGTGAATCGGCGACGTTCATCTGACAGCCGGCAGTCCAGATGTGATACTTCATGGGGCCGATTATAACCTTTTATGGTCTGAATTGAAGCAGGCTTTACAGCGAGGCCACATGGGGTATGATTCGGAGTTCAGTGGCAGGCTATACGCGGTACCGCCCAAGATTGAGTCCATCGTTTGTGGTGTTTGCCCTGCTGGCGCTCACCACGCTGCTACCGGCTTGCACCGGACCCCGCACCGGGGGATCTGCGCCACCGAAAGCCAGCCCCACGCCAGAGGTCACGCCATCACCGCTTCCCATACTGACTCCCGCGATGCCCACCGCATCCCAAGCCGCCAGCACCCCGGAGTGCAGCGAGACCGCTGGCCAGGTGCGGAAGCTCGAGTTTACCGATCCGGTCATGACCGCGTTCCGCATTCCACTCAACGTATACCTCCCACCCTGCTATGAATTCAGTCTGGAACGTTTCCCGGTGGTGTACCTGCTGCATGGATATCCGCAGGACGAGGGACACTGGCTCGCGCTGGGGCTGCAGGAACTGCTTGACGGCCGCATCTCTCAGGGCGTTTGGCCTGGCTTGATCGCCGTCATGCCGCTGCAGCCGGAACCCTATTTCACGCACACAGATGGAGGGCCCGGCTCGCTGGAGCAGGTGATCGTTGAAGGCCTTGTGCCCTATGTCGATTCCGTTTTCCGCACCCGGACGGAAAGTGGTGCTCGCGCGCTGGTGGGAATATCGCGCGGCGGCGTGTGGGCGCTGGAGATCGGACTGCGGCATCCGCAGCTCTTCGATACTATCGCTGCCCTGAGCCCGGCGCTGAGCGTAAACCATCCGCGCCCAGCCTACAATCCGGGCCAGATCGTCCGCCGGGCGCAGGAACTTCCGATCAGGATCTGGATCAGCGTCGGGGATGCCGAGCCCTCCTTCCAGGTCGGCATCGATCGCCTGGTTGAAATCCTGGATCATGAACACGTCAACCATACCTACCTCCACGCCAGCGGACGGCACGAGGATGCTGCGTGGGAGCTTCTGCTCGAACCTTTGTTCGATTATCTGGTTGCGCCCTGGACCGATTCCGGTACATGATGACTTTGGCCATAGAGGCCGTGAGATCGAGTACAATGGACCACGCCATCCGGCCAGGCAGAAGGATCTGCCAGGGGAGGGAGGGTGAGAGATGACTGACTCTGAGAGCAACGCTGCAGATGTAATTGAGGCGTACCGCAAGCGCCGTGAGCGCATCACGCCGCTGATCCTGGGCGGACTGGCGGTCGTCCTGCTCGTTGTAGGGGTGTTCTTCGTAGTCCTGTGGTTCACCGGAGACAATCCTCCGGCGATGCCCGGCTTCCTGGCCTCGAAGACCCCGACTGCGACGGTGACCAACACGCCTGTCCCCCCGACCGCGACGCCAACCATCACGCTCACGCCCGAGCCATCGCTCACGCCGACCCCGGAAGGGCCCGTCACATACATCGTCGAACCGGGCGATACACTCAGTTCCATCGCCGAGAAATTCAACGTCGACGTCTTCCTGCTCATGGCAGCCAACGACATCAGCGATCCCGACCAGCTGTTCGTCAATCAAGAGCTGACGATCCCCGCTGCGGACTACGAGCTGCCCACCGCCACCGCGCTTCCGGGCACGCTCTTCCCCGGCCAGGAGATCGAGTACCGGGTGCAGCCCGGCGACACGCTCGAATCCATCGCGGCCCAATTCAACAGCACCGCCGATGCGATCGCCGAGCGGAACGAGATCGAGGACGCAAACGCAATCGGCGTGGGCGATATCCTCGTCATCCCGGTCAACATCGCCACACCAACACCGACTTTCACGCCGCGACCCGGCCAGCCGACAGCGACGACTGCATCCTAGGGACGCGATCCGCCCGAAAGCAGAACCGCCCTGGATGTTCCAGGGCGGTTTTCGTTGGGGTAGGTCCTGGATTATCTTCGGGAAATCGAGCTGAGCGCGCGTTGAATGCCTTCCCTGACCTGCTCTGACGGTTCGCTTGCCAGGGCTCGCTTCAGGGTTTCGACGGACCTGGCGCCCGCGATGCGGGCAATCGCCCAGGCCGCGTGCTCACGAACGATTTCCTCCTCATCCTTCATCATCAGCATCTCAAGCCTGTCCAGCAGGTCTGCGCGTCCTGTGTTTCCGGCCACGACAGCCGCGTTGCGCACCAGCCCCATCCGGCGCGGCCGTTCGAGCGGGCTGTCGCGCAGTTCGCTGCGCCAGCTTCCAGCTTCGAGCTCGAGGAAGCGGTGCAGCTGTAGGGGGTCGAGGATCCCCCTGGGGGCAAAGGCGGGGTCGGGGGCTGACCGGGCGAAGCGCAGGTTCCATGGGCAGACCTGCTGGCAGACATCGCAGCCGAAGAGCCATGCGCCGATACGATTTCGTAGCTCTGTGGGAATGGTGCCCTTCTCCTCGATCGTGAGATAGGAGATGCATCGCCCGGCGTCGAGCGTGCGATCGGGCAAAATGCAGGCTGTAGGGCAGGCTTCGATGCAGCGTGTGCATGTCCCGCAGTGGTCGCTGTCAAAGGGCGTATCCGGCGGGAGGTCGAGTTCGAGCAGCATCTCCGCCAGCAGCAGGTAGGAGCCACCCGAAGGGTGGATCAGGCAGGTATTCTTCCCGATCCAGCCCAGGCCGGCGCGCATCGCCAGTTCACGCTCGAGCAGCGGACCCGTATCGGTGTAGATGCGGTGCGCGAATGGCCGGCCGAGCTGCTCTTCGATGTACGCGGCAAGCGCCTCCATCCGCCGAACAAGGGTCCGATGATAGTCTTCGCCGACCGCGTAGGCTGCGACGCGGGCTTCCACCGCACCCGCAGGCTGCGGGCCAGCGGGTGGATCGTAGTAGGTGCCGGTGACAATGATCGAGCGGCAGGTGGGGAGGATGAGTCGGGGATTCGCGCGCCTTGACCGTGCGCGTTCGCTGGCCATGTAGCCCATCCCGGCGTGCCGTCCGGCATCGACCCAGGCCCGGTACACATCCGTATGCGGCGGCGGTTCAGGGGTGGTGATGCCGAACAGGTTAAACCCCAGCTCGCCCGCCTTTGTCTTTACGCGGGTCTTCAGCGCCTGCAGGTTATCCATGGGACGTTTCTGCCCTCCGGAACCATTCTACCGTCCCCTGACTGCTACCAGCTAAATCGAATGAATCAACGAGCGACGGAAAGCATCCGTCGCTCGAGAGGATCTGAAGAACCTGCGTTCAGTTGCGGGATAGGTATTCGTCGATGGAGTGGGCGGATTTGCGTCCCGCTGCCATGGCTGTGACGACCAGGTCGGGACCGGTAACACCGTCGCCGCCGGCGTATATGCCGGGGCGTGAGGTCGCGCCCGTCTCGGGATCAACGACGATAAGCCCCCACTTCTGGGTTTCAAGCCCGTCCGTGGTCTCACCAATCGTCGGGTCGGGCCAGTAGCCCAGGGCCAGGACGACCGTGTCGGCCGGGACGGTGAAATTCGAACCCTCGATCGGAATCGGCCGCCGCCGGCCGCTGTCGTCTGGTTCCCCCAGTTCACACTGCAGGCACTCGACCGAGTTCACGCGTCCGTCGACGCCGGCGATATATCGCACGGGTTGAGTGAGGAAGCGGAAGTTCGCCCCTTCTTCCCGCGCCAGGTGGCGGTCCTTCTCGCCGCCCGGCATTTCGGCCTCCGTCCGGCGGTAGAGGCAGGTGACCTCACTGGCGCCCAGGCGCAATGCGGTCCGCAGGCAGTCCGCGGCGGTGTCGCCGCCGCCGATGACGACCACCCGTTCGCCAACTTCCGGGACGCCTTCCATGCTTTCCGGCAGGATCTGGGGATCGACATTGCAGCGGACCAGGAATTCGGTCGCCTGATGAACACCGGGCAGGTCGGCGCCGGGCACGTCCATCTTGGCGTCGATGCCCGAGCCAACTCCGAGGAAGACGGCGTCGAAGCCCTCTTCCATCAGCTGATCGACCGTTTTTTCCTTCCCGATGCGTGTGTTGAGGACGAACTCCACCCCGGCCTGCTTAAGGTCACCGATCACCGTCCGCACGGTGTCCTTGGGGAGCTTGAAGTTGGGGATGCCGTAGATGAGCAGCCCGCCAGGAGTGGGGAGCGCTTCGAAGATGGTGACGGCATGTCCCTTGCGCACCAGCTGCTCGGCGCAGGCCAGTCCGGCCGGGCCCGAGCCGACAATCGCCACGCGCTTGCCGGTTGGCTTGCCCACCGGGATGGCGACCTCGGTCTGCTGGCGCTGGTACATCGTGACGAAGGCTTCCAGTGCGCCGGTGATCACCGGTTCATGGCGTTTGTTCCGTACGCAGGCGCCCTGGCAGAGCGCCTCGTGCGGGCAGACCAGGCCGCAAATTTCGGGCATGCTGCTCGTCTGGCGGTACAGTTCGGCTGCGCCGATGAAATCTCCCTGCTCGATCAACCACATAGCCTGGGGGATGTCATTGTCTACGACACAGGCTTCAACGCAGGCTGAGGGTTCCGGGCACTGGATACAGCGTTCAGCCGCCGCACGCGCCTGCTCAGGCGTGAGCAGATAGAATGTCGGTTCGAAATCACACAAACGCTCCTCGACGGGACGTGCGGATACGTCCTGCAGGGGTAGTTTCATGCGTGATTTGCGGTCAATATCCGGCCGGGTGCTTGTCGACTCAGGCATACGTCCTCTCCTGCTGGGATGCACAGAATGAATACTCTAAGATGATACAGACCCAAGTGGTCAAATATTAGTTTAGAAAGTCATTCGACACCGTGACGGTTGTCACAACCTTGCGCCTGATGTCACATATCTTCGGGTACAATTCCACCGGTACGCGACTTGCAGGATTAACACGACCCGCGGCGTTTGATTCCGTGAGGATAGAGCGCAAAGGTCTTGACAGGAAAAAGGAAACGACCCATGAGACGTTGGTGGATTATCGCTCTTGTCCTGGTAGTTCTCGTTGCAGGCTTCTTCGGGCTGCGCGCCTACCGCAACAGCCAGGCGGAAGCCGGCAGCGCGAATTTACAGACCGAGCCGATCCGGCGCGGCGAGTTAACGGCCTCGGTTGGAGCAACCGGCGTGGTGCGCTCGAACCAGTCGGCTGTGCTGACGTTCGAGACGAATGGCACCGTGGCTTACGTTCACCAGGGATTGGGTGACCTGGTCGCGGCGGGCGAGCTGCTCGCGAGCCTGGAAAAGACCTCGCTTTCAGCCCAGATCATCATGGCCGAGGCCGACCTGGTCAATGCCCAGCGGGCGCTCGAGGATCTGCTGGCCTCGGACAAGGCGCGTGCGGCTGCGCAGCAGGCGCTGGCCCAGGCGCGCGACGCCCTGGACAAAGCGCAGTACACGCTCACCGTCCGCCAACAGGGGAACCGGGCCAGCGAGGACACCATTCGAGGTGCGGAAGCCAACCTGACTCTCGCAGATCAAGAAGTGCGCCGGGCACAGGACATGTATGACCTGGCCAAGGGGGACGCCGCAAAAGCCCTCGCACTCTCGAATCTGGTCGCTGCACGCCAGAAACGTGACTCAATTCAGCGTCAGCTGAACTGGTACCTCGGCCATCCTGACGATATCGAACAGGCCATGCTCGAGGCGGATGTCGCCGTCGCGCAGGCGCGCGTCGACGATGCCGAACGCGAATGGGAGCGGGTCAAGGATGGCCCGTCGCAGGACGATATCCGCGCGGCGCAGGCGAGGGTCGATGCGGCCCAGGCCACGCTCGAACTGGCGCGTATCACCGCCCCCTTCGCCGGAACGCTGACGATGATTGATGTCAAGGAAGGCGACTCCGTCACGCCTGGCACGCCGGCCTTCCGGCTGGACGACTTGAGCAAACTGCTGGTGGATGTGGAGCTGTCCGAGGTGGACATCAACCGGGTGAAGCTTGGCCAGCCAGTCACGCTCAATTTCGACGCCATCCTCGACCGTGACTATACAGGCGAGGTGACTGAGATCGGCCAGGTGGGCAACTCCGCACAAGGGGTCGTTAACTTCCCCGTCGTGGTTGAGCTGAAGGACCACGATGAAGCGATCAAACCCGGCATGACGGCGGCGGTGAACATCCTCGTCGAACAAATCGAGAACGCGCTGCAGGTTCCCAACCGGGCTGTGCGCGTGATCGACGGCCAGCGGGTGGTGTACATCATGAAGAACGGCCAGCCGACGCCGGTCGCGATCCAGCTTGGCGCAAGCTCGGACTTGTACAGCGAGGTGACGGAGGGCGAGATCAACCCGGGTGATGAAGTCGTGCTCAACCCACCGTCCTACATCTTCGATCCGAACGAGGAGCCGCCCTTCGTGCAGGGCATGCGTCAATGACCGATTGGGTGATCGAGGCTGAAGGCCTGACCAAGGTCTACCTGATGGGTGAGATCGAGGTCCACGCGCTGCGTGGGGTCGACATTCGCGTCCGGCGCGGGGAGGTGCTTTCGATCATGGGCCCATCCGGCTCTGGCAAGAGCACGCTGATGAACATCCTCGGCTGCCTCGACCGGCCGACCTCGGGCAGCTACCGCCTCGACGGCGAGCAGGTCGCCATGTTGAAGGATGATCAGCTGGCGGAGATTCGCAACCGCAAGGTGGGATTCGTCTTCCAGAGCTTCAACCTGCTCGGGCGGCAGACGGCGCTGACGAATGTGGAGCTGCCGATGCGCTACGCCGGCATTGCCAACGGACGCCGCAAGCGGGCGGTCGAAGCGTTGGAAGCCGTCGGGTTGGGAGACCGCGTACATCACAGACCGAACGAGCTCTCTGGCGGGCAGCAGCAGCGGGTGGCGATCGCCAGGGCGCTGGTCAACAATCCGTCGATGATCCTGGCCGACGAGCCGACCGGCAATCTCGACACGAAATCGGGTGACGAGATCATGAAAATCCTGCTCGACTTGAACCAGGAATTCGGTACCACGCTGATCTTCGTGACTCATGACCCGGAGGTCGCCGAGCAGACCCAGCGGATCATCCACCTGCGTGATGGGCTGGTGGAGACCGACGCAGGACAGGCCTGAGAGCGGGCTAGAGAGAGATCATCGATGTACTTCTGGCAGAGCGTATTGGAAGCCCTGGACAGCCTCTCGAGCAACAAGATGCGCTCCGGGTTGACGATCCTGGGGATCGTGATCGGCGTTGGTGCGGTGATTGCCATGCTCGCCATCGGCACCGGCGCGCAGGAAACGATCACCGGCTCGATCAGCGGTATCGGCACCAACCTGCTGTTCGTGCTGCGGGGCGGGAGCGAGCAGATCCGCAATCCGAAGCCGCTCACGCTGGGCGATGCGGATGCAATTCTCGATCCGTTCGCCGCTCCATCGGTGCTGGCTGTCGCGCCGGTCATCCAGGGTTCGCTCGAAGTCACCTTCGCCGGCGAGGGCGATTTCATCCCGGCGCTGGGCGTCACCGCTGAATATGACAGCGTTCGCAATGTGGAGATGGCCGAGGGAGCGTTCATCGATGACGTTCAGCTGCTAGGCCGGGCTTCGGTCGCTGTGCTGGGACCCGACACGGCCGAGGCGCTCTTCGGCCGGCGTGAGGGCGTCACCGGCGAGACGGTGCGCATCGAGGGCCAGCCGTTCCGCGTGATTGGCGTGACCGTGGCGCGGGGCGGGTCTGGTTTTCAGAATCCCGATAACCAGATCTACGTGCCGATGACGACCGCCCAGACGCGGCTGATGAAGCGCACGCGCGGCAACGTCGACATGCTGATGGTGCAGGCCATCGGCTCCGATGCGGTGGTCGATGCCGAGCAGGAGGTGGCCGCAATTTTGCGCGCCCGCCACCGCACGCCGATTGGTGAGGATGACTTCACCATCTTCACCCAGCAGAGCTTCCTCGAGACGGCCACCACGATTCTGAATGTGTTCACCATTTTCCTGGGTGGTGTGGCGGGGATCTCGCTGCTCGTGGGCGGCATCGGCATCATGAACATCATGCTCGTCTCGGTCACCGAACGCACACGCGAAATCGGACTGCGCAAGGCGGTCGGCGCGCGCAAACGCGACATCCTGCTGCAGTTCCTGACCGAATCGGCGTTGCTGAGCATCTTCGGCGGCTTGATCGGCATCGGCCTTGGATGGGCCCTTTCGCAGCTGGTTGGCGCCATCGCCGCCGCCTCTAACGCCGACATCAACCCGGTGATCGGGATCGATGCGGTGCTGCTGGCGACACTCTTCTCGGCTGCGGTCGGATTGTTCTTCGGCCTCTACCCCGCCAAGCGCGCCGCCGACCTCGAGCCGGTGGAAGCGCTGCGCTACGAGTAATTCTCCCCCACGCGAGAATCACAAAGGCCGGGCGCAAACCCCGGCCTTTCTCCTCTGGATTTGTCTGCAGAGCCTCAATCGCAGGGCTCTTTCAAGTGCGGCTTGAGAAATTGGCCTGTGTAGGAAGCTTTGTCCCTGGCGATGGCTTCCGGCGTGCCGTCGGCGATCAGCCGCCCGCCGGCATCCCCGCCTTCCGGCCCGAGGTCGAGCACCCAGTCGGCGACCTTGATGATGTCCGGATGGTGCTCGATGATCAATACGGTGTTCCCCTGGTCGACCAGCCGCTGCAGCACGTCGATCAGCTTGTGGACGTCGGCGGCGTGCAGCCCGACCGAGGGTTCGTCGAGCACGTAGAGCGCGTGGCCGTTGCTGCGCTTGGAAAGTTCGCGCGAGAGCTTGACGCGCTGCGCCTCGCCGCCGGAAAGCGTTGGTGCGGGCTGGCCGATCTTCAGGTAGCCGAGCCCCACATCTTCAAGCGTCTGCAGGCGGCGCACCATCGGCGGGAACGCTCCGAAGAATTCGCCCGCCTCTTCGATCGTCATGTCGAGCACGTCGGCGATGGTCTTGTCCTTGAAGCGCACCTGAAGCGTCTCGCGGTTGAAGCGCGCGCCATGGCACACCTCGCAGGGCACGTAGACATCGGGCAGGAACTGCATCTCAATCCGCAGCTGGCCCTGCCCCTGGCAGGCTTCGCAGCGCCCGCCACGCACGTTGAACGAGAAGCGCCCCGGCTTGTAGCCGCGCACCTTCGATTCGGGCAGTTCGGCGAACAGCGAGCGGATGTGGTCGAACAGTCCGGTGTACGTGCCGGGGTTGGAGCGTGGCGTGCGGCCGATCGGGCTCTGATCGATGTTGATCACCTTGTCAATCGCCTCGGCCCCCTCCAGGCGGTCGTGGTCGCCGGGCAGGGCGCGGGCGTTGTTCAGCTTACGCGCCATGGCCTTGTAGAGCACCTCCACCATCAGCGTTGATTTGCCCGAGCCGGAAACGCCGGTAATGCAGACGAATTCGCCGAGCGGGATGCTGACGTCGATGTCCTTCAGATTGTTCTCACGCGCCCCGCGGATGACCAAGTGCTTCCCGTTGCCGGGGCGGCGGCTCTCGGGCACGTCGATGCACAGCTCGCCGGTCAGATAGCGGCCGGTGACCGATTTCTTGTTCCTGGCGACCTGTTCGACGGTGCCTTCGGCGACGACTTCGCCGCCGTGTTCGCCGGCGCCGGGGCCGAGGTCGATCACCCAGTCGGCGGCGCGAATCGTGGCTTCATCGTGCTCGACGACCAGCACGGTGTTGCCCAGGTCGCGCATGCCCTCCAGCGTGCGGATCAGGCGGGCGTTGTCGCGCGGGTGCAGGCCGATCGAGGGCTCGTCGAGCACGTAGAGCACGCCCATCAGCCGCGAGCCGATCTGCGTCGCCAGGCGAATGCGCTGCGCCTCGCCGCCAGAGAGCGACCCGGCTGAGCGGTTGAGCGTCAGGTAATCCAGGCCGACATCGACCAGGAATCCGAGCCGGTCCTCGATTTCCTTCAATACCCGACTGGCGATGGTGTGCTCGCGCGCCGTCAACGGTCCAGCTTCGGATCTCAGTTCACGCACCCATTCGAGGCTCTTGAGCACGGGCCAGCGGGTGACCTCGACGATGTTTACGTCGTGGATCGTAACCGCCAGCGCTTCTGGCCGCAGCCGTTCGCCATGACAGACCGGGCAGGGCTGCTCGGACATGTATTCCTGAATACGCTCGCGGATGTAATCGGACTGCGTTTCGCTGTAGCGCCGCTCGAGGTTGCCGATCACGCCTTCGTAGGCCGTCTTGTACGTCGAGCTCCGTCCGTCGCGGCTCTCATAGCGCACCGGCACTTCCTTGCCGTCGGTGCCGTACAGCACGACCTGCAGCTTCTCCTCGGGAAGCTCTTCCACCGGAACCTCGAGGTCGATGTCGTAGGCTTCGGAGACGGCCTCCAGCAGCTGCCAGTAGTAGCCCTGCTGGTCGCGCGACTGATTGGACCAGTTCATGACAGCCAGGGCGCCCTCGCCGAGCGCGATCGAGCGGTCGGGGATGACCCGGTCGGGATCGATCTCGAGCTTGCTGCCCAGCCCCACGATCAGCATGCCGTCGCCCCAGCGCAGCGCGGTCTCGACCGAATCGGTCAGGCGCGAGAGGAAAGCCGCGCCGTCGTCCTCCGCCCCGGGTTCGATCACCAGCCGGTCGACGATCGCCTCGATCGTGTGGTTCTTGTAGCGGTCGAGCTCGATCTCCTCGTCCAGCGAGGTCACTTCGCCGTCGACTCGAGCGCGCACGTAGCCCGAGCGGCGCAGCTCGTCGAACACGGCCTGGTGCGTGCCCTTGCGGCCGCGGATGACGGGGGCGAGGATCATGATGCGCGATCCTTCGGGCATGTCGGCGATCGCGTCGACGATCTCCTGGGCGGTTTGTTTGTGCACCTCCTTGCCGCAGATCGGGCAGTGCGGCTGGCCGATGCGGGCGAAGAGCAGGCGCAGGTAGTCGTACACCTCGGTCACGGTGCCGACGGTCGAGCGCGGGTTGTGCGAGACGCCGCGCTGGTCGATCGAGATCGCCGGCGACAGCCCGTCGATGTAGTCGACGTCGGGCTTGTCGAGCTGTCCGAGGAACTGGCGGGCGTAAGCCGAAAGCGATTCGACGTAGCGCCGCTGTCCTTCGGCGAAGATCGTGTCGAAGGCAAGCGACGATTTTCCCGAGCCGGAGATGCCGGAGATGACGACCAGCTTCTCACGCGGGATCTCGACGTTGATGTTCTTCAGGTTGTGTTCACGCGCACCGATGACGGTGATTTTCTCTTGAGGCATGCAGCTTCTTCCGAATAGCCGAACGGAATTCCCAACCGGTCATTATATCAGCATGCACCACGCGGCCCTCTCCCGGCAGGGTGAACTGAGGGGGTGAATTGGGGATGTGTCTTCTCAGGAAGACGCCCGGCGCGGGTGGCCGCACCACGGGCAGTGTTCATCGCCGGCGGTCAGGCCGGCGTCGCAGTTGGCGCAGCGCAGGCGGGAAGCGACCCAGCGTTCGGCGCTGGCCGGCTGGTCCTCTACAGGCGACGCGTGGCGGCCGTTGCCGGCGCGCTTCGATCCGCCGAAAGCCAGGCCGCGCCCCTTGAGGACCTGGGACAGCGCCTCGCTCAGGCGCGGCCCGAGCTTCGGGCCGGAGGGCGGGCTGAGGCGCTGGATCTGCTCGCGGGCCCGCCGGGGCAGGTCTTCGATCATCCATTCGGGCAGCGGATCCGGCTCGCCGCAGGCCGCGCCGGTCAGGCGCCGTACGCGCCCGGACAGCTCCTGCGGCAGCGGGGCGCTGCGATCGACCGGCGGCGCGCCGCTTTCGGGCTGCAGGCCGCAGGCCGGGCACAGGCGTGCGACCCCCATGTCATTCGGCGCCGCAAGGAGCTGCAGCCGCCCGCCGCATGAGGGGCAGCGTTCTTTTGAAGTCTTCGGTTCGGGTTGAGCGGGCATTGGCTTCCTGCCGTTTTGATCGAGCGCGGCGTCGGGGTTTCAGCCGACCGGGGCCAAACGGTCCTTGACCGCGGTCATGCGTCCGATGGCATTGGCCTGGTTCGCCTCGAAAAAGCGCCCGGCGTATTCCTCGCTGCGCCACTCGAAAGCGGTCTCCAGGCCCTGCGTCTCGCTCGGCACCAGCAGCGTCGTCCGTACGTAGGCTGCATCCGGCGGCGGCGGGTAGCTCCCCGCGCGGTTAAGCAGGAAGGTGACCGGGCCGGCGTAACCGACGAGGGCCAGGATGACCAGGATCATGACATCGACTGCACCGAGCGAACTCGTATCGATGATGCCGGTCACGAGCGCCAGCACGACCAGCACCATGCCGATGATGCCCGAGATAAGGTGCGCCTGCAGGCGGGCGTTGCCCGCCTCCTCCGTCTGCAGCGCGGCCCGCTCGCGGCAGTCGGCGCACAGCGGGACGTTGAAGCTGGTCACCTTGCGCTGGCCGACCTTCTGTCCGTTGGGCAGCGTGCCGTAGACCGCCAGGCGGCCCTTGACCGGGGTGCGGCCGCAGTGGGCGCAGTCGCCGCCCGGGAACACCACCCGGTCGCCGAGCAGCACCACCCGGTAGCGCTGGCCGGGCGGGGGATCGGTCTCGCGCAGGTGGAACGCCCCGCGCGCCTCCTTTGGCTCGGCTTGCTCTTCTTCCTGCTCTTCCTGCATCCATTCCGGCATCGCCTCGGCTTCCGGTTCGGCCGAGATGGCGCCCATGCGGGCGGCCATCGCCAGCGGATCTTCGCCGGCCTCGTCGTCCGGGGCAGGTTCTTCGGCTTTGAAAGCCGGTTTCGATTCGAGGTTCACGCTGCCGAGCGAGGCGTCCGGCAGCGGCTCCGATTCGAGCGGGACCGCGGCCGAGCGGCGCAGGCCGGAGAGGAAATCATCCTCGTCTTCGGTCGCGCCTTCGAGCTCTTCATCCTCTTCGGCGCCGCCGAAGGCGCTCATGCGCTGGTTGAATTCAAAGGGCTCGAATTCACCCTCGGGTTCAGCTTCAGGGGTTTCTTCGTCGGGCTCAACCTGCGGGTGTTCCGCCTCCAATTCGGCGCGCAGCGAGGCAAAGGCGTCGAACTCCTCCGCTTCCTCGGCCTCCGGCGCCGCTTCAACGTCTTCAAACTGCATCCAGGCTGGCGTCTCGGCCCCCTCTCCCTGCGCGGGTCCGGCTTCGCCGGAATCGGGCGTGAGCGCTTCGAAGGCGGAGGCCAGCCCGAGCGGGTCATCATCGGATTCGAAGGAGGGGATTTCCTCGGGCGTGCCGGCATCCTCGTCGGCCGGCTCCTGGAAGAACTCGGAGGTGATGTCCGGCCCGGCCTCCTCCTCGGCCTCGGTGAACTCGTGCCAGGACGCGGGCGGCTTTTCTTCGCCGGCATCGCCCTCCGGTTCGCCTGTCCGGGCCCATGGCGGCGGGGTGAGCGTGTCGGCCGGATGCGGTTCTTCGCTGTCGACCAGGCCAGATGCCTCGGGCTCGGCCGGTTCCTCGGCCGCTTCGAGGCCGGCCAGGAAGTCGACCCCGGATCCGGCTGCGGGTTCATCCACTGCGGGGGCACCGGCGGGAGACGGCTCCAAATCGGGCGGCTCGGACTCCGCCTCGCCGGCCATCAGACCGAGCAGGAAATCCTCTTCCACCTGGTCCGCTTCGGCGGGCGGCGCAGCGGCGAATACATCGGAGGGTTCGGCGGGCGGCGCACCCGTGGCGAGTTCGGACAGAAAATCGAACTCTCTCGCGTTCGGTACCGGCATGCCGTTCAAGGTACCCGAGCCGGCGCT
>JARRJK010000001.1:0-73642 GCA_037379555.1 Anaerolineales bacterium | reverse complement strand
GCTCATCAAAGAGCGAGGCTTTTGTTCTTCATTCAAGCTACTGTTCGCGTACCTGGCGCCAGTTGACCATGACGAAGTTTTCGTTGCAGTTATCGTAGGTGTTCAGGAAAATCTGCTCCGAAAGCGCTTTCCCAGCCCCATCGTTGAGCTGGATCCAGATCGATCCTTCGCTCGCGCTTGGCTGATCAGCGAGATCAAATACATAGCCGGATGGGCCGATGTCCGGAGCGCTGCCAGTGAGCGCATCGAGATCGATCGCCTTGCCGTTGATCTCGCCTTCAAGGTGGACGCCCAGGTTGGCGATCGGGGCGTTGTCCAGGTTGAATACCTGCCCGCCGACGCCCATCCAGTCGCATGACAGGTCATTGGCGATGTTCGGGATGCCGACCGGGTTGCCCGGCTGCAGCGCGAATGGAGGGCCCGGCTCCGTTGGCGTGGCCGTCGGCACCTGTGTTTCGGTCGGGACGGGCGTCGGGGTAAGCGTTGGCGGAGGCGTCCGGGAGGGCGTGGGGGTCCACACCGTCGGAAGCGGGATGGCCGGAGTATTGGTCGGCGTCGGTGTGCCCAGGATCGCGGGCAGGGTTGGCGGAGGGAAGGGATTGTAGCCGACATACGGGTTGAGGAAAACCATGGCGTAGATGGCCCCGACGGCGATAATCGCCAGCAGCACGACCAGCGTCAGGATATTCACAATGAACGACCCGATGCCGCGTGAACGCCTTCGGGGTACTTTCACGAATTGATCATCCATGTTTACACACTCCTACCCCTGCCTACAGCGAAAGGAAAAGCTCGATAGCGGCGTTTGAGCGCTGCTGTTCCAGCCAATCCTGGACGGCTCGTTCGCGCAGCCAGCGCTGCACGTCGGCATCCGCAGGGTGCTCGCCCCGTTCAAGCGTTTGAACGAGGTGGAATCCTAGTTCGCTCTCTACCATGCCGCTGATTTCGCCCGGTTGCAGTGAGAAGGCAGCCTGTTCGATCTCCGGCAGCCATAAGTAGCCCTGGGGAAACCAGCCAAGATCGCCTCCGGCAGGACGGGTGCCGATGTCAAGCGAGACCTGTCTCGCGAGTGTAGCGAAATCGGCACCGGAGGCAAGCATGCCCTGCAGCTCCTCCGCTTCCGCCCGGCTGGCGACGAGAATATGGCGCGCGTGGACCTGCTCAACGACCGGGGTCATATTTTCCACGATGACCGTCACCATCTTCGCTCCAAGGATCTGCGCCTCGAGTTCTGAACGCAGTTCTGTTTGCGTCAGCCCCTGCGCTTCAAGCCAGGCGCCGAATTGGTCTTCGCCACCTAGATTAGCGATCAGGCCTGCGTAGCGCTGATCGATCTCGGCCGGATCGATGCTGATACCCTGGCTGCGTGCGCCCTGGGTCAGCAGCATCAGGTCGATCATCGCCGAGAGGATCTGGGCGCGGTACGGGTCTAGAGTTGCAAGGTCGATGCCAGAGGCGGTTTGTGCCGCTTCAAAGCGCTCGACCTCCCGCTCGAAGGCTTCGAGCGGGATCGGCTCGCCGTTGACACGGGCCGCGAGCGGCACAGATGTCGCAGTAGGCGATGGCGTTAGCGTCGGTGTGGCGGTAGGTGAAGCTGACAGCAGGCCGGGCAAGTACCGGCTGCAACCTGCGAGGAAGGCGGCAACGATCAGCAGTACGACAGTCCTGCGATAATGGATCATCGCGGCGATTATACCCATGCGGATGAACCCTGACCAAGGGGGGCTCGGGCTAGGCCTCCTCGCGCGCGCTGAAGACAAAGATCATCGGGCGGCGACGGGTCTCGGAGAAGAAGAACTTGGAGAGTTCCTTCTCAATGCGATCCTCCAGGTTCCCATCGCTGTTCTCATGGACGATCGCGTTCACCTTCTCTCGCGCCTCCGCCAGCAGTTCGTCCGAATCTCGGACAAAGACAAAGCCTTTGGTGATAATCTCCGGCTCGTGCTTTAGCTTGCGTTGATCACAGTCGAGGCTCAGGTGCACGATCACGAAGCCATCCCGGGCCAGCGCCTCACGCTCGCGCATCACCCGCGGACCGACGTCGCCCACACCGCTGCCGTCGACGAAGATATATCCACCGGGGATGCGTTCGCCGATCGACATCTCCCCGTCGTTGAATTCGACGACCGTTCCATTTTCCACGACCGCGATCCGCTCGCTCGGGATGCCGATCTCGCGCGCCAGCGCTGCATGCTGGATCAGATGCCGGAGTTCGCCATGGATCGGGATCATGTGCTTGGGCTTTGTGAGCTGCATGAGCAGCTTCATCTCTTCCTGATTGGCATGACCGGAGACGTGGACGGGGGCGATGGCGTCGTAAATAACGTTCGCGCCGCGCTGGAACAGGCGGTTGATCGTGCGGTGCACCATCTCCTCGTTGCCCGGGATGGGCGAGGACGAGAGCACGACCGTATCACCTTCCCGCAAGTCAAACTGGCGGTTCGTCCCGGTTGAAAGGCGGCCCAGGATGGAGGATGGTTCGCCCTGGGTGCCAGTGCACATCAGCACCACTTTAGAGGGCTTCATGCCCAAGGCCTGGTCGAGATTGATGATCAGGTCGTTTGGTGCTTCGAGATAGCCGAGCTTGCGGGCCATCTTGGCGTTCTCAACCATGCTGGTTCCCACAAAGGCAAGCTTGCGGTCATGGCGCTCGGCGGCATGGATCACCTGCTGCATACGCGAGATGAGCGAAGCGAAAGACCCGATCAGGATTCGCCCGTGCGCTTCTCGAAAGACCTTGTCGAAGGTGGGATCGATCACCGCCTCAGATGGGGTCCAGCCCGGCTCGTCGGCGTTGGTCGAGTCAGCCAACAGCGCCAGCACCCCGCGCGCGCCGAACTCGCCCAGCTTGCCGAAGTCGGTTGGCCAGCCATCGACCGGCGTGTGGTCGAATTTGTAATCGCCCGAGTGGATGATCAGCCCGGCAGGCGTTGTGATACCCAGGCCGATCGCATCGGGAATCGAGTGGCATACATGGTATGTCTCGATCTGGAATGGGCCGACATTGATCACGTCGCCGGCGTTGATGGTGTTCATCTCTACACCATCCAGCAGGCCGCCACGGCTGAGCTTGACCTCAAGCAGGCCGCGTGTCAGGCCGGTGGCGTAAATCGGCGCCTGAATCTCCTCCATCACGTGACGAATGGCGCCGGTATGATCTTCATGGCCATGCGTGACGACGATGGCCCGCACTTTGTCCTTCTTATCGAGCAGGTAGCGGAAATCGGGGATGATGTAGTCGATCCCCAGCATGTCATTCTCGGGGAACATGATGCCGCTGTCGACGACGAGGATGTTCTCGCCGTACTCGATCGACATCATATTCTTCCCGACCTCCCCCAGTCCGCCCAGGGGGACGATACGTAACGTTTTACTCATGTGTTTATTCCTTCATTACCACAGCCTTGCTGTGGCTTATTCAAAGATACAATAAGCCCCGTCTGGCAAGTTGCCGGGCGGGGCAGGGCAGCTTTCCCGTGGATCATCCAAGATTAGTTCAACCGCGTGACATCCGTAGCTTGCAGGCCGCGAATCGTGCTCTCCAGGAAAAAGGCGACCTTCTCGCCCGGCGTGAGCAGTTGCAGTCCTCCGCCGGCGATATCGCGATAGTGCACGAAGACTTCTTCTCCGTCCTGGGCGTCGATGTAGCCGTAACCCTTGGATCCATCGAACCAGCGCACCACGCCGGTCGTCCTTTTCGCCACCCGTGGCCTCCCATACTTGCTTCAAACCAGTGAATTCTATCACAGTCGTTTCCAGACCGTCAACGCAGGGTTGAGGAGCTTTGTCGCTTGACCCGTTCCTGCGGCAGGCCTATACTGACGGACAACCGAAGACGGCAGAGGGAGCCAGGAGCCCGGATGCTCTGGCTGCTCCCGGGGAAGCCGGTGCCCGCGCGGTAACCCGCCCGCGGAAGTCCGGCGCTGTCCCGCAACTGTAGGGAAGCACGAACGCTTCCAAGCCAGGATACCCACCTCTGCCAAACACCTTGAGCTCCTTCGCGGAAAGGATGGTGCGCCGATGACCTCACCGATCTGACGCCTTCCCGGAACGATGCCAGGGAAGGCGATCGCTTTCCCCCCATTTGACAGTGTATGACCTTTGAATTATCAGCCCGCAGTGGCTGAGAAGGATGAAACATGATGATGAAGTGCTCCCGGCGCCTTTTTATTGTCCTTGCGGCCCTGATGCTGGTGCTGGCGGGATGCGCCCCACAGTCAGTGCCGCAGGTGCAGGAACCGCCGCAACCCAGTGTGACGCCGGCCGCGCAGGATACGCCTACGAGCGAACCAATCCTGGAACCGACACCTGCGTCCATCGTGATGCAGGATGGTCTCGGCCGTGAGGTCCAGCTCGAGGGTCCGGCGCAGCGCATCGTTTCGATGGCGCCCTCCAACACAGAGATTCTCTTTGCCATCGGCGCCGGCGACCAGCTTGTCGGTCGCGACGACATCTCCGATTACCCACCCGAAGCGGGAGCGATCGCCAGCATCGGCAGCACCTACGGGGAGCTGAACACCGAAGCGATCCTGGCGCTCGAACCGGATCTGGTGCTGGCAGCCACAATCACCAGCCCGGAGCAAATCCAGACTCTTGAAAATCTGGGCCTCACGCTGTATCTGCTGCCCAACCCGATGACGTTTGAAGAGCTCTTCGCAAATGTCGTCACCGTGGGAGAGCTGACCGGGCATGTGGGCGAAGCGCAGGCGCTGGCCCAGGAACTGGAGAGCCGCGTGCAGGCAGTGACGACGGCGGTGGAAGGCGTCCAGCCCGTGCCGGTGTTCTATGAGGTGGATGGAACCGACCCCAGCGCGCCGTGGACAACGGGCAGCGGCACGTTTCAGGACCTGCTCATCAGTATGGTTGGCGGAGAAAACATCGCCCGCGAGATTGAAGGTTGGGGGCAGATCAGCCTTGAAGCGATCGTCACCAGCGACCCGGCGGTGATCTTCTTCGGGGCGGGACCCTGGATCCCAACCACGGTTGAATCACTCGCCGAACGCACAGGATGGGGAGCGATTCGCGCCGTGCAGGACGGGCGTATCTACGATATCGATACCAATTGGATCGACCGGCCGGGCCCGCGCCTGGTAGATGCCCTTGAGCGTATGGCGCAGCTCGTACACCCTGAGCGTTTCGACTAGCGATGGCCACGGATAGTGCGCTGGACCCGCTCCGGATCAGCCGCAAGCCGCAACCCCGCTGGCTTCCCTGGGTTGCGACGATCCTGGCGCTGATCCTGATGGCGGCGCTCAGCGCAGCGCTCGGTCCGATCTCGATCCCGCTGCGCAGCGTCGTGCGCTTGCTTGCAGCCCGCATCCCGGGTCTGACAGTAGCGGCCGACTGGCCGGCCAATTTCGCCACAATTCTGTACCAGATCCGCCTGCCCAACACGGTGCTGATCATGCTGACGGGGATGGCGTTGGGTGGGAGCGGAGCCGCGTACCAGGGGCTGTTCCGCAATCCGCTGGCCGATCCTTACATCATCGGCGTCGCCTCGGGTGCAGGCCTGGGCGCGGTGCTGGCAATGGCCGCCAACTGGCCGACGGATTTGCTCGGCATGGCGGCCGTGCCGGCGGCAGCCTTCATCGGCGCGCTGATTACGGTGGCCATCGTCTATGCCATCGCTCAGGTCGGACGGAGCACACCCGTCACGACGCTGATCCTGGCGGGCGTGGCGCTGAGCTCGTTCGCGACGGCCATGACGAGCATGATCATGCTGCTTTCAACACAGGAGCTTCACCGCGCCGTGACCTGGATGGTGGGCGGTTTCGCCCTCGGGGGCTGGGAGCCGGTGCAGGTATCGCTCCCCTATCTCGCTCTGGGGTTGCTGGCGCTGCTCACGCTCGGGCGACCGTTGAACGTGCTGCAATTTGGAGATGACCAGGCCCGGCAGCTCGGCCTGGAGGTCGAGCGCGTCAAGCTGGTGACAGTTGCGGCGGCCTCGATGGTGGCGGCGACCGCCGTGGCGTTCTCCGGTATCATCGCTTTCGTCGGGCTGATCGTTCCGCACGTTGTGCGGCTGCTGTGGGGGCCGGATCACCGCCGCCTGATCCCGCTGGCGATCCTGCTGGGGGGTAGCTTCCTGCTCGGCGCCGATATCGTTGCCCGCATGCTGCTCGCCCCACGTGAGCTTCCTGTCGGCGTCGTCACCTCGGTCGTGGGCGCGCCTTTCTTCCTCTGGCTGCTGCAGCGTGCGAAGGGCAGGGTGCGCTTTTGGTAAGCCGCGATCTCGTGCTGTCCGGTGTAGAAGCGGGATATGACGGCCGGGCGATCCTGCGGGATATCAACTTGCATGTTCGGCCGGGGGAGGTGCTGGCCATCGTCGGTCCGAACGGCGTTGGAAAGTCGACCTTGATCAAGACCGCAGCTGGGACGCTGAAACCGCGCAAGGGAGCGGTCCGGATCGGCGGTGAGGACCTGGCTGACCTGCGGGCTGCTGAACGCGCCCGGCGGGTGTCGGTCGTCGGGCAGGCGTTGAACCTGCCCCCGGCTTTCAGCGCGCTGGACGTCGTCATGATGGGACGCACGCCGTACCTGGGGTGGTTCGAGCGGGAGGGCGAGCGCGACCGCGAGATCGCCTTGCAGGCGATGGAGCGGACGGAAACAGCCGCCCTGGCGCAGCGGCCGATCAGCGAGCTTTCGGGCGGCGAGCGGCAGCGCGTGCTCATCGCACGGGCGCTGGCTCAGAATGCTCCCATCATGCTGATGGATGAACCGACGGCTCACCTCGACCTAAGGCATCAGGACGCCCAGTTGAAACTCGTCCGCAGGTTGGTGGAGGAGGATGGTCTGGCAGTGCTGATCGCGCTGCATGACTTGAATCTGGTGGCGCGCTTTGCGGACCGTGTAGCGCTGCTTTCGACAGGGACAATCCACGTCGAAGGGCTCCCAGAACAGGTGCTCACTCCGGATCACCTGGCGGCGGTCTATGGGATCGAAATTCATGTGATGAAGCACCCGATCCACGGTAAGCCGCTGGTCCTGACCGGCGAGTGAAGGAGAACAGGCTATGCCGACGATCGACGAGGCACGGGCGTGGTATGCGGGGGATGATCCGGTTCACGGGTTCGATCATGTGCTGCGTGTTTACCGTTTGGCCGAACATTTGGGCGCGGCACTCGGAGCTGACCTTGAGATCATCCGCGCAGCGGCTCTGATGCACGACGCTTCCGGTGCGCATCCGGGTGAGGCTTCGGGGCGCGCAAATCATGAGCAGCAATCGGCTGAATTTGCGCGCGAGGTGCTCGAGTTCGAGGGCTGGAACCGGGAACGGATTGACGCTGTACAACACTGCATTCGCGCCCACCGCTACCGGGGCCAGGAATCACCGCGTTCGCTGGAAGCAAAGATCCTTTTCGACGCCGACAAGCTGGATGTGGTCGGAGCTTTCGGCGTGGCTCGCACAATCGGTTATGCCCTTCAAGCCGGGCAGCCAATCTTCGCCGTGCCCTCGGCGCAGTTTATGGAGAGCGGCGAAACGCAGCCTGGCGAACCGCACAGCGCCTACCATGAATACCTCTTCAAGCTGCGTCACGTGCCTGAGCGTTTGTACACACGACCGGCCCGTGAGATGGCGCGCACAAGAGCGAATCTGATGGCAAGGTACTTTGAGGGCCTGCGGGCGGAAGCTGAATATGGAACACGGGATGATGGTGTTTCGGATTGACCATCCGTTGCGCGCCGCGTATGATGGTCGCCACGATGACTGAAAAAGAGCGCCCTCAAGTCCTGCTGACCAATGACGACGGCATCCATTCGCCTGGCCTTTGGGCTGCAGCCGAAGCGCTGTCGGAGATTGGTTTCGTCACCGTCGCTGCGCCGCGCGAGCAGTCATCTGGCTCTGGACGCAGTATGCCGGTTAACTCCGATGGCCGTCTGCATGAAGAGCAAGTCACGATCAAAGGCAAGACGTGGAAGGTCTATGCAGTTGGAGGAACGCCGGCGCAGGCTGTCCAGCACGGGATCCTGGAGTTGATGCCGGATCCCCCCGATCTCGTCGTCGCTGGAATCAACTACGGCGAAAACCTGACGATCGGTGTTTCGATATCCGGAACCGTTGGCGCCGCGCTCGAAGGCGCTGCCTTCGGAACCCCAGCACTCGCCATGTCACTGGAAATGCCCGATGATTACTACCTCTCCCATTCTGAGGAGATCGACTTCACCAGCGCGGCTTACTTCACGCGCTATTTCGCCCGCTTGCTGCTGCGCCTGGACCGAATCCCCGATGTGGATGTGCTCAAAGTTGATGTGCCCTTCGATGCAAATCAGGACACCCCCTGGCGATTGACGCGGCTCTCCCGGCAGAAATACTATGTGCCGGTCGCCCCACGGCGCACCTCGCTCGAAGAGCCAGGCCATCTTGATTTCAAGATAGAAATGGATGCATCAAAGCTGGAGCCGGATTCGGACGTGTATGCGCTCTCGATCGACCGCGTCATCAGTGTGACGCCGCTCAGCCTTGATTTCACCTCACGTGTCGCATACGAGACGCTTGAGAGCGCACTTCGGCAGAAAGCCAAAGGCCAGTAGTTGGGGAAATCCGTTCGAACCCCCTTGAATGCAGCATAAACTAGCTGGCGGGGGATTGGTCTCCGTCAAGCAGGTTGTGCAGCGTGCGCAGCTCTTCCTCGATCTGGTCGCGCTGGACCTTTGTCTGCGCCAGGAGTGCTTCAAACGCCGGGCGCTGCTCGGGGGGCACGGTCTCGACCAGGCGCTGGGCGCGGCGGATCTGATTCTCCTTGTGGTGGAGCTTCTCCCGCAGGCGGTCGGAATATCCCATTTGGAAAGCTCGCTCAGGCATGGGTGAAGCGCTGCCCTCAAATTCCCCGGTCATGACTTCGGCGACCGTCAGTAGCAACTCAGAGGCTTCAATCGGCTTTTCCAGGAAGCGCACGGCGCCAAGGCTGAGCGCGAACTCCTTATCCTCTGGCGTGATGAAAGTGGCCGAGATGAAGATGATTGGGATGTGAACCGTCTCGGGGTTGCTGCGAACAGCCTGAGCCAGCGCGTAACCATCCAGGCGAGGCATGAGGATGTCCGTGAGGATCAGGGCGGGTGGATCGGTGGCGATGATCTCCAGCGCCTCATCACCATTGCGGGCCGTGATCACGTCGTAACCCTTGAACTTGAGAGTCACCTCAAGCAGTTCAAGGATGTGCGGGATGTCTTCGACAATCAGAATCGGGCCGTTCATCTTCTTGATTGTATCCGGAGTCGACGCTCATGCAATGTCACTCGTTGGCCATCCTACCCTCGAGTCGACCAGGCAGACACCGTCTCGATATGATAGGTCTGCGGGAAGAGGTCGACTGGCTGGATCTGCTCGAGACGCATACCGGCTGCTGCCAGTTGTTTGCTGTCTCGCGCCATCGTCGCCGGATCGCAGGAAACGTAAACGAAGCGGGTCGGGTTTTTCGCTAGAATCAGCTCGATGACCTCGCGACCCAGCCCGGCGCGCGGCGGGTCGGCAACGATCACATCCGGCTGGGAATCGATGGCAGGCAGCGCCGCCTCGACCTGCGCCTCATAGAGTTCGATGTCGGCATAGGCATCGAGGTTGACTTCGAAATCGACGCATGCCACCGGAGAGGCTTCAACCGCGATCACTTTCAGCCCGCGCTCGGCGAGGAAGAGGCTGAATAGTCCGACACCGGCATAGAGATCGAGCGCAAGCTGCCCGGGTTCAACCCGGGCAGCATCCATTACCAGCTGCACGAGCGCGGGCAGGAGCCCGGTGTTGACCTGGAAGAAGGCGTCCGGCGAGACTTGGAACGACTGCCCGAGCACCTGCATTTGCAGCGCCGGATCGCCAGCCAGCACCTGCCAGCCCGCGGGAGTCGACCACACCACAGAGGCCTCAGATAGCACTTCGATCTCGAGTGACGGGCTTTCAAGCGCCTGGAAAACGACCATCGTCCCGCCCTCGGTATCGGTGCGGATACCCACGCGCTGGATGTCTTCCTGCTCCTCGACCTGGATCAGGGGCCAGAGTTCATCCACTGCTGGAAGGGGCAGATGGCATTCCTGAAGCACGAGCACCTCCGGCTGGCCCTGACGCATCAACCCGGGTTTTCCAGTCGAGCCGAGGTGGAACTGCATCTGGTTGCGGTAGTTCCATGAATGGGGTGAGCCGACCGTTTCGAGCACCGGTGGTGAAATGAAGCCGCCGATGCGCTCCATCTGCTCAACGACGATCGCCCGTTTCGCGTGAAGCTGATCGGCGTACTCGAGGTGCTGATAGTGGCATCCGCCGCATTCCCCGAAGTGGATGCAGCGGGGTTGGATGCGCTGCTCTGATGGCTCGAGCACTTCCAGCAGATCTGCCCGTGCCCAGCGCTTGTGCTCATCTCGCAGATGAACCCGAACCCGCTCAGCGGGCAGTGCAAAGGGGACAAAGACCATGCGCCCTTCATCATCCCGGCCGAAGCTCTCGCCGCCGTAAGCCATTCCGCTCAGGGTAAGTACGAGTTCATCGGCCACCTTTCAAGCCTGCTTGCCCTGACCCTGCGGGAGGAAGGCATCGATCAGCGACGTCAGCTGCCGCAGGTCAGCGAGCGTTGTCTCGCCCATATGACCAATGCGGAAGGTCTCGTTCTTCAAACGGCCGTAGCCGTTGGCGATCGAAATCCCCTCCCCGGCCAGATGCTCGATGAGTTGCGGAACTTCGAGCTTCGGGCCTGAGCGGATCGTGGTCACGGTGTTCGAGCGGTAGCCCTGCGCGGCGAAGAGCGAAAAATGAGTTTGAGCCCAATCACGAGTGTATTCGGCCATGCTGGCATGCCGAGCGTAACGCTCCTCGAGGCCTTCGGCCATCATGCGTTTGAGCTGGCATTCGAGGGCGAAGATGAGCGACACGGCGGGCGTGGTGGGGGTCGCGTTACGCTCGAGATATTGCTCGAAGAGCAGGAAGTCGAAATACCAGCCGCGCTCGGGAACCTCGCGCGCACGCTCCAGCGCACGGTCGCTGACTGCAGCGAACGACAGGCCGGGCGGCAGCGCAAAACACTTCTGAGAGGAGGTCAGGAGCACATCAAGCCCCCACGCGTCGAAGGGGATTGAAACGCCGCCAGCGGAGGAGACTGCATCCACCAGGATCAATGTGTCCGGGCTGATCGAGCGAACCGCCTCGGCGATCTCGCCAACCGGATTCTGAACCCCGGTTGAGGTCTCGTTGTGCACGAGGGCGACGGCGTCGTAATGCTTGCCGCCGAAGGCCTCCAGCACCTGCTCAGGGCGATTCGGCTGCCCCCACTCGCTGTCGAGCCGGTCAGCGGGCAGACCGTTCGCCTGAGCGACATCGAACCAGCGTTCGCCAAAGGCACCGCAGACACACACCAGCAATCCCGATTGAACCACGTTGCGGACGGCCGCCTCCTGCAATCCGGTGCCCGAGGAGGTGGAGATGTAGACCCTGCTCGACGTGCCCAACACTGTGCGCAGTAGCGGTTGAACGCGCCCCATGATCTCGGCGAATGCAGCCGATCGATGGCCGATCATGTCCTGCGCCTGCGCTTGCAGCACCTCGGGAGCGACATCGACCGGTCCTGGGAGGAACAGCTTGGTCATCGGCAAACCTCGGGAAAAATGAGTCTGGCGCCATTCTATCAGAGATCAGCGGGTTGGGATGCAGCGTATCCGCTGTGCCAGCGGAGAGCCGACGAGCATCCCCAGGGTTTGATACATCGAAATATTGAAGTAGATATTAATAATATTCATAAAATACTTGACATTATTTAAATATATGGTAATTTTATGGAACAAAATTAAAGTGCGAGTTCAGTAATTGAAGAAGGGAGGTCGTGAGATGCTGAGGGATGAGATCTATGAGGCCGGGCTGGAATGCCAGCGCCGGCTCGAGCTGGCAAACCTGGCGCGTCTCCGACTGAGCGGCAGGTACAGGAGACACGATAGCGTCGCGCGGTTGGGTGTGTGGTTGGGACGCAAACTCATCGCTGCCGGTGAGGCGCTCTATGACCGCAGTCAGCATGAGACGCTTCGTCCACGCGAAGCACTGCTCAATGTGCGCAGCCAGGCCAACCGCTAGGTCTGGGGGTGAGAGATGAACACAATGCTTACAACCTGCCCCGTCTGCGAAGAGCGGCTTTCTGTTACCCGGCTGCACTGTCGCAACTGCGATACGACTATTGAAGGCCACTTCGATCTGGGCCGCCTCGGCCGTTTGTCGAGGGATCAACTCGATTTCGTCGAGACGTTCATCCGCTGTGAGGGCAAGCTGAGCCGGATGGAACCAGAGCTCGATCTCTCCTATCCAACCCTGCGAGCGCGATTGACGGATGTCATTCGGACCATGGGATTTACGGTTGGGCCTGAGCCGACGCTGATCAGTGATGAAGAACGACATCGCATCCTGGATGACCTGGCGAGCGGGAAACTGAGCTCCGAGGAAGCGATGCACTTGCTGGAAGGGTCCTGAAACGCGAGTGCAGATCCACGGGAGGAGTACGATGCAGAAAGAGCGGATCGAGCTGAATGAAACACCGTTGATCAAGATCGAAAGAATCGGCGGCGACCTGCGGCTGTCGGGACATGACGAGACATACCTCGAGGTTCAGGCTCCGGATGATGGGGAGCTCAAGGTTAAAAAGGCCAAGGATGGCGCCTCCGTTGACTGCCGTAGGGGTTGTTTGATTTTCATGCCGCGCGGCGGCCAGATCCAGGCCGGTGAAGTTGGCGGTGACTGCCGCATGACAGATGTCGAGGGACAAGTACTGCTGCGCACAGTCGGGGGTGATCTCAGCCTGCGCCGCGTGNNCGGCGATCTGCAAGCGCGGCGGCTGACAGGCGACCTGATGGTTGATCGGGTTGGCGGTGATGCCGTTGTCCAGCAGGTTGAGGGCCGCGTCCGGCTGCGGAGCGCTGGCGGGGACGTGCTTCTGGGGGAAGTCGGGGGTGCCGTAGATATCTCGTGTGGGGGCGATGCGCTGGTCAGTCTCGACCCGCCCCCGGGGGAGGCCTCAAAGGTGCAGGCCGGAGGCGACCTCGATTGCCGCCTCGACCCGCAGGCTTCGGTCGCGGTTCAGGCCCAGGCTGGCGGTGACCGGGAGATCGGGCGCGGGCTCGAATCACACGGGCCGGATGATCGTTTCGTGTACGGAGAGGGGCAGGCCGTTCTTGAGCTTGCGGCCGGCGGTGATCTGATCCTGAGAGTGGCGGGGGAGGACAAGGGCGATGGAGGATTTGATTTCGCCGACATGCTGAGCGACATGGATGCGGAGCTGGCCGAGATGGAATCGAAGATGGATGCGCTTTCGGTACCGCTTGATTTCGCCATCAAGGATAAGGTTCGCCGGGCAGTGCGCAACGCACGCCGCTCGGCGCGTAAAGCCCGGCGCCATCACTATAGGGTTGAAGCCGATTTCGATCCGTTAAAAGGGATCACCTTCCAGGCGCCGGGATTCGGTGATGCTCGCAAGGAGTCCCTGGAAGAGGAGCGGCATCAAATCCTGCGCATGGTCGAGCAGGGCAAGATCACCGTAGATGAGGCGGAGGCACTGTTGGAAGCCCTGGAAGGTGACGCTTGACCGCTGCAGTAAGCGCTTCCTCTCCCGCTCGAACACAAGGGCTGCGGCCTTTCGATGGGCGCCGTGATATGGGCGCTCTGGCCGATCTGATCGCAACCGCGTTTGCCGAACAGCTTGATCATACGGGAAGGCAGATGGTGGCCGGCATGCGCCTGCTTTCGAGACTCGGATGGCTGGGCTGGCTGCTCGGCCGCTGGCTGCTGCCACCGGCCGCCAATCCGCTTGGTTTTGTGTGGGAGCAGGACGGGCGGATCGTCGGCAATGCGAGCTTGATGCCGGTCCGTAATTACGAAAAACGCTGGGTGATGGCGAACGTCGCCGTTCACCCGCAGTACCGTCGGCAGGGGATCGCCGGACATTTGGTGCGGGCTTCGATCGATGCTGCAAGGGAGAAAGGCGCCCGTGAACTTGCCCTGCAGGTCGACCGCGACAACGAGGTTGCGCACGCAATGTACCAGCAGTTCGGTTTCAGGCTGCTTTCCGATCGGACAACCTGGTACCGCCCGCGAGGACTGCAACCCGCTAAGCCGCCAGTGACCGATCGCGTCGGCCTGCGCCAACCCGGGGAATGGCAGGCCCAGTTTGCCCTCGCACGGAGGCTGCATCCGGAGGGATTAATCTGGCCATTCCCGACGGTCGCGAGTCTCTTCCGTCCCGCAGGAGCCGGCTGGTTGACGGCAGGTCCCAATTCCCATTGGTTGTGGCGGGCGAATGGCAGGGTCGAAGGCAGTCTATCGTTGCGGCCCGGGGTTGAGCCTGGACTGCAGCGGATGCTGCTCGTTGTCGATCCTGCTGTGAGCGAACTGGCAGAGCCTGTCCTGGTGGACTGTGCGCTCTCGCGATCGGCCTCCAGACGTTCAGCCTTTGTGCTTGATTACATGACCGGGGTGATTGAGGACGACCTGCGTCTGCGCGGATTCGAGTTGCGGCGGCGGCTGCTCTGGATGGGGCTAAATCTGTCCTCAGGCCCGACTCACCGGGAGAACCAGGCATGATCAAGCGGCAGTTTGACGCCCTAAGTGGAATCTACCGGGAGTATCCCAAGCCCTTCTGGTATTTGATGGGCGCTTCCTTTATCGACTCGCTGGGAAGCGCGCTGCTCTTCCCGTTCTTTACCCTTTATGTGACTGCGAAGTTCGGCATCGGTCTCTCAAGGGTAGGGCTGATCTTTGGCGGTTTGATGGTCGCCAACGTGATTGGCAGCGCGCTCGGCGGTGGTCTGGCGGACCGCTTCGGGCGAAAGTCGATGATCATTTTCGGCCTGATAAGCAGCGCGTTCACGGTGCTCGCATTGGGCCTGGTTAATCGTCTCGACACCTTCATTGTGATTACGCTGATCACTGGCCTGACAGGGAATATCGGCGGACCAGCGCGGGGCGCGATGGTCGCCGATTTGCTGCCGGAGGCGAAGCGCGCTGGCGGCTTTGGGCTGCATCGCGTGATTCACAATCTGGCTTTTGTCATCGGCCCGGCGCTTGGTGGACTGCTGGCAACCCGTTCGTACCTGCAGCTCTTCATCTTCGACACCGTCGCCAGTCTGGTCACCGCTGGAATGGTCTTCCTCCTGCTTGGAGAGACGAAACCTGCGCTCGAGCAAGGCCTTCCACAACCCTCAACGGCACAGACGTTCCGGGATTACGGCAAAGTGATGTCTGACCAGCTGTTCATGGTGTTCATGCTGGCCACTTCACTCATGGTGCTGGTGTACACGCAGATGCAGGGACCGCTGGCAGTATTCCTGCGGGATGTGCATGGCGTGGGCGATCAGCGCTGGGGCTACATTCTCAGCCTGAATGCGGGCATGGTGGTAGTTATGCAGTTCTGGATCACGCGCCGGGTCGAGCGTATCGCTCCCTTTCTCACGCTGACGCTGGGCACGATGTTCTACGTGGTCGGGTTCGGTATGTACGGCTACGCAAGCACCTATGGGCTCTTCTTGCTGGCCATGGCGATCATCACCCTCGGCGAGATGCTTGTCGCCCCGGTTGGAAACGCCCTGGCAGCCAGCCTGGCGCCGGAATCGATGCGCGGCCGTTATATGGCAATTTACGGATTCGGCTGGATGATCCCGAGCGCGGTGGGGATGTACCTGTCGGGATTGATCATGGATTATGCCGACCCGCGCTGGATCTGGTTCGCAGCAGCCATCGTCGGCGTGGTTGCGGCCGGCATGTACTTCAGCCTGCATCTCTCCGAGCAGCGGCGAGCCAGGCTGTATGTATCGTCCGCCGGGTTGAGTGCGGATTGATGGTTGCGGGTAGGAAGACCGTATGATTCGGAACAGGAATTTCGTCTTGCTATGGGTAGCGCAGTGGATCTCAGCAGCCGGGGACACCTTCAGCTTCCTGGCTCTGGCGGTGCGGATCGACAGTCTGTACAGCGATCCGGGCGGATCAGCCAAAGCGCTGGGAGCCGTGATGATCGCCTACACATTGCCGGTGCTGCTGCTCGGGATCTTCGCCGGGACGATCGTCGATCGCCAGGATCGTAAACTCGTGATGGTGCTGTCGGACGTCGTGCGTGCACTTCTGGCACCGGGCTACCTGCTGCTCCGTTCGGCTGCCGACCTGCCGCTGGCGATAGCCTTCGCATTCATGCTGGCGGCGTTCAGCGTGTTCTTCTATCCAGCCCGGACGGCGCTCATCCCCTCAATCGTCGGTAAGGATGAATTGATGTCGGCCAACGGGTGGATGCAGCTGGGTCAAACGATCGCCAGGCTGTCAGGGCCCATTCTGGCTGGCATCGTCGTCGGTCGCTGGGGGACGGATATCGCATTTCTGGTCGATTCGGCGAGCTTCCTGACTTCCGCTGTCCTGCTGCTGGGGATCAGCGGTGTCGCCACGCGTGCGTTCCAGGCGAACGAACAGGTAGCTACTGCCTGGCGTTCGCTTAAGGAAGGCGTGCGGTACATTCTCACGAGCCGCCTGCTGCAGAGCATTACGATCGGCATTGCCCTGGCGATGTTCGGCATTGGTGCGATTGATGTGCTGTTTGTGCCTTTCTTGCGGGACGCATTTGGGGTTGCTCCAGGCGCGCTGGGCGGCGTGCAAGCTGCGCAGGGCTTCGGCATGCTGGTGGGAGGGCTGCTCCTCGGCGCTCTTGGCAAGCTTCTAAAACCGCGTGTGGTCGCGGTAGCTTCTATGATCCTGCTCGCCCTGGGGATTGCGCTGTTCGGTGGCGCGCCGGGGTATACTGCAGCGCTGATCTGCATCCCCCTGGTTGGCTTCGCCCTGCCTCCGCTTAACGCCTCCCTGCAGACCATGCTTCAGGCTGGGGTGCCGGAGAAGATGCTCGGGCGGGCCAGCGCGGTCATGGAAATGGCGATTTCGCTGGCGACGGTCATCTCGATGGGTTCGGCCGGGTTTTTAGGTGCCTTGATCGGAATACGGCGGACGTATTTTGCCGGAGGTGTGCTGGTCTTCCTCGGCGCTGTTGCGCTGGGACTCCTGCTGCCGAAGGCATATAGTCCGGCGGCTGCAGAACAGCAATCGCTCCCGTTGGAGACGGCTCCCGCGGATTGAATCGCGGGCGGAGGAAAAAGGATCGATCGATGAACGATGAATTCGATGCCATGGATATCCTGCGGCGGGTCGAGGCGGGCACACTCGACCCGGAAACGGCTGCCAGCATGCTGGAGAACGAATCCCAGCCGGCAAAAAATGAGCGGGCGAGCGAAATCCCCAACCGCTGGGCGGGTTGGTGGTTGATCCCGTTCTCGATCACCCTGATCGTGATCGCCGCTGGCATTGCGCTTGGCCAGAGCGGCGGCTGGTGGTGGCTACTTGCTGGTCCGCTGCTGCTGCTTGGCGGCCTGGTCCTGATCCTTTTGATCGCCTCGATCGGCTCGCCCTGGGTGCATATCCGGGTTCATACCGGTCAGGACAGCTGGCCGCGCCGGATTGCGATCAGCCTGCCCTTGCCGCTGCGGGTCAGCGCGTGGGTCCTGCGGTCGTTTGGCGTCCGGCCTGGAACATACATCACTGGATGAGCTGCTTCTGGCGCTCGAAGAAGGGCTTTCGAGTGGAGAGCCGATCCAGATCGATATCGATGAGGGTGAATCCGGTGAACGCGTCCAGGTCTTTCTTGGATGAGCAAGGAGAGGGCGAACCATGTCGACTGAAGAACGTATGAAGATCCTCAAAATGATCGAGGAGGGCAAGATATCCGCCGAGGAAGGCACCCGCCTGCTGGGTGCCCTCAGCAAGCAGAAGCAGCGCCGGGAGGGCTCCGCAGAAGACTCCCCGCGCTGGTTGCGCGTGCGGGTGCTCGACCTGGTCAGCGGTAAGGAGTCGGTGCGCGTTAACCTGCCGATCAGCCTGGTGAATGTCGGCATGAAGATGGGCGCGCGCTTTATCCCGGACGCGGAGCAGGAAACGGTGATGGAGGACCTGGCGCAAGCTCTCAACCAGGGCATGACCGGCAAGATCGTCGACATCATCGATGAGGAGGAAGGCCAGCGGGTCGAGATTTTCGTGGAATAAGCTGGTCGGTCCGGCGGTAGGCCCAACGCTGAAGGCTTGACCGGCTCCTGTGATATGATCCGTGTCGGAGGTTCAATGAACAGATTGATCATTCGCCTGGCAATCAACGCCATCGCGCTGTACGCTGCGGTTGGCACCGGCTGGATTTCCGGTATTCGTTCCGATACTACGCAGTGGTGGGCCTACCTGGTAATGGCGGTTGTCTTCACGCTGGTCAATGCGCTGCTCAAACCGGTTCTGAAATTGCTCACCTGCCCGCTGATTCTACTTACGCTCGGCTTGTTTTCCTTGATTATCAACACACTCCTCTTCTGGCTCACGGGTCTCCTGGGCCGCCTCATCGGCAGCGGCTTTGGGTTTGAAGTCGAAACCTTCTGGGCCGCCCTGCTGGGCGCCCTGCTGGTCAGCGTGGTCAACGCCCTGCTGACGCTGGTTTTCCGTGAGGAGCTGCGTAGTAGAGCCAGCTGACGATTTTCTTCCAAGCGTTTGAAGGCGAGATCGCGCCAGCCCCCTGGCGCGTTTTTCTTTACGACCCGCAAGAGAACCTGCTCAGCGGCCAGGCAGCAGCTGTTTGTGCCCGACGTTTTAGCACAGTTGTTCCCCTGTACCCATGCTCGGGGAACTTATGTCATGGTGATTCCGCCTGTTGCCCTATGCTATACTCGGTCAACTCGAAGATCTCTTCGCTTCCTACGGCCCTGAAGCCGGGAGATTTTGGCGTTCAAGGAGCCAGGTGACAGAACGCACGCAAGCCTCGCTCGATCTGCTGTATTCCATCAGCCGTGAGCTGACCGAGCAGTTGGACCTGCGGGAACTGCTGCAGCGCATCCTGCAGCTCACGCTGCAGGCCGTTGGCGCGCCGGCTGGAAGCATCCTCGTCCTGGATGAGCGCGGCGAGGCGACCGAGGGTGCCATCGCCACCGGCGGAAAAGTACACGACCACTCCACCGAGCAACTGCGCGACACCTACGAACACGGTCTGGCCGGTTGGGTGGTCGAAAACCGCCAGGCTGCGCTGGTCGAGAGCACACGCGAAGACGCTCGCTGGCTGCGCAAGCCCGGCGAGGAGGACGAGGGCGAATCCCGTTCCGCAATCTGCGTTCCGCTCCTGGCGCGCGACCGGATTGTTGGCGTTCTGACGCTTGTGCGCCCGCAAGCGGGCCGCTTCACACAGGATGATCTGGCACTGGCGACGGCTATTGCCGACCAGGCCGGGATCGCCGTCAGCAACGCGCACCTTTTCCGGTCTGAACAGGACCGCCGCAAGCTTTCCTCAACCTTGCAGGAGATCGCGCGCACCATCAGCTCTACCCTCGATCCGCAGATTGTCTTTTATCAAGTGCTCGAGCAGCTGGAACGCGTGGTGGATTTCGACAGCGCCAGCATCTTCCTGGTGGAAGACGGATATTTAAAGCCAGTGGCTGCACGCGGTTCGAAGACCCAGCAGGTCGTTCTCGATTTCACCTTGCCTATCGATA
The DNA here is from genome assembly GCA_037379555.1 of Anaerolineales bacterium. GTDB lineage: Bacteria > Chloroflexota > Anaerolineae > Anaerolineales > E44-bin32 > E44-bin32. The sequence continues at coordinate 54,139 of JARRJK010000001.1, read as the reverse complement.
AAGGCGTGCTGGGGATGCAGGTCCTGGAGACTGGCAAGCCGATGGTGATCGAAGATGTTCAACTGGAGCCAACCTGGCTCCGCCATCAGGAGCTGCCGGAAGCGGACCGCATTCATGGCTGGATCGGTGCCCCTTTGATCGTCCGCGACAGCGTGGTCGGTCTGCTCAACGTCGACAGCCATAACGTCGGGGCATACGGGCAGGCGGAGGTGGAGGTCGTATCGACGTTTGCCGACCAGGCAGCAACTGCAGTGGCGAACGCCCAGCTGTACGGCGAACTCCAGCGGCGGGTCCAGTCGCTCGTGGCGCTGGCTGATACAGCCCGCGCGATCACGGCCAGCCTGGACCTGGAAGAGGTCCTGCAGCGCATTACCGAACGGACGAAGGAAAGCCTGGCTGTCGAGGCGGCTTCGCTCGCGTTGCTCGACGAGGAGAGCGATGAGCTTGTTTTCCGAGTGGCAAGCGGCCGCAGTGCGGAACAGATTGTTGGAACCCGCCTGAAGCGCGGCGCCGGCCTGGCAGGCTGGGTGCTCGATCACGATGAATCGGTCATATCAACCGATGTGCATTCCGATCCACGTTTTTATCCCGATGTCGACCGCAAACTGGATTTCGAAACCCGCATGTTGGCCTGCGTTCCGATTCGCGTGCAGTCGAAGACGATCGGCGTCCTGGAGGCGATCAACCCGCTCAGTGGCAATTTAGTCGCTGAGCACCTGGAGCTGCTAACGGGCATTGCTGACCTGGCTGGGACAGCGATCGTTCACGCCCAGCTGTTCAAAGAAACCCAGGCTGCTCGCCAGCGCTACGCCAGCCTCTTCGAGGACAGCATCGATAGCATCTTGATCACCGACATGGAGGGCAAGATCACCGATGCCAACCTCCGTGCGGAAGCCTTCCTAGGGAAACAGCGCGCCGCGCTGCTTGGCACTTCAATCCTGGATCTGCATGAAACCAGCACCGATCAGCTGCCTGACCCGCTGAATTCGATCGAAGCCGGTCAGACTTTCAGTTACGACAGCCGCCTCGCGCACAGTGGCGGGCGTACGCTTCCCGTTGAGGTGCATGTGAAGCGTATCGATGTGGGCTCCGGACCGTTTTTGCAGTGGATTCTGCGCGACATCTCGGAGCGGTTGGAGCTCGCCGAACTCCGCACCGACCTGACGTCGATGATCTTCCATGATCTGCGTTCACCGCTGGGGAATATCATCTCGAGCCTGGAAGTCCTTACGGCCTCTCTGGGGGAGCAGGATGAGACAATCCAGTCGGTGCTCTCGATTGCGGCCCGGTCAAGCCGACGGGCGTCGCGCCTGGTTGAATCGCTGCTCGATCTGAACCGCCTGGAAGCTGATAAGGCGGTGCTTAATCTGACCCGGGGCTCAATCAGCGCGCTGATCGCGGAATCGGTTGAGGAGGTGCACCCAACTGCCGAAGCACGCGGCCAATTGCTGCGCATGAACCTGCAGCCTGGCCTGCCGTCGGTGGAGATGGATGTCGACATGATTCGCAGGGTGCTTATCAATTTGCTTGAAAACGCGATCAAGTACACACGCAGCGGTGACTGGATCGCGGTCTCGGCGAGCAAGAACGACGGGGAGATGATCGTCTCGGTGCAGGATAGCGGCCCGGGGATTTCGGGGAAAGACCGTGAGCGAATCTTTCAGAAGTTCACCCGCCTGCAGCGCGAAGGACGCTCGAAGGGGCTGGGCCTCGGTCTGGCCTTCTGCCGTCTGGCGGTCGAAGCGCACGGCGGCAAGATCTGGGTTGAAAGCGAAGAGGGCAAAGGCTCGACCTTCACGTTTACTCTCCCCCTCTAAGGTATAGCCAGCGTCATTACACAGGAGCGGCAATGCGAAAACTTGCGACTGGTGTGTACTACGAGTCTCGGTACGCAGGAGTAGACGTGGGTCTGGTCGTCAGCAAGGACGACCTTTTTCTCGTCGATTGCCCTCTTCGGGTCGAAGATGCGAAGGACTGGTTGAACGCGGCCAGCGAGCGCGGGCGCGCCCGTTATCTGGCGCTGCTTGACGCCCATCCAGACCGGGTTCTTGGCTCACGCATCTTCGAGGGTCCGCTCCTGGCTCATGACCACGCGCTGGCGGAGATTCGCGAGTGGTCCGACACTTTCAAAGGGAACCAGCATCCCATTGGTGCTGAATCGGACCACCTTAAACGCGTGACCGGGATCCATCGCGCCGTGCCTGATCTCAGTTTCAGCCAGTCCGCGGACATCAATCTGAACGGACTTGCGCTTCGGCTGGAGCACCACCCCGGCCCTCAGACAGGTTCGATCTGGGTCCTGATCCCAGCTACCGGGATCGTCTTCGTTGGGGACTGTGTCACTTTAAGTGAGCCGCCTTATCTTGGGGCGGCTGATGTGGAGAGCTGGCATGAGTGCTTGGATATTTTGCGCAGTTCGGCGATGAAAGGCTACACGGCCGTCTCAGCGTATGGCGGTCCGGCAGAGCGTGAGGATATCAATGCTATGGCCCGGTTTCTGCGCAAGGTGGAATCCAGGCTGGAGAAGCTCGAGCGTGCGCGCACGCCGGAGGCTGAGGTTGATTCCTACGCTGAGGAGCTGGTGACAGATTTCCCACATCCCGCCGCCCGCCTGGAGGCCTTCCATCTCAGGGTTCGCGAAGGGTTGCTGGATTTGCTTGAGCATACCAGGGCCGGGAACGGATGATGGGAACAAAGCCCCAAGGTGAAGCCCCGCAGTCCAAGCGAGGCCCGTCGGCGCCGTTGATTGAGATCGCGCGCAATGGACTGGTCGAGTCATCGCATCTCGCGTCTTTCGCCCTCGCCGACAGCGAAGGAAAGCTGATAGCTTCCTTCGGGGATCCGGAGCTTCAGACGTTCATGCGGTCTTCGGCCAAGCCGTTTCAGGCGATGCCGACCCTCGCCGCGGGCGCGGCCGATGCAGCAGGGTTCACGTCCGAGGAAGTGGCGTTGATGTGCGCATCGCATGCCGGCACGGACCGCCATGCTGCGCTCGCGGCCGGCATGTTGTTAAAGATCGGATGCTCGGCAGAGGACCTCCGCTGTGGGGTCCACCTGCCCTACGACCCATCGACGGCAGAAGCGTTAATCCGGAAAGGCCTCGAGCCGGATGCGCTGCGCAACAACTGCTCGGGCAAGCACAGCGGCATGCTCGCACTGGCGGTGCACCTCGACGCCCCGCTGGATACCTATCTCGAACCCGATCATCCTGTTCAGAAGATGATTCTGGAGAATTTCTCCCAGATGAGCGGCCTGCCGCTCGATGCGATTCGGGTTGGAACTGACGGTTGCTCAGCTCCGAATTTCGCGATCCCGCTTCGCAATGCAGCCATGGCCTATGCACGTTTGATGGCGCCGGAAAATTTGCCAGCTGCGGCAGCCGAGGCAGCCCGGCGTGTCGTAGCGGCGATGACCGGGCACCCTGTTCTTGTTTCCGGGGAAGGCCGCTTTGACACCAGGTTGATGCGTGCTAGCGCTGGCCGTCTGCTCTCGAAAGGTGGAGCGGAAGGGTATCAATGCGTTGGAATTCCTGCCGACTCACTGGGCTACAAGCACGCAGCGCTCGGGCTGGCCTTGAAGATTCTGGATGGCGACCTCGGCCACCGGGCTGGCTCGGTCGCGACGCTTGAAGTGCTTGGGCGAATCGGGGCGCTCCGCCGCGAAGAGCGCACGGATCTGGCTCGCTTCGACGCGCGCGTTCTGCTAAACCTGGCCGGGCTCCACACCGGCGAAATACGCATCACTCCCGGTTTCGTACTGGACTCGCTTGACCATGGCATCCACACCGCTTGACCTAAGCGGACTGATCAACTCGCTTCTTGGACTCCAGCTGACACCTAAGCAACGCGAAGCGTTTGCCTGGTACGCCCGGGAATTGCTGGTTTGGAATAAGAAGATCAACCTCACGGCGATAACGGATCCCGATCAGGTCGAGATCAAACACTTTCTTGATTCACTCTCCTGCCTGCTGGTAGACGATTTCCGACCGCCAGGACGGGTGATCGACATCGGGACGGGAGCCGGGTTCCCCGGCCTGCCCGTGAAGATCGCATTCCCGCGATTCCAACTCACGCTGGTCGAATCGATCGGCAAGAAAGCCGACTTCTGCCGGCACATTGTCGAGGGACTGGAGATGGACGGCGTGGAGATTGTCAATGGGCGGGCGGAGCAGCTGGGACGTGATCCACGGCATCGTGAGGCATACGATTGGGGGTTGGCCAGAGCGGTTGCCTCGCTGCCGGCGCTGCTCGAATATGTTGTCCCGTTTTTGCGGCTGGGCGGCCGAGCGATCCTGCAGAAAGGTGAAGCCGGTCCAGCTGAGGTGCATGAATCGGGAGCAGCTCTGCAGCTGCTGGGTGCGGAAGTGGAGGCTTTGATACCGGTCGAGCTGCCACGTGTTCCAGAGACACGGCACCTGGTGGTGGTGCGCAAGTGCGCTGGCACGCCGGCAAACTATCCCCGGCGGGTGGGAGTTCCCTCCCGGCGTCCCTTGGAATGAGGCGCCTCACATGAGGGAGGCCTGGCAGGCTTAAGCGCCGGCGCCTGGTTCGGCATTGTGCACAGTCCCTGATTCGATGCGCCAGATCGAAGCCTGCTGACGGAACTCATCGCTGAACATGCTGAGGTCGGAGGCTGTCAGCAGTGCCTGCCTGACTTCGCCGATGCGCGCCAGCAGATCCTCCCGGCGCTGCACATCCAATTCGGCCAGGACCTCGTCCAGCAGCAGGATCGGCCAATCCCCCGTCCGTTCCATCAGCCAACCTACCTCGGCCAGTTTGACGCTGAGCATGGCGGTGCGATTCTGCCCGCGCGAGCCGTACATCCTCAGGTCAATGCCATTTGCCAGCAGGCGCAGGTCATCCCGGTGCGGCCCGATAAGCGTCATACCGCGTGTGATCTCCTCGCGCCGCTGGGCACGAAGCGCAGTCTGCATGCCGCTCCGGATCTGTTCACGGCTGATTCCGGTCCGATCGACGGTGCCGTTGAGTGGAAGCCCCAACTGGCCATCGGCCGGAGCGGCGGGATCATAGGCGGGTTGATAATCGAGCTGAAGCGTTTCCTTGCCCTGACTCAAGTCGGAGTGGATATGTGCCGCATCACGGCTCAGTTCCCCCAGAGCAAGGGCCCGCCCCCGGATCAAGGCCGCACCATGTTCGCAAAGCTGCTCATCCCAGAATTCCAGCTCGCCGTTCGAGGTCTGCCGTTCCTGTAGCTGCTTAAGCAGTGCGTTGCGCTGGGTGAGCACCTTGCCGTACTCCGCCAAGGCATCGCTGTACATCGGATCGGCCTGCGAGAGGCTTGAATCGAGAAAGCGGCGCCGGTTTCCTGGCGAACCCTCGATAATCTCCAGGTCGCGCGGCAGGAACATGACGGCATTGAAAGTATGCGCCAGGTCGCGCACGCGGCGCTTGAGACCGTTGATGAGGACATCCTTGTGAAGCCGATCGTGGGTGTTCGAAGCGGTTCGTTCGATGGACAGCCGGATTTCAACCCGCTGCATTCGGCTGTGAGCCTCGACCTCGGCTACGAGACGTGCGAAGGGCTGATCGTCTTCGAGCGAGAGAAAATTGATCAGCTGCCTGTCGCTAGTGGCGTAAAAAGGGCTCGCTCCCGTCAGATAGAAGATCGCTTCCAGCAGGCTGGTTTTCCCCTGGGCGTTTGCGCCTACGAGAATCGTAGCCCCATCCGGGATATCGGTCTCAAGCCGGATGAAATTGCGGAAGTTCGTCAGGGAGAGGTGCTTGAGGAGCATGGCGGCTGCGATTGTAGCATAGGTCCAGGGGCGCGATCCCATCCGCCCGGCTTGGGTCAGCGTCATGGTTCGGTAGTTCGCGTTGGGCTGAGTTCGTGGGTGGCGCCGTCAGGCTGCGGCTGGGGCGCCTTCTTGTTCGGGTTCGAGCCGCCAGATCTCCGTTGCTCGGTCGATGAAAAGCACTCCGTCCAGGTGGTCGATCTCGTGCTGGAAGATGCGCGCCAACCAGCCCTTGGCCTTTAGCTTGAAATCATTGCCGTAGCGGTCGAGTCCTCGTATCGTCACCTGCTCTGCGCGTTCGACTTCCCCCACGTAGCCGGGGAGCGAGAGACAGGCTTCATTGCCGAGCACAGTCTGGCGTGAGCGGCGTCTGATCTCAGGGTTCACCACGACGTAGAGTTTGGGTGGTTTTAGCGGCTCCTGCGCTTCGTGCTCCGGTTCGCTGCCTTCTGCATACTCGACGATGATCACGCGCTGGCTCACATCCACCTGGGGCGCGGCTAGGCCGACGCCGGGCGCGGCGTGCAGCGTCTCGATCATGTCGTCGATCAGCTCCACTATTTCGGGGGTGATGGCGCGCACCGCGCGCGCCCGCGCGCGCAGGGTGGGGTTGGGGGGAGTCACGATTTCACGAATTGCCATAATCCTTTACCGGACCTTGAGGGTTTCCGTCGGAATCATCTTTCGTATACCGTTCGTGGTAAATGTCTATTAATTCTACCATCTCGTTTTGGCGTCGTGCTCTTTCGCGCTCGGCGCGCGTATGCAGCAGCGTTTCCTGGGCGTGGACGATATCCTGCTGCACCTGGACCGGGTCGAAAACCCCTTCAAACGTGAATTGGGAAGTACCGACGTTGGCGATGACGTCGCCATAGTTCAACAGAATGCCCAGCAGTCCTTTTCGATCGACCTCGGTTCCGAGGATGTTCTCGAGCGGGGCGACTTTGCGTTCCTCCCGGCCGAGTGGTTTCTTATAGATATCGAGGATCTGCTGGCTTGAGACCTGATAGATGTCGTTTGCCCAATCGATGTATCGATACAGCCACCACAGGCCGCAAGCGCCCAGCGCGAGACCGCCCAGCCCGAGCATGGCGGGGAGATCGAGTAGATCGATGAGCCCACCGAGCTGTGCGCCAATCAGGCCGATCGTGAAAAGCACAGCGGCAGAAGGCAGGGCGATCACGCGCAGTAGGACCGCCCAATGCTTGCGATAGGTGATTGCATCTCCGGATTCGAAGCGCACCTGAAAACCCCAGTGGTCCAGGCCCTCTGAAGAAACGGATGCGGCTTCTGGCTCCAGCTCCGCGGTTTCATCGGTGCTTTCTGTGGCGGTACCCGTGGCGAGGCGCTGCTCAAGCGCCTCGACCAGCGAACTGCGGTCGGCCATTTCCTTCTGGACCTGGATGCGTCGCCACAGTTCTTCGATCAGGGCGGCGAGCACCTGCGGGTGGCTGATATTACGGAAGGTGAGTTTTCCCGTGTACGTGCGGATGACCACGTCGCCGTACCCGAGCATGCGTGAGGTAACATCCGTTCCGACGGTCGCTGAGAGTACGGTATGCAGCGGGGCTTCACGCCGGCTGTCGTAGATCCCGATGACCTTCTCGATCCAGACCGCACGGCGGTCGGTGACGAGGAAGTAATCGTTGCGCCAGTCCATGAACTGCCAGGCCGCGTACAGCAAGCCCGCCAACCCAAACCCAGCGCCGAGCCAGGTGAGCAGGCTCCCGGCGCTGGTCACTCCAAAGAAGAGCAGCAGCAAGCTGGCTGCGATGAGCAGCAATGGAACCGTAAGCCGCTGGAAGAGGATGACACTGTGGCGCCGGGTGAAGGCATACACAACCTCGCCGGGCCGCAGCCAGTCCAGCGGTTGTGAGGCGGCCATCTTTTCGCCGGCCGCCAGGAATTGGAATGCGGCCAGCGCATCAGAGTGATCCTTCAAGAATGAAGTCAACGCTTCCCGGCTCCAGCACAATGCGGTTGTGTCCTCCAGCGCACGTGCGGTCGCCGTCCGCGGCTGCCGGTAGACAAGCTCCTGCGCTCCGAGCATGTCCGGAGGCAGGCGCTCGCCGAGCTCGACTGGCTCTGCCTCCGGCCCGAATTGGACGAGGGTTACTCGGCCGCTGAGCAGCACGTACAGGCAGTCGACCCGCTCACCCTGTTCGAAGAGCGTCTCCCCTGCAGCGAAGTTTTGTTGCGGGAGCGAAGCAGCCAGTTCGAGCTGGCTCTGTTCATCGATCCCATGCAGGAAAGGTACTCTGCGCAGCAGGTCAAGAGCGTGTGAACCGGCCATGGCTCGATTGTAGCATGCGCCAGGAGCCTGCGCGGGGGTATGCTATAATCGCCGCGCTTGGAGAAATCTTTGGCCAAATCGAAATCCTCCCGAAAGAGAAGCCGGTCCAGTTCGCGCTCCACGCGTAAGGGGAAAGGCGCGTCCAATCAGGCTGGCAGGATCGCCCCCACCTTGGCATCCTGGCTGACACCCCAACGCAAAAAAGATCTCATCGGCCTGTTGCTGATCGCCCTCGGTATCTTCACGATCATCAGCATCTTCAGCACACGGCAGGGGTTGCTCGGCAGCGCCTGGTTGAATTTCCTGGGCTGGTCTTTCGGCTGGGGGTTGTATCTGGTGCCGCTGGCATTGATCGGCATTGGCTTGCGGCTTGTGCTGCGCAATCTAACCGATCGGATGCCCCGCCTGCTTCCCGAGCAGCTGTTGGGGCTGGGGATGCTGGCGGTCCTGCTGCTGGTCGTCATGCATGCGCTCACCGGCGCGCGAACGCTCGACGAAGCCCTTGCGGTCGCGGGTGAGAACCGCGGCGGCGGGGCGCTGGGCGGCGTGCTCCTGGCGCTGACTATTAGCGGCCTGGGTGCCGGTGGCAGCCTGGTGCTGCTGGGAGCGTGGCTGCTGGTCGGCTTGACATTCACTTTCGGCATTTCGCTTCCGGAGATGCTGGCGATGGGAGGACGTCTGTGGCGCTGGCTAGCCGAACGGTTGAATCAGCTCTTGCCGCCTGCTTCGCCACAGGCCGATCAGGTCCCACTGCACGAGACCAGCGAGCGGCCCAGCGCTCCAGCAATAAAGCCAGGGGAATCATCTCAATTTGAGTCCGCTCCCCCGGCCGCCTCCGAGCAGGATTTCCAAACCCCGGAAACCGATCAAACCCGCCCGGTTTGGACGATGCCCTCGCTGGAATCGATCCTCGAACCCGGGGACAGCGGACGGGCGGATGAGACCTTCGACCGGGAACGCGCCCGGTTGATCGAGGAGACGCTGCAGGCTTTCGGCGCCCCTGCGCATGTTGTCGAGATCAATCGCGGACCTGTCATCACCCAGTTCGGAGTGGAACCTGATTTCATGCAGGGCCGCGGCGGGCGTAGGACAAAGGTCAAGGTCAGCAAGATCTCGGCACTGGCCGATGACCTGGCGCTGGCGCTGGCCGCGCCGTCGATCCGCATCGAAGCCCCGGTGCCGGGCAAAGGTTTTGTTGGAATCGAGGTCCCGAACACGGAGGTCTCGCTGGTAGCTTTGCGGGATGTGATGGAGTCACAGCGGTTCCAGCGCATTCGCTCTCGTCTGCGGCTGGCGCTGGGCAAAAACGTGTCCGGAGGACCGGTGGCTGCGGATCTTGCTGCCATGCCCCACCTCCTGATCGCCGGAACGACCGGATCGGGAAAATCAGTGTGTGTGAATGCCATCGTTTCCTGCCTGCTGCTGCAGAACTCGCCCGAAGACTTGAAATTCGTCATGGTCGATCCGAAGCGGGTCGAGCTGACGACCTTCAACGGCATCCCGCACCTGCTCGCCCCGGTGGTTGTCGAACTCGAGCGCGTGGTTCCGGCGCTGCAGTGGGTTTCACGCGAGATGGACCGCCGCTACCATCTCTTCGCCACGGAAGGCGTGCGCAATATCGCTGACTACAACCAGCGTTCGCAGCACATTGGGCGTGCGCCGCTGCATTACATTGTCGTGGTGATCGACGAGTTGGCGGACCTGATGATGCTGGCTCCGGACGAGACCGAGCGGGTAATCACACGCCTGGCGCAGCTGGCGCGTGCGACCGGTATCCACCTCGTCATCGCCACGCAGCGCCCCTCGGTCGATGTGGTCACCGGCTTGATCAAGGCCAATTTTCCTTCGCGCATCGCCTTTGCTGTTGCTTCTTCGGTCGACAGCCGGGTGATTCTCGACCAGCCGGGAGCGGAGCGATTGCTGGGCCGGGGCGACATGCTCTTCCAGGCACCTGACGCACCGGCTCCGATCCGCATGCAGGGGGCTTACGTCTCGGAGGCGGAGCTGGGTCGGCTGGTGCGGTACTGGATCACTGCCGGATTGGGCGGCGAAGCCACTCAGCCCTCACCGTCTCAGCTCGAGCCGTCGCCGCCTTCTGGAGTCCCCCTGAAGCAAGCTCCGCTCTGGGAAGAGGGAGCCGACGAGGATAAGGAGCTGGATCCGGTCTTCGACGAGGCGGTCCAGATCGTACGCGAGATGCGCCGGGCGTCGATCTCGCTCCTGCAGCGGCGCTTGCGGATTGGCTATACTCGCGCCGCCCGCCTGGTGGATCAACTGGAGGAAAAGGGCATTATCGGTCCAGCACAGAGCGGATCACAGCCACGCGAGGTGATCGATTACGGCGATCTGTCGGCCTCAGAGTTCGACCGCTGACAAGGGGAACACGCGTTGTCGTGTTACATTGCGTCGTGCACGTTCTCATGCTATGATTCGACAGCTTGACGCAACCAAATCAAATCCCGCCGCATACCAAGCGAGAAAGGGGTGATTTGGAGAAGAGATCAACCGTCCGAATCCCAGACACCAAATTCACGGAGGAGTAGAACATGCAGAGGAAGATGTACGCCGTATTATCGCTTCTGGCCGTGGCCGCCTTTGTCCTGGCAGCCTGCGGAACAGCTGCTACGGAAGCGCCTACGGAAGCACCCGCACCGTCGCTCAAGGTCTGCGAGGTTACCGACACAGGCGGCATCGACGACAAGTCGTTCAACGCCACCGCCTGGAAGGGCATTCAGGACGCAGAGGCCCAGCTCGGCGTCGAGGGCAAGTACCTCGAATCGCAGCAGCAGACCGACTATGAGAAGAACCTCAACGCCTTCATTGAGGAAGGCTGCGATCTGATCGTTCCCGTCGGCTTCCTGCTTGGCGACGCCACAGCAGCGGCCGCTGAGGCCAATCCTGATCAGAAGTTCAGCATCGTCGACTTCGCGTACGACCCGGCTTTGCCGAATGTCGTTGGACAGGTCTTCAACACGCAGGAAGCCGCCTTCCTGGCCGGCTACCTGGCCGCTGGGGTGACCCAGACAGGTAAGATCGGCACTTTCGGCGGCATCCAGATCCCACCGGTAACCGTGTTCATGGATGGCTTCGCCCTCGGCGCGGCCCACTACAACGACGTTCACGGCACCTCGGTCGAGGTAATCGGCTGGGACCCGGCTGCGCAGACCGGCCTCTTCTCCGGTGACTTCGAAAGCCTGGAGGACGGCCGCAACATGGGTGAGTCGCTGATGGACGAAGGCGCGGACATCATCATGCCCGTCGCCGGGCCGGTTGGCCTGGGCACAGCTGCTGCAGCGGAAGAGCGCGGCGGCGTTTATATTATCGGCGTCGATGCCGATTGGGTGCTCACCCAGCCGCAGTATGAAGCCATCACCCTCACCTCGGTGCTGAAGAACATGGACATCACGACCTTTAACGTGATCCAGTCCGTGATCGACGGCACGTTTGCGGGCGGCGTGACGGTCGGCACGCTGGAGAACGGCGGCGTCGGCCTGGCCCCGTTCCACAGCCTGGACAGCATGGTCTCGAGCGACCTGAAGGGCGAACTGGACACCGTCTCGCAGCAGGTCATCTCGGGCGAGCTCTCCGCCAATCCGTAAAGACAAGACGGTACGTAATGGGGCCGGGAGTACCCCGGCCCCATTTTTCTCTCAGCACGAGTTACACAAGAGCTCAGGTTTGGAGCACGTCTCCAGCCATGGTAAAATCGGCACGGCCGGAGCAGCCAGCTGGGCTGCGACTTCATAGCTGCGATGCAAGGTGAACATGGAAGCTGTCCTCGAACTTCGTGGCATCACCAAGCGTTTCCCGGGTGTATTGGCAAATGACAACATCGATCTGACCCTTAATCAGGGAGAGATCCACGCGCTGCTGGGGGAAAATGGCGCTGGCAAGACGACGCTGATGAACATCCTCTATGGGCTTTACGCCCCGGATGAGGGCGAGATCGTCGTGCGCGGCGAGCAAGTCGAGATCCGCGATCCGGGCGATGCGATTTCGGTTGGGATCGGGATGGTGCACCAGCACTTCATGCTGATCCCGGTTTTCACGGTGACAGAAAACGTCATGCTGGGCGAGGAATCGCTGCGCTTTGGTGATTTCCTCGACCGGGAAACCGCCGCCGCACGGATACGCGAGATCTCTGAGCAATACCATTTGGCCGTCGAACCTGAAGCTTATGTAAAGAACCTCCCGGTGGGTGTCCAGCAGCGGGTCGAGATCATCAAGCTGCTGTACCGTGAAGCGGACATCCTGATCCTGGATGAGCCGACAGCCGTGCTGACACCCCAGGAGGCGGATGAACTGTTCAAGATCATGCGCTCGCTGGTAGAACAGGGCAAGTCAATCATTTTCATCACGCATAAGCTGCGCGAGGTCATGGACGTTGCCGACCGCATCACCGTGCTACGGCGCGGGCAGGTTGTTGGCAGCACTACTCCTGATATGGCCGACCGCAAGACGCTGGCAGAGATGATGGTCGGGCGCGAAGTCCAGCTCGGGGTCGAGAAAGACAAGCCGAAAGTCGGCGATGTTGTGCTCGAGGTTGAAGATCTGGTCGTGCTGGATGAGCGCAAACAGATTGCTGTCGATAGGGTCTCATTTGAGGTGCGTGCAGGGGAAATCCTCGGCGTCGCCGGTGTTCAGGGCAACGGTCAAACCGAACTGGTCGAAGCCGTTACCGGCTTGCGAAGCGCGCTGAGCGGGAAGATCGACCTGCTCGGCACGGACATCACGCATGCCAGCCCGCGCGAGATCACCGAACTGGGCTCGGCGCATGTGCCGGAAGACCGCCAGCAGGATGGATTGGTGCTGCCCTTCTCGGTCGCCGACAACCTGGTGCTCAACACCTATTACCGCCCTCCTTTCACCGAAGGGGTTGTGCTGCAGCGGGATGCAATTCTAAAAGCCGCGGAGGAACGGATCGAGCAGTTCGACATCCGCACGCCCAGTCCGCTCACGACGGCGAGTTCGCTTTCAGGCGGCAACCAGCAGAAGGTCATCGTGGCGCGCGAGTTTTCGCGCCCGATCAAGCTGCTGGTCGCCTCCCAGCCGACGCGCGGATTGGATGTCGGCTCGATCGAATACATCCACAAACGCATCGTCGAGAAACGCGACGAGGGAACAGCGGTCTTACTGGTATCGCCGGAGCTGGACGAGATCATGGAACTCTCGGATCGAATCGCGGTCATGTTCCGCGGTGAGATCGTGGCTGTTGTGCCTGGGCCGAAGGCAACGAAGGAGCAGATCGGCCTCTTGATGGCCGGCGTCATACCCGAGACTAGCGAAGCCGGGAAGAGCAAGCGCTCGAAATCCAAGCGAGGATCTTCGTGACCGACGAACCATCTCCCAAGAAGAAAGACGCCGGGAAGGTGCTGCTTGAAGAGCTTAACGGCGGCTCAACCTCCCACCAACCGCTCTCACGCCGGTTACGCCAGACGCTGCTAGTCCCGGTGCTGGCCGTGATCAGCGGTCTGATCCTGGGCGCGATTCTGATCGCCGTAACCTCGGAGAGCGTCTACAGCGTTTGGAGCGTTTCCCCATGGGAGGCGGTTAAAGCCGGCTGGAACGAGGTCCGGATCGCATATGGGGCTTTGTTTGCGGGGTCGATCGGCGACCCGGCACGGATCATCGCTGCGCTGCGCGGCGGTGATAGCCTGGAGATCCGCCGGGCGTTCAACCCCATTCTTGAGAGCCTTACTGCAAGCACTCCGTTCATCTTCGCCAGCCTGGCTGTGGCCCTTGGTTTTCGCAGTGGCGTTTTTAACATCGGCGCCGAAGGGCAGCTCTTCGTCGGTGCGATCTTCTCCGCATTCGTCGGCTACGCCATCACGGGCTTGCCGGCGATCATCCATATCCCGCTGGCGCTGCTGGCGGGGGCGCTGGGAGGGGCGATCTGGGGCTTTATCCCGGGCTGGTTGAAAGCCAAGACGGGCGGGCATGAGGTGATCAATACGATCATGATGAATTACGTCGCGTTCCGCTTGAGCGACTGGCTGCTCAGCGGACCGATGCAACGCCCGGAATCATTCAACCCGGTCAGCCCGACGATCCAGCCCAGCGCCATGCTGCCACGCTTCTTCCAGTCTCCAATCCGCTTCCATCTCGGTTTCTTCATCGCATTGGCCGTTGCGTGGTTGGTGTACTGGCTGCTTTTCCGCACGCGCTGGGGTTTCGACCTGCGCTCGGTGGGTCTCAACCCGCGCGCTTCTCGCTACGCTGGCATGAGCATCGTGACCGTTACCGTGATGGCGATGTCGCTCTCCGGCGCCCTGGCTGGATTGGCGGGCACGAACGAGGTGCTCGGACTCAACCATAATCTGGCGATGGCCTTTTCCTCCGGGTATGGCTTTGACAGTATCGCGCTCGCACTGCTCGGGAAAAATCACCCACTGGGTGTCGTGCTGGCTTCGCTGCTCTTTGGAACGCTGCGCACTGGCGCGACGCGCATGCAGGTCGTGGCCCAGATACCGATCGACATCATCACTGTGCTGCAGGCTTTCATCCTGATCTTCATTGCCGCACCGGCCATCATCCGCACCATCTATCGTCTGCGGGCGCCCGAGGTCGAGGAAGAAGGCGTGACGATCCGCGGGTGGGGAGGAGGCTGAGCATGGCGACAACCAGTTTGCGGCGCGAGATCGAAGTCGTCTCCCCGACTCGCCAGCGCGTGATGGGGATCGTGTTCCTGGCCCTGGCGGCCGGGATCTGGCTGCTGTTTAGCCGCGGCACGCAGGGAGGCCTGACGACGACCTTCGATCTCGTCCCGGGCGGCGTCGAGTCGAATGTGCCCGATTGGAGATTGCCGACTCTGGCCACACTCAACACGCTGGCCGTCTTCTCGGCTTTTGCGGGGGGCGCTCAGCTCGTGCGCGGTTTTGGCCGGCGTACAAACCTCGTCCTGGCGCTGGTCTCGGGCTTCTTTATCTTCGGCTTCCTCACCTGGGCGGCGGCCGGGCGCTCGCTCAACCTAGCCGGGCTGCTGAACACATCGTTGAGCAAGGCGGTGCCGATCACGCTCGGCGCGCTGTCTGGCGTGCTCTGCGAGCGGGCCGGCGTGGTCAACATCGCCATTGAAGGCATGATGCTGGCGGCGGCCATGGTCGCCTCGCTGGTGGGGAGCATCAGCGGGAGCCTGTGGGTGGGGCTGCTCGCCGGGGTGCTCACCGGCGCTCTACTCGGCCTGGTGCACGCCGTGCTTTCGATCAAGTACCTGACCGATCAGATCATCTCCGGCACGGTGATCAATATCTTCGCCGGCGGGATTACAGCTTTCATCTCGGCCAAGTTCCTGCAGCCCAATCAGTTTCTGAACGACCCCGGGATTTTCAAGCCGTTTGAAATTCCCCTGCTGAGCAAAATCCCCGTCGTAGGGCCGATCCTGTTCGACAACAACCTGTTTGTCTACGCCATGTTCCTGTTCTTGATCCTGCTGAATGTAGCGCTCTTCTCGACGCGCTGGGGCCTGCGGATGCGTTCGGTCGGCGAACACCCGAAGGCGGCCGATACGCTCGGCATCAACGTCTTCCGCACCCGCTACATGGCCGTGCTGCTGGGCGGCATGATGGCCGGTTTCGCCGGGGCCTACTTCACCATTGGATCGGTCGGCCGCTTCGACGAGTTTATGACCGCCGGACGCGGTTTCATCGGATTGGCGGCGATGATCTTCGGCAACTGGACGCCCTTCGGGTCCTTCGGTGCCGGCTTGCTGTTCGGCTTTGCTGATTCGTTGGCTGGAAAGGTAGCCATTCTGGGCGTACAGATCCCGTCGGAGTTCCTGCTCATGGCGCCCTACATCGCCACGATGGTTGTGCTGGCGGGCGTCGTCGGACGTGGACAGATGCCGGCTGCCGATGGCCAGCCATATGTGAAAGAGTAAGCTCAGACTCCAACGCGTATTACAGGACGCCCCGACACGGGGCGTCCTTTTTTGTTTGGGAGAGTCAGGCGTGGGCGGACCGGCGGGCCAGCAGGCCCGCGATGACGGATGCGGGCAGGGTGCGGATCTCCTCGATACCGAGGGCAAGCGCCAGGCCGAAATACAGCGCCAGTCCGAGCGCCCCGCCGCCGAGCAGGAACAGAAACTGCCCCGGGGCGAAGATGCGTTGAAAGAGCAGGACTCCTGCGCCCATTAGGGCCGCGGCCATGGCGGCTTTCGCCGCATCGGAGGCGATCCGCCGACCATCGACTGCGCGCCAGCGCAGGTGCAGGATGGCGATGCCGATTGAGGCCTCCACCGCCACTGCGATGCCGTTAGCCAGCGCAAGGCCGCCGTGTTCAAGGCCGCCTGAGCTGCGCGGCCGGGACAGCAGGATCGCCAGCCCGACATTGAGCGCCGTCGTAAAGAGCGAGACGATCAGGGGGGTTAGTGTGTCCTGCCGGGCGGCGAAGGCGCGCACGACGACCTCCAGCACCGACTGGCTGACCAGGGCCACGGTGTAGAACTGCAGCGCATAAAACACCAGGTCTGTGCTCTGGGCGGTGAATTCACCCCCCTGGAACAGCAGCACAATCAGGGGCCGGCCGAACAGAAGCAGGGCGATCGCGGCCGGAAAGGCAAGCGTGAGGATCGCCCGCAGCGCGCCGCTGAAAGCCTGGCGCTGGGCGGAAGCGTCTTGCTTGGCGGCCAGTGCGGCCAGCGTCGGGAACACGGCGATGCCGATGGCTGTACCGATCAGCGTCCAGGGTGTGTTCATCAACTGGAAGGCGTAGCGCAGGGAGGAAAGCCGGCCTTCGCCCAGCCCCGAACCGAGGTTGGCGTTGATCCAGTCGATGCTCGCCCGCGCCATGAGCAGGTCGGCCACGCGCGGCGCCATCAGCCAGGCCACGCGCCGCAGCTGTGGATCACCCCAGCCCATCGTCGGCCGCCAGCGCAGGCGGTAGATCCACGCCCCTGGAAGCTGGATCAGCAGATGCAAGCCGGCCCCCAGGACCGCGCCCCAGGCCAGCCCAAAAATCCCCATCCGGGGCGAGAGCAGCCAGGCGCCGGTGATGATGCCGAGACTGTACATCGTCGGAGCCAGCGCCGGTAGCAGGAAGTGTTGGTGGGCGTGCAGCGCGCCGGTTAGAATGCTGCTCCCAGCGAAGATCAAGGTTGAGAGCAGCAGAATGCGCATCAGCTTGATGGTGAGCGCCTGGACTGGGGCAGGAAAGTTCGGGGCGATTCCCCAGCGAGCCGAGATCAATGTGGGAGCGAAAACGGCTAGAAGCAGCGCAGCGAGCGCGGTGAGCAGCAGGACGGAATTGATCACCCGGCTGAGCAACAGGTTGGGTTCGTCTCTCTGCTCGTCCGAGAGCAGGCGTGTATAGACGGGGATAAACGCGAAGGCCAGCGCCCCGCCGGCGAGCATGGTGAAGAGCAGCTCCGGGATGCCGTTGGCAGCGGTGAAGGCATCGAGCTCGGAACTCGTGCCAAAGCGCAGGGCGATCACGCGCTGGCGCAGCAAGCCTACCACGATCGAGGCGGCAAGCCCGGCCATCACGACCAGCGCGGAGCGAGCGACCTGGGTGCCCGCGCTTTCTGCTCCCCGCCCGCGAATCACCCGCTCACCCCCAGGCGGTTCAACTGACTCAAGGCTGGATCCCAATCCGGATGCCATTTCAACGCTTTCTGGTAATCGGAAATCGCGCCGTCTAGGTTGCCGAGCGCCTCGCGCGCCAGAGCCCGCCAGTAGAAGCTCTCTTCGACGGCCGGTTCGCTCATGTTCTCGATCGTGAAATCCGCCAGGTTGAGCACATCGTAGTAGCGGCCGGTGTAATAGTAGGCCCAGTACGGCCCGGTCTCATACCACATGATGCGCCATGGGCGGTGGTCGGGATCGGAGATGGCCAGCTGAGCGTCGATCTTAAAGGCCTCGTCATAAGCGGCGGCTGCACCGCCGTAATCCTGCAGGTGGCGTAGATTGGTGCCGCGGTTGAACCAGGCGAAGAGCTGGTCACGTCCGCTGAGCTGGTAGATCTCGTCCGAAGCGAGCTGGGCGGCGTATTCGTAGTTGTAGGTCTCATCGACCTGCGGCCCGAGGATGGCGAACAAATCCTCTTCGCGCTCTGCGGGGTAGATCACAATGTAGAGGTAGTTGAAGTGGCGCCAGTAGGCCTGCATGTCGTCATAGCTGACAGGCAGGTTGGCCATGATGTATGAATCCTGCACGGTGAAGCGCTGCTTCGCGTCGTCGTAACCCGATACCACCTCGTAGTGCCCCATCCAGCCGTCGAACCCCGGACCTTCGAAGCCCTTCTCGATCATCACGGGGAAGCCGGCCGCGATGAGTTGTTTGAGCAGTTCGAGGTCGCCTCCGACGCGTGAGATCGTGCGCAAGCTTGTGTTCTCCTCGACGAAGGACATCAGCTCGTACGGCATGACGTTCTTGTCGCGCGGGTTAGGCTTCACAAAGTCCGCGATCGGCTTCTGGTTGCCCTCCCACCCCCAATACGAAAGTGCCATCGATAGGTTGGCCGGTCCGCAGTTATTCCATTTCTGATATTCATGCCGGATGCCGCTCAGCTGTACCTGGAAGGGTATGGCCGTCGGCTCGACGGTTGGGGTGGGGGTTGAAGTGGGTGTGGCCGTCGGGCCGGGAGTCTCGGTCGGGGTCGGGGTAGGTGTGTAGGCTGAGAGCGTGCTCTCGACCATCGCGGCTACCGTCGGATTGGGCGTGAAGACAGCCTGCTCCGGCGGGCTGATGGCGTACTTGATGCGTGCTCGAAGTTCAGAGATACGCCAGCCGAGGTGCTCCTGGACGAACGGTGTCTGATAGGCGAGCAGGCCGAGAACGATGAACAATCCAGCAATACCGAGGATCCAGAATTTCCTGCTCATACGTTGTTTGCGCATGGCGGGCATTATAACCGAGGCATCAGCGTGAGCATGCTTGTGGCTGCTAGCGGGTTCGCTCGACCCATTCCTG
Source organism: Anaerolineales bacterium (assembly GCA_037379555.1). Lineage (GTDB taxonomy): Bacteria > Chloroflexota > Anaerolineae > Anaerolineales > E44-bin32 > E44-bin32. Next base: position 35,190 of record JARRJK010000001.1, on the reverse strand, counting down.
ACGCTCGGGGCCGACGGAGATCGTCGTCACATGGACTCCGGTAAAAGCTTCGATCCGCTCGATGTATGAACGGGCTGCGGCGGGGAGAGCCTGCCAGTCGCGGATCGGCCGCAGGTCGTCCGGCCATCCGTTCAGCTCCTCATATACGGGTTCGCATTGGTCGAGCTCGGCTGCACTACACGGGAGAGTTAAGGAAATCGCCCCCGCGAAGCGGTAGCCGGTTGCGAAAGGCAGGGATTCGAAGCCGCTCAGGACATCGAGCTTGGTGACTGCAAGCTCGGTAAAGCCGTTCAGCCGGCTGGTGTAGCGCAGCAACACGCCGTCGAGCCAGCCGCAGCGGCGGGGGCGGCCGGTCGTTGTGCCGAACTCATCCCACGGCTGGTCCCCCGTGCCGCGCAGCCGGGCGGCGATGGGTTCCGGGGCTTCCGTTGGAAAGGGGCCTGCCCCCACGCGCGTCTGGAAGGCTTTGGTGACACCGATGATCCTGCGTACGTGCGCGGGTCCAATGCCGAGGCTTTGAAGCGCACCAGCGGTTGTAGGGTGCGAGCTGGTGACGTAAGGATACGTTCCATGATCCAGATCGAGCAGGGTGCCCTGAGCCCCTTCTCCGAGCACGTTTCCGCCCTCGGCCAGGACTTCAGCGATGTGCGCGCTGGTGTCGACCAGGTATCCCTGCAGCCGTTCGGCGTAGCGTTCGAACTCGAGTAGGACCGCTTCGGCGTCGGGCGGCTGCTCTCGGTAGACCTGCTCCAGCAGGCGGGCAGCCGCTTCAAGATGGCTCCGCAGCCGGGGTGCAAGCGTGCGCCAGTTGCGCAGTTCGCCTGCCCGGATCCCCCGCCGGGCGGCTTTGTCGGTGTAGGCCGGGCCGATCCCGCGGCCGGTGGTGCCGATCGGGGCGCCGCGCAGGCGCTCCTCAGCGCCATCGAGCAGGCGATGGGCTGGTGTGATCAGGTGGGCAGCAGGTGAGATGGATATGCGCGCCGGGCCGGTGTCGAGGCCGTGAGCCGACAACAGATCGAGTTCCTCGATCAGGGTCGCAGGGTTGATGACCATACCGGAGGCCAGGACGCAATGCGCCGCTGGATGGAGGATACCGGAGGGAACAAGATGGAGTTTGAGCCGGGTGGAGCCGACGGTGAGCGTATGCCCGGCGTTGTCTCCACCGCTGAAGCGGGCGACAATCTGCGCCTGGCGAGCCAGAGCATCCGTGATGCGCCCCTTGCCTTCATCGCCCCATTGCGCACCGAGGATCAGATCGAGCGGCATGCTACGCCTCCCGCGCGAGTATAGCACACAGCACCCTTCGCGAGCCCGCGCCAGTTACCGGACTATACCGTGCTCCTTGATCGGGCTATAATCCCCATTGAAGCCTATGTTCCGTCGATCTCACCTTCCGATCTACCTGTTGCTCAGCGCGCTGGCAGTCAGCGTCATGCTGGCGTACCCGGTGCTGGCAGCGGAGCTGCCTCCTGCACCGCTCGCCCAGCCGACCGCGTTCCCGACCCCCACCCCGGGACCGGACGGACGCATCGTCTATACGGTTCAGGAAGGTGATTCACCCTGGCGCATTGCGGCGATCGCCGGCATCACAATTGAAGAGCTGATGGCGATGAACGGCCTTCAATCAGGGGATTACATCACGCCAGGAATGCAGCTCGAACTCGGAACCGGCGGACCTCCACAGCCAACCGGCGCGGCCGTGAGCGCGATCGCGACTGCGACACCCCTGCCTGTGACCCCCACACCGATGGTAGGCACCGGTGAGATCTGCGTGCTGCTTTTCGAGGACATCAACGGCGATGGCCGGCTCGATGCAGGCGAACCCGCACTGGCTGGAGGGCAGATCAGTGTAGCCGACGCGAGCGGTGTGGTCTCTGCGGAATATACGAGCGAGGCGCTCGATCTGGAAGTGGACCCCGCTGGTTTTTGTTTCGAAGACTTGATGAACGGTGACTACAACGTCAGCGCAGCTGTCCCTGAGGGTTACAACCCGACGACGGGACTCAATGCGCCGGTGATCCTCGAACCTGGCGATATCAAGTACCTGCAGTTTGGCGCCCAGCCGAGCGCGGGGTTAGCAAACGGCGGCGGCGGTGGGGGCCGGTCGACGCTGCTCGGTGCCCTGGGGCTCTTGCTGCTGGTCGCGGCCGGCGCGCTGGGGTATTACGCCACGCGCCTCTCGCGCCGCTCACCGCGCTCCCTGCGCTAACCGCAAGATTTCAACAGTCCATCCTGAACCTGCACACATCGATAAGTACTGGAGTCGTTCTATTTCATTGTATGATCAGTACGTATCTGTGTGCAGTTTAGAACCCTTGGCTTGCAGCCGGGAGTGACTTGCAACGCTTCTTCGAGGGACGGGAGGTAATCACAATGGAGATACTTGCCGACTTGTTGATGGCTTCCCCCGAAGACATCCCGACCATCGTGGCTTCGGAATACCCGTTGGGAAGTTTTCGAGGCGTGAACATCGACGGTCTTGATCCACTCATGCTGGTCGCATTGCAAGCCTCCGTTTCGGGTCAGGCGTTCGATTCGCTGACGGATTTGTACCATCCGGTCGCGCAGGCATCGGAAAACGGCCCGTGGTTGATCCAGATCCCCTCCGAACTGACGGAGCACCTCGCCGGACTGCAGCCCCCTGACTACCCGGCTGTTGCCAGGGGATGGACGGCAGTGGACACGCCAACCGGCGTGGAGTTATCGACGACGGAAGCGGAAAAATTCCTGGGCCAAATGGCTTATCTGGCACAGACGGCTGTTTTCGACGGAAAGCATTTGTTTCTATGGGTCTATAGCTGATTCCCGTCGCTCTTTAGCCGCTCTTTTCCCGCCTGCTATGCTTGACTCCAATCCGGTCAACCGCCAACCAGAAAGCTGAATTGATATTCAGGGCTTCGGGCAGGTGGCCTGACGCGAACGCTCAATGCCTTGGGAGCGCTCTTCACCACGTGAAGAGCGCACGGAAGCTGCCAGCCAGAGAAGTGGACTGGGATTTAATTTCAAATGATGGTTAAATGGCCGGCTACCATGTTTGGCTGGTATGGATATTTGGTATGATGAGCCGCAGAGGCGAAGTCCGTCATCATGTTTCAGCGTAGGAATCAACGGTCACTCAAGCGAGCGCTCGACAAAGCGAGCGACACCGAACTGCGCGATCTCCAGGAGGAACTCAACTGGCGCCAGGAACGCGTCGCCCAGCTTGAATTCGAGCTGTCAGACACCCATGCCAACCTGGCCCGCTTCAACCAGAAGCTGGATGACCGGCTGGGGGGACTTCAGAAGCGGCTCGAGGAGATCGAATTCGAAGTTGAGCAAGCCCGTCTGCGGGCGGCACGCAGAGCCCAATGGGGTGAGCGGGCCGATTCGCCCGATATGCACGTGGATGTGCTGGAGCAGTACCGCCGCACCTGGACCCCCAAGGACAAACCGCCGCCACCAGCTCCCGAAGAGCCTGAAGTCAGCGAACAGACCAGGGCAGAGTTGAAATCGCTCTTCCGTGCGCTCGCCAAGCGCTTCCACCCCGATCTGGTCACTGACCCGGAGGAGAAACGTTGGCGGGTCAAGATCATGGCGCAAGTGAACGAAGCGTATGCAGCCATGAACGTGGCGGAGTTGAAGAGGCTGAGCGCCAAGCCCGACCGGGCCGGGACGCCGGTGGAGAAGACACGCGAGCAAGTCCTGGCAGACCTGCGCAGCGAGATCCGGCGGCTGGACAATGTCATTCGCGATCTGGAGCGAACGCTACAGGATCTGATCAATTCGCACACTGTTCAACTCATGCTGGAAGTGACGATCGCTGAGCGCAGCGGGCGCGATCTGCTGGGCGAGATGGCCACCGACCTGCGGCAGAAGATCTCCGACCTGGAAGCGGAGTACGCCCGGCTTTCCTGAATCCCTCAAACCAGAACACAAGACAACGAGGCGGGTAGTTGCCCGCTCGTATGCATACGTTGAGATGTAAAAGTATACGGGGAATCAGTCTGTGCTTCGATTAAGCATGTCACGCAGTACCATGTGCAGGATGCCCCCGTTGCGGTAGTAGTCGACCTCAACCGGCGTATCGATGCGCACACGGGCTTGAAATGACGTTTTCTTCCCGTCTTCGCTGATAGCATCGATCCGGACAAGATCCCCGGGCTTAAGTTCATCCGTCAGCCCATGTATGTCATAGATTTCTTCCCCTGTGAGCTCCAGCGAGGCCGCGCTCTCACCGGGCTGGAACTCCAGCGGCAGCACGCCCATCCCAACCAGGTTTGACCTGTGGATTCGCTCAAAGGATTCAGCCAGCACGGCGCGTATGCCGAGCAGATTCGTCCCCTTCGCAGCCCAATCGCGTGAAGAACCGGTGCCGTACTCCTTTCCGGCGATGACGAGCAGCGGTGTGCCGCGCTGTTTGTATGCGTGTGCCGCTTCGAAGATGCTCATCTGTTCGCCCTTGGGCAGCAGGCGTGTGTAGCCTCCTTCGACTCCGGGCACGAGCAGATTCTTCAAGCGGATATTGCCGAACGTGCCGCGTGTCATGACCCGGTCGTTGCCGCGTCGTGATCCGAAGGAATTGAAATCACGCACCTCAACGCCATGCTCGTTCAGGTACTGGCCGGCCGGGCTCTCGACAGGGATCGCCCCGGCGGGTGAAATATGATCCGTGGTGATCGAATCACCGAGCAGCACCAGCACACGTGCGCCCTCGATATCCTCGATCGCTCGGGCTTCGGGTGGAAAATCGAGGAAGAATGGCGGCTCCTGAATGTACGTTGACTCCTGCTGCCAAGGGTAGAGGTTTCCGCCCGAAACAGGGATCTCGTTCCAGGTTTCGTTTCCGGTGAAGACATCGCGATAGCGCTTGCGAAACATTTCGGGTTTGAGGTTGGATTCAATCACGGACCGGATTTCGGCTGACTTGGGCCAGATCTGGCGCAGGAACACCGGTTCGCCATCCCTGGATGTGCCCAGTGGCTCATTCCGCAAGTCAATGTCAATCGTACCGGCCAGCGCATAGGCGACCACCAGCGGTGGCGAAGCCAGATAATTCGCCCGGACGTACGGATTAATGCGGCCCTCAAAATTGCGGTTGCCTGAAAGTACGGCGGCCGAGATTAAGTCTGCCTCGCTGATCACCTTGACGACCTCTCCCGGTAGCGGTCCGCTGTTGCCGATGCAGGTCGTGCAGCCGTACCCGACGATGTTGAAGCCCAGCTCACTCAGTGGCTCGAGCAGGTCGCTGGCCTCCAGGTACTCGGTGACGACGCGCGATCCGGGTGCGAGGCTGGTCTTGACGTAGGGTTTGACGTGCAGACCGTACTCGACCGCTTTTCTCGCCAGCAGGCCGGCTCCAACCATGACGCTCGGGTTGGATGTGTTGGTGCAGGAGGTGATCGCGGCAATGACAACAGCCCCATCGGCGATCGGTTCACTATCGCCGTTCGAACGCAGCTGAGCCGTGGCAAGTTGTGAGTCAACGGGCCTGCCGAAGCCGCCTTCGTTCTTCGGCTGGTGTACTCTGCGTTCGAATTCAGGCTTCATCTGCGAGAGCGGAATCCGGTCCTGTGGCCGCTTCGGGCCGGCCAGGCTGGTTTCAACCGTATTGAGCTCGAGCTCGAGCAGGTCGCTGAATTCTGGCTGTGGCGAATCAGGCGTGTGGAACAGGCCCTGTGTTTTGCAGTAGCGTTCCACCAGGTCGATCAACTGCTCATCTCTGCCCGTCAGCCGCATGTAGTTCAAAGTTTCATCGTCGACCGGGAAGAACCCCACCGTCGCGCCGTATTCAGGCGCCATATTGGCGATCGTCGCCCGATCGGGGAGCGACATATGCTGCAGCCCGGGGCCGAAGAATTCAACGAATTTACCAACCACCCCTCGTTGGCGCAGTATCTGGGTCACGGTGAGCACCAAATCCGTGGCTGTTGCACCTTCCGGAAGCTGGCCCTCGAGCCGGAAACCAACCACATCCGGCGCCGGCATGACCATCGGTTGGCCGAGGATGGCGGCCTCGGCCTCAATCCCGCCGACACCCCATCCGAGCACACCCAGACCGTTGATCATCGTCGTATGCGAGTCGGTTCCAACAAGCGTGTCCGGGAAGGCGAGCACTTCGCCCTCCAGCTCGCGCGTGAGCACAACCCGGGCCAGGTACTCCAGATTGACCTGGTGCACAATGCCCGTAGCCGGCGGAACAACTCTGAAGTTGTCGAATGCGTCCTTGCCCCAGCGCAGGAATTCGTACCGCTCACGGTTGCGCTGAAATTCGATCTCAGCATTGCGCTGCAGCGCTTCAGGCGTGGCGAAAAAGTCGACCTGGACCGAGTGATCGATCACTAGATCGACCGGGACGCGTGGGTTGATGTCGTGCGGATCCCCGCCCATCCGCGCCAAAGCTGAGCGCATCGCGGCGAGGTCAACGACGGCCGGGACACCGGTGAAATCCTGCATGATCACGCGTGCCGGTTGAAAGGGGATGTTCGCTCGCTGGGATTGGGTGGGCATCCATTTTGCCAGTGCAAGCACGTCGGCCTGTGAGATCTCGTGCTGATTGACCTGGCGCAGAACCGATTCAAGCAGCACGCGAATCGAGAAAGGCAAGCGTGACAGCCTGGTGTGTCCGGCTTCTTCCAGCGCCCCCAAGCGCCAGTAGGTATACGCTCCGCTCGTTGTCGACAACGTGGCGCGCGCCTGAAATGGATCAAAATTCATGAATTCACTCCCGTCCCGGTTGAAAAGGTAAACTCTGGCTAACCGGTCGATAGTATCGCTGCCCTGAGTATAATCGAATTGACCCGGGCAGGTCGTATTTGAACGGAACAGAAGCGCCCCCGGATCGCTGTCTTGGGGGCAGGTGTTAGTGCGGATGCCCCATACCGCCAAGGGTCGATTGGGAGTAAAGTAGGAGCCAACCTGGCAGGTTTCATTGAATGCGGCAGTCAAAACCGGGGCAACTGCCGTTTCGTGGCATGGGAATTTTGATGACATTCCAACGATGGATCACCAAATTACGGTCCCGCATGCCCGGGATTCGTCAGGACCCGCCCGGTATCCCGTCGGGGGAACCCGTATCGAATCTGCTTCTCGAGATGCGGGGATTGATGCTCCACGCGCAAGATCGCTCCGAGCTTGCGGGCGATATCTGCCACTTGCTGACGGATTCCTACGGATTCAGCTTCGCCCAGGTCGAATGGTTTGAAGTAGCACAGGAACCACCGACTCTCACGTCCTGTAGCCACACCCGGCAGGGCGCTGCCCTCGCTTCCCGCTTCGACCCCAATGGCGGTGACCTCTACCGGCTGCTGGTGGAGGCCAGAACGACAGGCAAAGCTGCAGTCCAAACCGATGTGGAGTTCAGGCAGCAGCCGCTGGCGGTGATGGTCATCCCTCTAAAACATGCGCGAGAGATGCGCGGGTGGCTTGTCGTGGCCCGCCTTGGAATGGTTCTCGACCCGGCAATGACCGACGCACTTGTAGTGCTGGGCGTGGATCTCAGCACCGCCATCAACCGCCTGTATGAGGAGGAACTCCTTCGCCACCAGGTGGCCGAGGTTGAGCAGGCCCATCAGCTTTCGAGCATGATCATTCAGGGCATCGAGCTGCCTGAGATGTTCACGACGCTGGTGGCACAGGCCACTGAGTTGCTTGATGGCGATGCCGGTGGGTTGTACCTGGCCGATGCGGAACGCAGGGTCGTGCGTTGCGTTGTCAGTCACCAGACCCGACGAGATTACACCGGCACAATCCTGAAATTCGGTGAGGGAGCGGCGGGCTATGTTGCAGAACACGGCCAGGCCTTGAAAGTCGATGATTACCGCCAGTGGGATGGGCGCGCCGAGGTATTCGACGAGGAACAGCCGTTTCACGCCCTCATCAGCGCGCCCTTGAAATGGCAGGGGAAGATCAGCGGCGTCATTCACGTGTTGCGCGACGAGCGCACGCTACCCTTCAGCCAGCGCGACCTGGAGCAACTTGTATTCTTTGCTGACCAAGCGGCGGTTGCGGTTGAGAATATCCGCCTACTGACCGATATCCGCCAACGGGTCTGGCAGCTCGACCGGTTGAATGAACTCACGCGCGACGCTCTGCGAGCGGGTACGATGAGCGAGTTGGTCAGGATGGTCGCCGGGGACTTAACCGAATTGTTCCACGGGGAGGATTGTGTCATCACCTTCTGGGACGAATCGCAGAGGATCCCGGTGGCGGCAAAGGACGGCGAACTCGAACGCAAATTCGAGCTGCTTGAGGTTGAGGACGACGAGCGGACATTGACACGCGCGGTGCTTGAGGTTGGACATCCGATCGTCCTGCAAGATCCAGCAAAAAGCGACCTGGTGTCTCCACGTGTGGGTGAGATTTGCGAAGGCCGCATGGTTCTGGCGATGCCGATGATCTTCGATGAAGTCTGGTTCGGCGCTGCGTTGGTCACCTTCGCCGAGGAGCGTGAGCTTTCCGGTTTGGAGCTCCAACTCGCGGAGCAAGCTGCAGGCCAGGTCGCCCTGGCCCTGGCGAAAATGCAAGCGCTCGACCGCGAGCGGTTGCGGACGCGCGAACTGGAGGCGGTGCGCGAGGCCAGCCTGAGCGTGGCTTCGAACCTGGAACTAACGACCGTCCTGACCTCGATCCTCACCAGCACACTCAGCCTGGTGGCTGCAGACGATGCGCACATTTTCCTGTACGACGGGGATCAACTCACCTTCGGCGCGTCGCAATCCGCTGATGGGGCTGCGAACCATGTGTACACACAAATCCGTGAAGACGGTCTCACGTACACCGTAGCACGAACAGGCGAGCGGATCGTGATCGCTGATGTTGATTCACACCCCCTGTACGAAAACTGGAATTGGGGCGGTGCGATCGTCGGCCTGCCCTTGAAAATTCGGGACCGCATCGTGGGTGTGATGAATGTGGCGATGCAGCAGCCGCACCAGTTTGATGAAGCGGAATTGCGCGCGCTCGAACTGCTCGCCGATCAGGCTGCGCTGATGATCCAGAACGCCAGCCTGTACGAAAATGTCGTCAAGGAGCGGCGCTCCGTGCAGCTCGTGTACGGGCTGGCGCAGGAGCTGGCAAACAGCCTCGATCAGGCAGAGATACTCGATCGTGCCATTGCGCTCACTACCGCTCATCTTGGCGCCCGCTCCGGAGAGGCGTTCCTGCTGGATCAAGAACGGGGCGTGCTTGAATTAAGCGCCTCCTACCGTGACGACAACCTGCCCCGCACGCTCCTGGAGGAGAAGCTCAGGATGCAGCTGGGCGAGGGCCTGGTTGGATGGGTGGCTGAACATCGCATGCCGGTGCTCGTGGATGATGTGACTACCGACAGGCGCTGGGCGACGATTCGCGGCGTCGATGACGATGTCCGATCCGCTGTGTGCGCGCCGCTGACTTCTGGTGGTGAGCTGCTTGGCGTGATCAGCTTCCTGCATCGTGATGTAGGTGTATTCAACGTTGAGCATCTCGACCTGCTGATCGCGATTGCCCGCCAGGTGAGCCTGGCGCTCTCCAACGCCCAGCAGTACGGCCAGGTTGAACGCCGACTGGTCGAACTGACCGTCGTCCGGCAGGTCATGGAGCTCGTCAACCGCCGCTTGGAGATGGATGCGCTGCTGGAGGAAGTCGTCCAGCAGGTGGGCACCGTGTTGGGCTACCCGGTCGTCGAGGTGTATCTGGTGGAGGAGGATGACTTGATCCTGGGGGCGGCCTTCGGCGGGCCGCGCGACAAGCACATCCGCATTCCGATCAACCAGGGAATCATCGGCCGCGTTGTCCGCACCAACCATCCAGCCTTTGTCCCGGATGTCAGCCAGGATCCAGATTATCTTGTCGGGCTGCATGAGACGCGGAGCGAAATCGCCGTCCCGCTCCATAAGGAAGGCGTCGTGATTGGTGTTCTGAACATCGAATCACCGGTGCTCTCGGTCTTCAGCGACGACGACGTCCGCCTGCTCTCGCTCCTGGCGAATCAGCTTAGCATCGCGGTCGAAAACTCGGCACTTTACGAGCGTCTGCGCCAACACGCCTCCAGCCTGGAAGAAACCGTCAATGCCCGTACGGCAGAATTGGCTGAGGCGCTCGAGCAGGCTCGGGCAGCCGAGAAGCTCAAGAGCCAGTTCGTATCGGATGTCTCGCATGAGCTTCGTACGCCGTTGAGCAACATCCGCCTGTACCTGGATTTGATGCGCCGCGGCCGAACGGAACGGTATGAATCCTATCTGCAGACGCTAAACCGTGAGACGAACCGCCTGGTCGTACTGATCGAGGATCTGCTGGCCGTCTCGCGCATCGATGCCGGCAGCGTCATTCCATATCCTGTGCTGCTTGATCTGAACGCACTGGCGCGCGGCCTGGTGGAGGATCGGCAGAGATTGTTCGCCGATCGTGGCCTCGACCTGGAAGTCGCTCTCGATTCACGCTTACCGAGAGTCAGCGCTGATGAGCGGATGATCTCGCAGGTCCTGGCGAACCTGATGACGAATGCGCTCAACTATACGCCAGCCGGCGGGAAGGTGCAGTTGAAAACCCGGATTGAGCATGACAACCGTGATGCGGCCTGGGCGGTGTTGAGTGTGACGGACAATGGTCTGGGCATCGCCAAAGATGAGCAGGAGCACATCTTCGAGCGCTTCTTCCGGGGCAAAGCCAGCCGGATGATGGGAACGCCTGGGACCGGTTTGGGATTGTCGATCTGCAAGGAGGTGATCGAGCGGCATGGGGGCCGGATCACGCTCCAGAGTGCAGCGCAGCGCGGCAGCACGTTCTCGGTATGGCTGCCAGTCTCACAGCAGGCTGAAGCAAAGCCGGATTAAGCCGGTTACAACCCCAGCGCATCGAAGATCACTTTGCTGTCGACATTCTCATCCATCAGCTTCAAAAAGGTCTGCAGCTTGTCGGGTTGACCGAGCCGTGTCTTGCCCAGCGCCTGCTCCATGCGCTCAACCGTTTCCATCGTGTTGTCCTTGACCAGCAGGATCGGGACATTGAGTGCATCCGCCTGCTGGATAATCAGTGGGCTGGGACGCAGGTTGCCGGTCAGGATCAGGACCACCGTCGAGGTCTCGAGCGCCGCCAGTTGAATATCGGTACGGTCGCCGCCGGTGACGACCGCCTTGTTCGGATAGCGGCGGAAGCGCGAGAGAGCCGCATCGGCTGTCATCGCCCCCACAGTGAGTCTTTCCGCAAGGGCGTCGGGATTCATGTTCTTGGTGAGCACCTCTGCATCGAGCAGGGTGCATAGTTCTCCGACACTCAGGGCTGAGAGGCGCGGAACACTCGGCAGGCTTCCCAGAATTTGGATATCCTTGTTTTCAAGGAAGGGCAGCGCGTAGTCCTGGACGAAGGCCGCATCATCGGGCGCCACCTGGTTCAGGATCACACCCAGCAATTGCTCGCTCAGCCTGAAGCGGGCGGTAAGCACATCATCGACGATGCGCATTTCCCCCCGGTAGGGAACGACAACAAGCGCCGGCGCGCCAAGCGCCTCGGCCACGCGCAGGTTGGATAGCCCAATGGCATAGCCTTCTCTCAGGCTGCTGCCGCCTTCGAGCAACAGGACATCCTTGTCTTTCCCTGCAGACCGGGCGGCCTCCTCGATCATTCCCAGCTTATCCTCTTGATCCAATCCCTTCAGGCGTTCACGTAACTGAGTGGAGGTGACGATTACCGGAGCGGCTTTGAGCGGATCGCCTTCCAGGCCGAGCGAATTGTGAACGAAGACCGCATCTTCATCTGCCAGCTGCCCATCTGGCGTCCGCCAGGGCTGAGTGCTCACCGGTTTCATGTATCCCACTTTCAGCCCACGCTGCTGGAACTGATAGCCGAGTGCCAGGCAGACTGCCGTCTTGCCTGAGTAGGGTTCGACTGAAGTTACGTATAGCGCTTTCATGTGGCACTCCCTGATGTGTCTTCCGCCTTGCCTGCCCGATCGGAAGGATTGCTTTTCAAAATCAATCGCATGTCGAGGGCTGTCCCGCCCTGACCGGCTTCGTACACGACGAACGGGTTGATATCCAGCTCGCTGATCTCCGGGAAGTCCAGCACCAACTGGCCGATGCGCAGAAGTGCCTCGATCAGCGCGTCCTTATCCACTGGAGGCTCGCCGCGCACACCATCCAGCAGCGCGCTGGCACGCAGTTCGTTCAGCATCTCTGCCGCCTCGGCCCGGCTGAAGGGGGCGATACGGAAAGACGCATCTCGCAGCGTCTCGACGTAGATTCCGCCCAGGCCGAAGGTGACCAGCGGTCCAAACTGCGGGTCGCGATTCATACCGATCAAGATCTCGAGACCAGCGGGGACCATCTTCTGCACCAGGCACCCCCACAGACGTGCCTCTGGCAGGTAGCGTTGAGCTCGATAGGTAATCAGGTCGAAGGCATCGCGCACATCCCCGGCATTTTCCAGGCCGACCTTGACGCCGCCGACATCGGTCTTATGCAGGATATCCGGGGAGGCGATTTTCAAGACCACAGGATATCCCATCGAGCTGGCGTATTCCACCGCTTGATCAGCCGTCTCGGCCAGCTCTGATGGCGGGATGGTCAACCCGTACGCGGTCAGGATCGAACGCGCTTCCGCATCACCGATGGAAACGCGCTCTTCCTCCCGCACATGAGCGATGATGTCCCTGACAGCCTGGCGGTCGGCATCGAAGGTCTCAAACGTGGGCGGTGGTTCGGATTGGATGCGGCGGAAGCGGCTCATGCCCTCGAGGACCATTGCCGCCCGTTCCGGGAAGGCGAAATTTGGGACGTTGCGGGCCTCGAGCACGCGCGTGCCCTCGCTTACCCGGGCTTCACCCATGAAACAGGCCAGAACTGGCAGGTCAGTCTCATCTGCGACATCGGCGATGACCCTGGCCGTTTCTTCGATCTCGGTCATTGCCTGCGGGGTGAGGATCACCAGGACCGCGTCCACGTGAGCATCCTGCACGACGTTCTCCAGGGCAAATTTATAGCGGTCGGCACGGGCGTCGCCCAGGACATCGACCGGGTTGGCTGCGCTGGCTGCGTCGGGCAAGAATTGTTCAAGCGCGTGGATGCAGTCGGGATCAAATCGTGCGAGCTGCATGCCCGCCTTCTCGAGGGCATCCGTCGCCAGGATGCCGGGTCCGCCGGCATTGGTGACGATCGCCACCCGGTCGCCTTTCAAGGGCGGGAGGTATCCGAACGAAAGGGCATAGTCGAAGAGGTCCTCCAGCGACTCGGCCCGTATGACCCCGGATTGGCGGAAAGCTGCTTCGTAGGCTTGTTCCGATCCGGCCAGCGAACCGGTGTGCGAACTGACAGCGCGCGAGCCCGCCTGTGTCACGCCGGACTTCAGGGCAACCACTGGCTTCGAGCGTGTTACCTGCCGGGCGACACGGATGAATTCCTCCCCGTCCGGCAGGCCTTCGATGTAAGCCAGGATCACGTTCGAGGTCGGATCCGAGCCCCAGGCCCGCAGCAAATCGATCTCATTCACATCAGCTTTGTTGCCGAGCGAGACGAACTTGTTGATCCCTAAGCGGCCAGCCTGGGCCCAGTCGAGGATCGCCGTACCGAGCGCGCCGGATTGGGACATGAAGTCCATCGGGCCGCCCGGCGGCAATCCGGCAGAAAAACTGGCGTTGAGCGGAGTGACCGTATCGATCACGCCCAGACAGTTCGGCCCTACCAGACGGATATCATGCTGTTTGGCGATCTCGATCAGTTCCTGCTCCCGCTCGAGCCCTTCCATGCCAGCTTCGCGGAAACCGGCGCTGATCACGATCACACCCGGGATCTCCTTCTCACCGCACTCGCGCAGTGCATCCGGTACGTAGGGATAGGGGATGACGATGACAGCCAGGTCGATCGGCTCCTCGACATCTTTGACGGAGGCGTACACGGGCAGATCGAGAATAGTCTCGGCGCCGGGATTGATCGGATAGACTTTTCGTTCATCTGTCATGTATCCGCCGTTCACGAGGTTATCGAGAACCGCGTAGCCCAGTTTCTCAGGGTGGGTTGAAGCGCCGATAACGGCAACGGAATGCGGCGTGAAGAATGCTTCTAGCGACACGGTTAAAGCTCCAATCGCGTGATCCAGAGCTAAGTCTATCGCACTTGCTTCAGTGTGGGTACGGATGACGTTCCCGGGGTTCGCGGATGTTCATCGCCTTCTGGGTGGTTCCGGGATCAGAGCAAGTCACTCATTTCGAGCTGCGCCACGGGTTCGTAAGTCTGGCGGTGCACCGGGCATGGACCAAGGCGGTGCAGCGCGCGGCGGTGAAGAGGGGTCCCGTAGCCCTTATTGTGGTCGAAACCGTAGCCGGGGAAGTAGCCGTTGATATGCCGCATCAGTTCATCCCGGCTGACTTTGGCGATGATCGAAGCGGCTGCAATCGAGAGCACATGCGCATCGCCATGCGGGAGCGCTGTTTGGTGTACATGCAGCTCGGGCAGCAGGAGATAATCCAGCAGCAAGTATTCTGCCGGAAGCCCCAGTCCGAGCAGCGCCCGCCGCATGGCGGTCCGGGTTGCGGGCAGCAGCCCGCTCTGATCCACCTCTCTGGCGCTGCTGGCCCCAATACCGATGCTGACTGCCACCGAGCGGATGCGTTCGGCGAGGCGCTCGCGCTCTGGCTCCGGAACGAGCTTGGAATCTCGCACCCCTTTCAAGGTGCGCTTCAGGTCATGGCGGTCGAGAGGGAGCACGACGGCTGCAGCAACCACCGGACCAGCCCAGGCGCCGCGGCCAGCCTCGTCCAGACCGGCGATGCGCTGGATCCCGGCCCGGTGAAGTGCGCGCTCCAGCTTAAGCCCGGGGACGACGGGAGCTGTTTTCTTAACGGGCATAGCGCCCCCGCAGATCATTGATGCGGATACGGAACAGATCAGCCAGCATCTGGAAGGAATCACTGATGATCCGCACCCGGCTTCCCGGATGATAGTACCAGGGGATGGGGATTTCGATCACGCGGTAGCCGCGCTGCAGGGCGACGTACAGCAGCTCGACGTCAAATGTCCAGCCGTCGATCGTTTGTACGTGGAACAGGTCTTCCGCAACTCGCGCCCGGAAACACTTAAAGCCGCACTGCGTATCCTGAATGCCGGGCAGCGTGATGGTCCGCACCATGAAATTGAAAACACGGCCGATCAGATGGCGGTAGGCAGGCTCGCCATAGCGTATGGCGCCGGGGACTTCGCGCGAGGCGATCGCGATGTCGTAGTCGGGCGTGCGCGGGGGAAGGAAGCGCAACACCTCTTCGATTGGCATCGAGAGATCGGCGTCGCAGATGAAGCGGTATTCCCCCTGCGCATAGAGTATGCCGCGTCTCACGGCCAGGCCTTTGCCGGCATCGGTTTCCTGCAGCACCTGCGCTGCAGGGTGACGGCGGGCGAAGGCCTGTGCCAGCTCCAGCGTATGGTCGCTGCTGCCGTTTTCAACGATGATAATCTCGCTCTCGAAGGACTGTCTCTCAAGAAAAGTCCATACCTGCTCGAGCGTGCTTGGCAGGCGGACTTCCTCGTTATGGGCTGGAATGACGATCGAGAGAAGAGGGGGCAATGGAGATCCCTGTTGCGCGGCGAGATCAGCTGTAGACGGTATTGGCGAGCACGACCATGATCATAACCGCGATCACGAGGATCTCGAAGAGCACCATTACGCCCAGCAGGATTGTTTGACGGCGCGTGAACGGCAGCCGGCGGCCTGCCAGGGAGCGCTGCTTGCGGGGCGTAAGCGCCGACGAATCGCCGCTGTAGAATGCCTCTTGTTCAAGCGTCGTCGGTTCCGGCAGGTCGATTGGTGCCACCGGTCGCGGCTTGACTTCTGGTGCGGCTTTAGGTTTCTCCGCCTCTGGAGGTGGCGGTGGCTTGGTCAGCAACGTCGCCAGATCCCTGATGTCGTCCTGATCCATGATCGACGGGTCTTCGAGCAGCTTGGCAGCGAAGCGGTCGATGGCATCGGCCTGCACGATGCGCACGGAGGGAGTCTGCGTATCGATATGGGTGCGGGGGTTGGTGAAGATAATGACCGGCTCGACCTCGGGGATATCGTACCCCTTCTCACGCAGGTAGCTGTGCACCAGATCAGCCAGCGCGCTGATGTCTGTCATGATATTCGGGCGGGCTGGAGAGAAGCGCTGCGAGCCTCCACCGCCGTATTTCAACCAATCATCGCCTTTTGCCCGGAAGACCCCACTCAATGGGCTGGGCAGCACGACCCGGATGCCTTGCGGGCTGAGCAGGATCATGGGGATCAGAATCGATGTCCCGGCGAGCATCAGATTCGTGATCACGACATGTTCAGGACCGAGAGCCCGTGAGAGTTTCTCGATGGCCTGGTCCTGGGCTTGCATCTGGTTGTACCAGCTCAACCCATGGCGAAGACTGGCCTTGATCCTGTTTTCGAGCGTGATCTGGCCTTCTTCATCTCGAAACTCTGAGAGCTCGATATGTCTCATGATGCTACCCGTCAGTTCTCTGCATGCATGCGTGCCATTTTTGGCGCATTCGGCCTCACTTCAGGACCATTATATTCTAGACAGTGGACGGGACAAGCGTGGTCCGGTGAACTGCGGATATAATCGGGGCAGGTAGGAGAAATGCGAAAAACTGTCTTCCGCTGGCTTTCGCTGTTCGTGTTGCTGTTCCTGCTTGTCCCGTCGACCGTTCGGGCGCAGGGCGTGGGGCGCGTGCTCCTGCTGGAAGCCAAAGGGCCGCTGACGCCGGCGATGGTGGGATACATCCAGCGCGGCCTTGCACAGGCCAGCAACTCACAGGCGGAAGCGGTGATACTCAAGTTGGATACACCAGGGGGCTCCATCGATTTGATGAACGACATCGTGCAGGCGATCCGGGCCAGCGAGGTGCCAGTGATCGTGTACGTCGCGCCGCGCGGCGCGATCGCCGGCAGCGCGGGTACGGTGATCACGCTCGCCGGACATCTGGCGGCGATGGCTCCAGAAACAGCGATCGGCGCGGCCAGCCCTGTTGGCGGCCAGGGCGAGGATCTCGAACAGACAATCGAAACCAAGGAGAAGGAAATCCTCAAGGCCACAGTGCGCAGCCTGGCAGCGGACCGGGGTCCACAGGCGACGGCCCTGGCCGAGGCCACGATCGAAGAGGCAAAGGCCGTCTCGGCCGAGGAGGCGCTTGATGTGGGTTTGATCGACATCATCGCCGTCGACGTCCCGGATCTGCTGCGCCAGGTCAATGGGCGCCCGGTTGATGTTGATGGAGGCCGGGTGCTGTCGACGGCGGGAGCGCAGGTGGAGGCCGTCCCCCAGCGCTTCATCGAGCAGTTCCTGCAGGTGCTCACCAACCCGAACATCGTATTCTTGCTCCTGACCGTTGGGGTGCAGGCGATCCTGATCGAGATATCCAGCCCGGGTGGATGGATCGCCGGCTTCATCGGCGTGATCTGCCTGGCGCTTGGCACCTACGGACTGGGCATTCTGCCGGTGAACTGGTTTGGGTTGGCGTTCCTGATCACCGCATTTGTGCTATTCATCCTCGAAGTAAAAGCGCCCACCCACGGAGCGCTGACCGTGGCAGGCGTCGCTTCGTTTATCGTCGGGGCGCTGGTACTCTTCAACTCGCCTTCCACTCCCGATTTCCAGCGCGTTTCGGTCCCTCTGGTTGTGGGGACGGGCATCGCAACGGCGGCGTTCTTCATGACGATCGTCGCGTTTGCCATCCGCGGCTTGCGCCGGCCGGTCGAAACCGGCGCCAGGGCACTCGTCGGACGGATCGGCCAGGTCCGGACAACCCTGGCTCCATCCGGCATGGTGCAGGTAGCGGGTGAGCTGTGGTCGGCGGAAGGTGAAGATGATGAGACGCTCGGTGTGGGCACACGCGTGCAGGTTGTCGGGGTGGATGGTCTGAAGCTGGTTGTGCGCAAATACAGCAAGCAGCCGGTTGACTCCGTTCCGCCGAAAATGTAAACTTGCGCGCAAGCGGCAAGGAGGCTTCTATGGCAACCTCTGGCTACCGGATGATTGTTCGAAGCGGACCGAACCCCGGTACCGTATTCGAACTGACAAAGGAAGTGTCGACCATCGGGCGCGATGTGACGAACGAGATTGTGATCGGCGACGCCGAGGTCTCGCGCCAACATGCCCGGCTGACGCGCACGCCGGGCGGGTATGTGCTCGAGGACCTGGGATCGACCAACGGTACCTTCGTGAACAGCGAGCGTCTGATGGCACCGCGCGTGCTCAAGTCGGGCGATCTGGTCGCGTTTGGAGAGAATGTCAACCTGATGTTCGACGCCGTGGCACCAGAAGCGGCGGCGACCGTCGCCAGCCCGGCGGGCTCACCGGCCACCGTGGAGCCGGAGCAAGCTGCCAGGCCGACACCTGCTCCCACCCCCGCCGCGCCAGCTGCTGCCGTGAGCGCGGCTCCAGCTCCACCAGCAGCGGAGGCGCCGCGCAGGCGCCTGGGAGGGTGGCAACTGGCGGCCATTGGTTGCTTCGTGCTCATTCTCGCTTGCGTGGGAACCCTGTTCTTCATGGATGCGTTCTACCCGGAGGTTCTCTACGCTCCCCTGCGCTGGTTCGGGTTCTAGGCGCAGAGCCGGTTAAGCGCTAACAGGGACGGCCTTGAGCCGTCCCTGTTCATTTGTAACCTGCAGGGTTTTATTGCATCGAAAGGGTACGAGACCAGTAGTTCAGGAGTATATTCGATGGAGATGGAGATTACTTTTCCCGGTGGCGCTCGTGTGGACGCGAATTTTGGTCCTTACACCGTGAAGACCGATCAGCCTCCGATGGGCGGCGGTGAAGGATCGGCGCCGACGCCATTTGCGACTTTCCTCGCTTCGATTGGGACCTGCACCGGTATATATGTGCTTGGCTTTCTGCGCCAGCGTGGGCTGCCGACGGAAGGCGTGCGCATTCTGCAGCGCATGCACAGCAATCCCATGAGCGGCATGGTGACCCGGATCGACCTGCAGATCGAGGTGCCGGAGGGTTTCCCCGAGAAGTACAAGCAGGCGCTGGTGCGGACGGCGGAACTGTGCGCGGTGAAGAAACACTTCGAGCACGCTCCGGAGTTCAACGTCACCTCCGAGACTGTAGCGGTGGTCGCCGGCTGAATCTTCACCAGGCAGCAGTTAAAATTAACCGGAGGGCACCTGCCCTCCGGTTGGTATTTACGACATACCTGGGGTTGACTTCCTATTCGACTCGCGGTCAACTCGCAGAGGAATCTATCTCGATGGCGCCGCTCAGGCGGCTTGCTCGGACATCTCCGCGGGTTTGATCGCCTCGAACTCTAATCCGTCGGATCCGCGCTCAACACGAATTGTCTCGCCAGGCTTGACATCGCCGGCCAGTCTGTGCAGGGCACGCGGATCCTGCAATTCGCGCTGCAGCGTGCGTTTTAGCGGGCGGGCGCCGTAGACCGGCTCATAACCTTTCTCGGCCAAATAGGCTTTGGCTGAATCGCTCAACTCGAGACCAAATCCCTGATCGGCCATCCGCGAGCGAACGCGCTTGAGCTGGATTTCGACGATCTGCTTCAGGTCATCCATCGTCAGCCGATGGAAGATCACGATCTCGTCGATCCGGTTGAGAAACTCGGGGCGGAAGTGTTGGGTTAGCAGCTCACGCACCTTCGCCTCGGTCGCCTCTGTGCTGCCTGCCGCATCGTCCCAGAGTTCTGTGCCAAGGTTGCTGGTCATGATCACGACGGTGTTGCGGAAATCGACCGTACGGCCCTGCCCATCCGTCAGGCGGCCGTCGTCGAGCAGCTGCAGCAGGACGTTGAACACTTCGTGATGAGCCTTTTCGATTTCATCGAAGAGGATCACGCTGTACGGGCGGCGCCGGACGGCTTCCGTCAGCTGGCCGCCCTCTTCATAACCAACATATCCAGGAGGCGCGCCGATCAGGCGCGAGACGGTGTGTTTTTCCTGGTACTCACCCATATCGATGCGCACCATGGCGCGCTCATCGTCGAACAGGAATTCGGCCAGGGCTCGACCCAGTTCGGTCTTTCCAACGCCAGTCGGACCGAGGAAGATGAAGGATCCGATCGGGCGGTCGGGGTCCTGTAATCCGGAGCGGGCACGGCGGACCGCGTTCGAGACGGCCCGCACAGCCTCGTCCTGGCCAATTACGCGCTGATGCAGGCGTTCCTCCATGTGCAGGAGCTTCTGCATCTCGCCTTCCAGCAGGCGTGAGACCGGAATACCGGTCCAGTGCGAGACGACGTTGGCGACGTCTTCAGCGTCGACTTCCTCCTTGAGCAGCGGGCTGTCGGACTGCGTTTCGCGCAGTCGTGATTCGAGCTCTTCGAGCCGGGTCTCAAGCTCGCGCTGGGTGCCATAACGCAGGCGTGCTGCCTCCTCCAGGTTCGCCTGGCGTTCCGCGCGCTCGATTTGCAGCCGGGTTTCTTCGAGCTGGCCTTTGACCTCCCGGATTTCGCCAATCACGCCTTTCTCGGCTTGCCAGCGGCTGGTGAGCTGGCTCGATTCTTCGCGCAGATCGGCCAGTTCGCCCTCCAGCTTCTCAAGTCTGGCGCGCGAGGCTTTATCTTTTTCCTTCTTCAACGCCTCACGCTCGATCTCCAGCTGCATGATCTGCCGATCGACTTCATCCAGCGCCTGGGGTTTCGAATCGATTTCGGTCCGAAGACGGGCTGCCGCTTCGTCAATCAGGTCGATAGCTTTATCCGGCAGGAAGCGATCGGCAATATAGCGGTGAGAAAGCGTGGCGGCAGCGATCACGGCACTGTCCTGAATGCGCACACCATGGTGGATTTCGTAGCGCTCCTTGAGGCCGCGCAGGATGCTGATCGTGTCCTCCACGCTCGGCTCGGCGATGTAGACCGGCTGGAAGCGGCGCTCCAGCGCGGCGTCCTTTTCGATGTATTTGCGATACTCGTCGAGCGTTGTGGCGCCGATCATGTGCAGTTCGCCGCGAGCGAGCATCGGCTTTAACATGTTCCCGGCATCCATCGCGCCCTCTGCTGCACCGGCGCCGACGACGGTATGCATCTCATCAACAAAGAGCAGGATCTCGCCAGCCGCGTCGGTGATCTCCGTCAGGACAGCTTTCAGGCGCTCCTCGAACTCGCCGCGGTACTTCGAACCAGCTACCAGGGCGCCGAGATCGAGCTGCACGATGCGTTTGTTCTTCAATCCTTCCGGCACATCGCCGTTGACGATACGCTGGGCCAGTCCTTCCACGATGGCGGTCTTGCCAACTCCAGGATCTCCGATAAGCGCCGGGTTGTTTTTCGTCCGCCGTGAAAGCACCTGGATCAGGCGCCGGATCTCCTCATCGCGTCCAATTACCGGATCGAGCTTGCCTCGGCGGGCGAGTTGGGTCAGATCCCGGCCGTACTTCTCAAGCGCCTGGAACGTGTCCTCCGGGTTGGGGGTGACGACGCGCTGCGAGCCGCGAATGGTGGTAAGCACCTTCAAAATCGCTTCCGTTGTGATGCCGAAGGAGTTCATGATCTCTGAGAGCGGCCCGGCGGCCAAGGCCAGCAGCAGGTGCTCGGTTGATACATATTCATCTTTCATGGCCGCGGCCTGTTTTTCGGCCGCTGAAAGCGCATCGGATGTTGATCGAGCCAGGCCGGGCTGTTCACCCCCACCGACCATTTTTGGCCGCCGATCGAGGGTGCTCTCAAGCTCCTGCTGCAGCATTGCCGTGCTGCCAGCTATCTGTGTCACGATGGTGGAAACAACCCCCTCGGGCTGTTGAAGCAGCGCCAGCAGCAGGTGCTCTGGCTCGATCGAGGCATGGCCAAGCTCGCGTGCCAGGTTCTGCGCCTGCATCAGCGCTGATTGCGCTTTTTGCGTATACCGTTCAAGGTCCATAACCAATACTCCTGTAAAGTTCCATAGATTCGTCCATCTTCGCCCCGGCCCGGGCATGCATACCTTCCACCCACAGCCTGGGGCCAATTTGATTGTAGGGTCCGGACATATGATGAATGTTGGCGCGTGATTAACGTAGCATCTGGAGCGGCGTTAATAGAGTTCCAACGTTCATTTTGCATAGCTCTGATCATGGATGGATATGATCGATAACATCAGAAATATGGGTGCAACTACAACATAAGGAGTGAGGAACAATGACCTACTATGTGATGCCGCGCAGGAGTGGACGCTGGGTTCGATACAACCCTGTGGGTTTCAACGGCGGGCGGCGACTGCCGCTCGATGTGCATGCCCGCGATGATGAGTTTGTGATCAGCGCGCCAGTCCCCGGCCTCAAAGCCGAAGATCTGAAGATTCAGATCCTCGAGGATGTCGTCACGCTGCGTGCGGATATCGAGGATCAGGAGAGCGAATCGGAAGCGACCCTTCTGCGTGAGATCCCCCGGGGTGGTTTCGAACGCAGCTTGAGGCTGCCGGCTCCGCTCGATGCCCAGCATGCAGAAGCCAGAATCGAGAACGGCCTGCTCACATTGCGTATCCCGAAGGCTGAGGAAGCACGGCCGAAGACCATTCAGGTAAAGGCTCGCTAAAGCAGCGGACCTTCTGAGGTACAATGGGCGGCAAATGCCGCCCATTGTTGTTTCAACGGAGACGGTATGTTCCCCATACGTGATACGATCCGCAGTCGTTCCGTTCCGATCGTAAATTACGCACTGATCGCAGCAAACATCCTCATCTTTCTATTCGAGTCGGCGCTGTCCCAGCGCGGTTTCCAGACTCTGCTGGGATCCTTTGGATTGATCCCGGCCAATTTCACACTGACCAGCGCGCACAGCCTGCTTACGATATTCACTTCGATGTTCCTGCACGGCAGTTGGTTTCATGTGCTGAGCAACATGTGGTTTCTCTTCATCTTCGGTGACAATGTGGAAGACCGCATGGGTTCGGTCCGTTATCTCTCCTTCTACCTGCTTTCCGGCGTGGCTGCCGCTCTAGTCTACGTCTTCATCGATCCAAGTTTGAAAGATCCCACGGTGGGCGCGAGCGGAGCCATAGCTGGCGTGCTGGGGGGGTATTTCTACCTGTTTCCCCGCGCCAGGGTTTTGACCTTTGTCCCGCTCTTCATCCTGCCCTGGTTCATCGAAGTGCCAGCGGTCGTCTTCCTCGGTTTGTGGTTCGTCCTGCAGGTCTTCAGCGGCTTGACCGTCAGCAGTGTGGCCATGGGCGGAATCGCCTGGTGGGCCCACATCGGCGGCTTTGTGTTCGGATACATCATCGTGCGCTTTTTCGTCCGCCGGCCACAGGTAACGATTACTCACCATCAAGGTGATCCCTGGCGCTATGGTTGAGCGATCCATAACGCTGAGTGATGAGTGCCGCCCAGACCCCGCACGTCCTTGCGGACGCTTGAACTGGGCAAGGAGGGATGCACGTGCCTGATCAACCTAAGCAGGTGAATCCAAATCGAGCCAGTCAGGAAATCCTGACCACGCTGCCCGGCGTCGGGCAGGCGTTAGCGGAGCGGATCATTGCGCGCCGTCCCTTCAACTCGGCGGAGGAGCTGCTGCAGGTCTCCGGGATCGGTCCCAAGCTCCTCGAGCGTATGCGTCCCTACCTTTCCTTCGAAGATGGTGCTGAGCCCGAAAATAAGGCGCAGGTGGATGCACGATCCGCCTCGCCTGCACCGGAGAGGCACGCTATGCAGCCAGGATCAAGCCCTGTGCATCCGGAGGGATTTGTTTCACGCCGGTTCGTGCTCATGATTTCCCTTGGAACCGGTTTGGCGGGCATCATTCTTGCGGTCGTGCTGACCCTGGCGATCATGGCGGGGATCAACGGCACGTTGAATATCGAGCGGACCGAGAGCGTGCGCCAACTAAGCCGAAGGGCGATGGCCGCAGAAACCCAACTCGCTGACCTCGGTTCCAGCATCGACTCGATCGAGACCCGACTGCAAGCGGTTGAAGGCCTCAGCGGCCGAATGACGGCGCTCGAGGGGGATTTCAACGCCGTGCGTGAGGCGGTGGATACGACACGAGCCGCTATAGAAGAGCTCGACTCCACCGTGTCAGCGCTGTCCGATCAGGTTGGTTCGCTTGAAGCCCGGGTCAGCGTCTTCGATGCGTTCCTGCGCGGGATCCAGCGCATCCTGCAGGAAATATTGCCCGAGCAGCCGATGGAGGTTGTGCCATGACTGAGGATATGAAACCCGAGGCGGAGCCGCTGGAAGAGACCCCGGTGGAAAAGCCATCGGCTCCCGCTCCTGCGGGCACAGCCGGACCGACTCTGGCCGGCAGGATCGGGCGCGTGCTGCTCCGGCTGCTGCTGGTGCTCGTGCTCGGTGCCGCGCTCGGTGCCGGCCTCTACTATGGAGCGATCAAACTGTACCGCGATGCCATCGAGCCGCTGCGCACGATCGATTCACGCTTCGAAGACCTGCAATTTCAAATCGATCGGCTGGCATCGGATCAGGAGAATTCTGCAACCCAGACTCGCAAGCGGCTGGCGGAACTCGAAGGGCGTGCCGCGGCCATCAACGAACAGCTCTCTGAGCTCGAAGCGAAAGCTGGCATCCAGCGTGAGGATCTGAGCGGATTGTCCTCGCGCTTGGAGGACGTGGATCAGTTGCAGGACCAGCTGGACGAACTCATTGCAGAACAGGAAGCGCTGAACACGCGCATGCAGGATGTCGAGGATATGGTCGCCGGCCAGGAACTGCCGGCCCAGCAGGTCGCGCGCAATTTGCAATTGCTGCGAGCGATGACAATCATGACCCGCGCCCGCCTGTCACTGAACCAACTGAACTTGGGCCTGGCACAATCGGATCTTGGCGCGGCGAGTGATATATTGACTATACTCGTCGGTGGCCAGCCGGGCGGGGACGAAACCGCACCGGCTGAACCTGAACTCAACCAAGCCAGCGATCACCTGCAGGCGGCCTTGAGGGAAGTGCTCAGCCGGCCGGCGGTAGCGGAAGATGAGCTCGAGATCGCCTGGAAGCTGCTCATCGACCTTACCTCATCGACCCTCGCCGCCCCCATCACGAGCGGGACTGAATAGCCAGGAGAGGTGCAGCAATGCCGGAAGAAGAGAACGCAAACCTGGGCGTGGAGCCTGAACCGACTGAACCAGAGCCGGCTTTCGAAGCAGGCGTGCAGGCGCCGGAACCGGAGCCGCCCGTTGAGCCAGAATCCGCGGAACCGGAACCTTCCGGACCGGGCCTTCTGCGCCGTATCCTGGTCTGGGCGGTTGTCGTCCTGCTGGTATTTGCGCTTGGTGTCGGCGCTTGCTGGCTGACTCAAGTTCAGCCCCAGCGTGACCGTATCGCAAGCCTGGAGCAGCGTGCGCAGTCCGCTGAAGCACAGGTCGCATCTCTCCAGGCGGAGGTAACACGCCTGTCACCGTTTGAAGCGGAAAACGAGTCGCTGCAGGCACAACTCAAGCGAAGCAGCCAGCACCTTGATCTGCTCTTCGTCCTGGTCGACGTGACCAGCGCACAATTGGCAATGGCGCAGGAAGATGCGGTTGCCGCCAAGGCCGCTTTAACAGGGACCGATGCCCGCTTGAGTGGTCTGGAATCAGATCTGGAGGGCTCACAGGCGGATACGGTGAAAGGTTTGCGGGAGCGATTAACCCTGGTGAAGGAGGAGGTTGATAGCGACGAGTTTGCGGCGCGCCGTGATCTCGAGATCCTGGCAAATAACCTGCTCTCATTGGAGCGCTCACTCTTCGGCGATTAACCGCCCGAGCAACGGATGCTCACTTTCAGGCCGCACGGCTCCGTGCGGCCTTTGTTTATTGGGGTCCGCCGGCAGGGCCCGGGGGCGCAGCGTGCTGCGCGTCGCATCCCATCTACGGAATTTATCAGGTGCCTTGGGACGAGAGCAGGGGCTGGGAATGCCAGCCCCTGGGAAGATCCTTACAATCTGCTGCGCCTGGAAGCCTAGTAGCGCAGCAGGGCGCCGATATTGCCCATGTGCTCCAGCAGGGGGTTGCCGTGTACAACCTGCACATCGCCCCCGTCGGAGATCACGCGTTGAATGGCGAATTCCACGGCATCCTCGATATATTCGAAATCGCCGCCGCAGAACGGGCAGGACGGCTGGGAACGCATCGAAAGATAACCGCAGTTCCGGCAGCGGTGGCCGGGGGCACGGTACCCATCGCGAATCACGAGTGTCTGCACCTTGCCGGAGTGAACTGCCTCGAGCGTATCCTCGAGTCGGGTCACTGCCTCGGCGCCTTTCGCGGCGGCGGTGATGATCGCCTCCATCAGGCGTTGATCCTTCAACTGCTCGGCCGATTTCGCCAGAGACATCGCCTTTTCGAGCACCAGAACGTGTCCGGCCGTCATTTCAACCGGAAACGTACCCAGCGTCAGCGACTGCCAGCGCTTCGGCAGCAGCTCGATAAAGCGCTGCGGGATGGGCTCGGTTCCGCCGACCAGCACGCGGCGGACATTATTAGCGGCAAAGAAATCTGCCGCAAATTCTGCCGATTGGCGTAAGTTACGCTCGATCGTCTCGTCGCTGGCGCGGGCTGGGTCGGCGACGCTGGTTCGCCTGCCGGGAGCGCTCGAGCCAGCGCCGTGTTTGCTGCTGCGGACGCTTTCACCGGCCGTACCATCCTGCTTGATCAACTCACCGAGATGGAAATGGAACAGGCGTGCGCCCTGGCTGTCGACGACGGCCACACCGAAGTGACCGTAATTTTCGAGCAGATCGGCCAGGGGCTTAACGTAGGGCGTCTCGAGCAAGCGTGCCCGGCTGCGGAGCGGGATGGCGAAGGTGAAATCCCGGAAGAAACCTGCCGCTGCACATGAGAACAGAGCCAGGCTGCGGCCAGAGCCGTCGAATTCATGGTCGATGTAGCGGAGAATCCTTTCGATGTCCTCCGGGGCATGAGCCTCATAATCCTTGAGCATCTGGCGCAGCCGCAAGCGGGCGGTGTCGGCTGCACCGCTGAGGGGGTCCACATCGAGGTACACACTGAGTACAGGGGCGGCGGGTTTAAATGCGATCAGGTCCTGCAGAATGTGGTCGCTTAACATAGCTGGCCTCCCGATTCCTCCAGATGTCGGATAACAGTTCGCAGCCGTCAGGGCCGTGCACCGACGGTTAACGTCAGTTGTACCTCCTCGTTATCGCGGATAACGGTCAGCGTGATTTCCTGTCCGACTTCGGTCTGCTTAAACAGGTAGGAGAGCAGGTCATCGAACTGGCGGACGGTGACACCGTCGATCGCAACAATGAGATCTCCTCCAGCGAGCAATCCCGGGATCGACGTCTCACGCGTGCCGGCGCGCAGGCCGGCCTGGTCCGCAGGTCCCCCGGCGACGGTCTCAGTGATGTAGGCGCCGTAGGTATTCGATTCAAAACCGAGCACGTCGATCGTCTTCAGATTCCAGCGCTCATCGTTCAGGCTGCTGATGCCCAGGTAGGGATAATCGTACTGGCCCTGGCTGATAATGGTGGGAACCACCCGACGCAGCAGGTTGACCGGGACCGCAAAGCCTACGCCTGAGTTCGCTGCACTCCCATCGACTGTGAAGGTTTCGGTTTGAATTGCGCGGTTGATTCCAACCACCTGGCCGCCCAGATTCAGGAGCGGGCCGCCGGAGTTGCCGGGATTGATGGCGGCATCCGTCTGGATCAGGTCACCGGCTGAAAACACCCGGTTGATACCGGGAGCGGCCCGTTCCGAGGTCAGCGAGCGCCCGATGGCGGAAACCACACCGACGGTCATCGTGCCCGAGAGGCCGAAGGGGTTGCCGATCGCCACCACGAAATCTCCGACCCGCACCAGGTCGGAATCGCCCAGCGGAAGCGGGTTGAGTTGTTCCGCAGGTAGGTCGACTTTCAATACTGCCAGATCCGAATCCGGGTCAGTGCCGATCAGGTCAGCCCAGACTTTGGTGCCGTCGACGAAGTCGATTTCAATATCGATCGCGCCGGCGATCACATGCTGGTTGGTGACAATATGTCCCTCACGATCAATCACAAAGCCCGAACCCTGGCCGGTCGGCAGGCTCTCGAGCTCCGCCGCACCCTGGTGCTCGAAAGACCAGATTGTCACAACGCCCGGATTCACCTTTTCGTAGAGGGTTGACAGGTCGGTGATACTGGATACCAGCGTTTGAGCCGGCAGCTGGGGTGAGGTGGCTGAGGACTGCGGCTGCGCGGCAGGCGGGACCGTCGCGGGAGAGCTGGTAAGCGTCGCTGCAGGTTGAGGTGCGAGTTGAATTCCGCAGGCGAGAGAGGCCAGCAAGATGGCAAACAGCACCAGTAAGGTTCCAGGTTTCTTCATGATCTACCAGTCCTCGATGCGGCGATCGATCACCTGCGGTTTTCTATGTATCTCGTTCCTTTGCAAGTGATTCGAACGTCTCGCGCTCTTTCTTGGTCAGTTTCTTCGGAAGGTTAACGGTGAGATGGGCGAAGAGGTCGCCCTGGCCTTTACCGCGTAATTTGGGCATGCCGCGCCGTTTCAAGCGAAAGCTCTGGCCGGGCTGGCTGCCGGGCGGGATGGTGAGCACGACATCACCGCCCGGAGTGGGCACTGTCACTTCGCCGCCGAGAACGGCGGTGTAGAGATCGACCTCCACGTCGGCATGCAGGTCATCGCCCTCACGCCGGAAGCGCTGATCCGGGCTGACATTGACAACAAGAAACAGGTCGCCCGATTGACGCTGGCCGCTCTCCCCTTTCCCGCTGACGCGGATTTTCGTGCCGGTCTTCGTGCCGGGTGGGATGGTCACTTCCAGGGTTTTGCCGTCGCGGCGAAAAGAACGGGTCGTCCCCGAGTAGGCTTCCTGAAGCGTGATCTGTATCGGCTGCTCGATATCACGCCCGCGCCCGCCGGCACTCCGGGTCTGGCGTGCCTGGCGCGGCTGGCCGCCCATGCCGCCGAAGATGGCATTAAAGAAGTCCGAGAAACCGCCTCCGAACATCTCCCCCAGGTCGCCAACCTCAACCCGCACGCCGCCGGGCGCGCCGCCGGCCCACTGCGACCAGTCGAACCCTCCAGGCTGACCGCCCATGCGCTCCCAATCCCGGTAGGACGAGCCGAGCTGATCGTACTTGGCTCGTTTCTCGGGATCGCCAAGCACTTCATAGGCTTCATTGATCTCCTTGAAGCGGCCTTCGGCACTCGGATCGTCCGGATTCTTATCCGGGTGATATTTAAGGGCCAGTTTGCGGTACTGCCGCTTGATCTCTTCCGCACTTGCTTTGCGGTCGACGCCGAGAGTTTGATAGTAGTCTTTGTATTCCATCTTCCCGCGATCTTCCCC
Organism: Anaerolineales bacterium; assembly: GCA_037379555.1. Taxonomy (GTDB): domain Bacteria; phylum Chloroflexota; class Anaerolineae; order Anaerolineales; family E44-bin32; genus E44-bin32. Next base: position 6,062 of record JARRJK010000001.1, on the reverse strand, counting down.
GTTGCATGTTTCTGTTGTGTAGAAAGTTTGTATGAGCCGGGGGTTGGCACATCTAGATTCTAACACGCCCCGGCTCAGGACTCGGGGGACTAGCGGGGGAGAAAGGGCGGGTGCAATCCGTGCTATCATACTCACATGGTGGACGGAGTGCGCCTGGAACGGATCCTGATCGTAGACGAAGATCCCGATACGCTTGACCTGCTGGCGCGACAGATTCTAAAGCCGCAGGGTTATCAGGTGGCAACAGCCAGCGAAGCCGGCGCGGCGATCCAGAAAGCCCTGCAGTTCGGGCCGGACATGATTATCGCCAGCCTGACGCTGCCGGGGTTGAGTGGTAAGGATTTGCTGGTGGCGCTGCGCGCCCAGGGCACGGATGTCCCCATGCTGGTCACTGCCAAGCAGGGGATGGAAGCCGATGCCATCCAGGCTTTCCGGCTGGGTGCGCATGATTACCTGGTCAAACCACTGCGGGAAGCGGAGGTGATCGCCGCTCTGGAGCGGGTGGTCACCGAGATCCGCCTGCGCCGGGAGCACCGCCAGTTAGCGGAACAACTGGCTGAGAGCAACCGCCAGCTGGAACGCAGGGTGCGGGAGCTGACCACGCTGTTCGGCCTTGGAAAGACGGTCACTTCAACAACTCATCAGGGACAGCTTTTCAACAAGCTCATGGAAGGCAGCCTGTACGTCACCGAAGCCGACATGGGCTGGGTGCTGCTGCGAACCGATGACTCGGATGCGCTTATCCTGCGGGCGGAGCGCAACCTGCCGGCAGGTGTATCTGCCCAGGTGCACCAGCCCTGGGACGATGGCGTCAGTTCTTTGGTCATGCTCTCCGGGGAGGCGCTCGCTATTCACGGCGAGGGGCTGACCAAGTTCAAGCTCGCTCAATTCGCCGCCTCGGCGCTGATCGCTCCGATTAAAGTGCGCGATCAACCAATCGGTGTGATTTGCGTTGCCCGGACCGGCGCGCGTCCATTTACGGAGCGGCAGCTGGTTATGCTTGAGGCCGTTGCGGATTATGCCTCCATCTCGCTCGTCAACGCCAGGTTGTTCCAAGCCCTTGAGGACCGCGCCCAGCGGCTGGAGAGTCAGATTCGCGGCAGCCGGGGGGAGATCGATGGGCGCTGGTTGGGCGATGTCCACCGGAGTGTGCGCGCGGCCCAGGCCGAACTCGCGACGCTGATGGACGAGGACGAACAAGGCACATACAAAGGTCGGCTGGGGATCGTCCAGGAAGATCTGGACGTGATCCTGGACTTAATTTCGAAGATCAGCCCGCCCGACGAAGGCGCTTGAGCACTCCGAGCTCTACATGCTCCCAACATGGCAACCCTGCGGTAAGGTGAATGCGTGTGAAGAAATCGAGATTCGAGGTCCGTCTGGATGATGGATGAGAAGCTGATTCTGCTTGCCGAGGATAGCGAAGCCATCCGCCAGTTTCTGGAGGAATCCGTCCTCAGGCCAGCTGGTTTTCGCGTGCAGGCTGTAGGCGATGGCATAGCTGCCCTGGCTTTTGCCCATAATTTGATGCCGCAACTGGTGATTACCGACCACAACATGCCCAGCCTGAGCGGGCTTGAGCTGGCAGAGCGCCTGCAGCGGGACCTGCCTCAGATCCCGGTGATCTTGATGACAAGCGAGGCCAGCAAGGACCTCATGCTGGAAGCTCTGCGGGCGGGAGCCGTCGATTTCCTCACCAAGCCGTTCGAAGCCGAGCAACTGCTGGCAGCTGTCGGCCGTGCGCTCAAGCTCAAGCGGCCGGCGCGTTCTTCCAGCCCCTCTTTCCAGGATACGAGGCCGACCAATGGCCGGCTGGCCCGCCGGGTGAAGGAACTCGAAGCCCTTGCGCGCATCGGGCGTGAGGTGACCTCTGTCCTCGATCTTGATCAGGTGCTGACGACCGTGGTGGAAGAATCCGTGCGCCTGACGGGCGCGGAGGAAGGCAGCCTGTTGCTGCTCGAGCCCGAGAGCGGCGAACTCTATATGCGCGCCTCGAAGAATTTCGACGATGAGTTCGCGCGCACCTTCAGGCTGCAAGTGCGCGATTCGCTGGCCGGTTCGGTGCTGGAACGGGGCGAGCCGGTCCTGCTCGACGAGACCTCGCCGCAGAAGATTAAAACCGCATACCTCGTCCACAGCCTGATCTATGTTCCGTTGCGCATGCAAGGACGCGTGATCGGCGTGCTTGGGGTCGATAACCGCAAGGCTGGCAGGGCTTTGAACAGCGAGGACGTAAAGCTGCTGACCTCGATGGCCGATTTCGCAGCGATCGCGATCGAAAACGCCCAGCTTTTCAACCGCAGCGACGATCAACGGCGGAAGCTCGAGACGATCCTGACCCAGTCGGAAAGCGGCTTGATCGTTGTGGATAATGAGAACAGGATGCTGCTGATCAACCCGACGGCGCGGGCGATTTTCGGGATTGAGGGCGAGTGCGAGGGCTTGCCGGCGGTCGAAGTCTTCGATGAGCCTCAGCTGCTGTCGATGTTGCGGGGAGAAGGCCCGCTCAGCCAACACGATGAGATCACGTTTGATGACGGGCGGGTGTTCAGCGCCTCCTGCACCCCCATCCGCGGCGTGGGCCAGACAGTGATTCTGCATGATATCTCTCATTTGAAGGAATTGGACCGGATCAAATCGGAATTCGTCACCACCGTCTCGCATGACCTGCGTTCGCCTCTAACGGCAATCCTCGGGTATGTTGAGTTAATCGACCGGGCCGGCCCACTGACTCCGGAACAGGTCGACTTTCTGAACCGTGTGCGGCTGAGCGTCGAACAGATCACCGATCTGGTGACCGACCTGCTGGATCTCGGGCGGATCGAATCCGGGCTGGATACAACCAAAGAGGAGACCCAGCTTGCAGTTCTCGCCCATTACGCAGTTCAGGGGTTGAAAAGCGAAGCCGATGTCAAAGGCGTCAGGCTGGCCACCAGCATCGCCGGGGATCTGCCGCTGCTCCATGGGGATCCCATCCGCCTACGGCAGATGATCGGAAACCTGCTCAGCAACGCCATCAAGTACACGCCTGCCGGTGGTGAGGTGCGGCTCGAGACTGAAGTGGAAGACCAGCAGCTGATCCTGCGCGTGAGAGACACCGGGATGGGCATTCCCGCCAGCGATCAGCCTTTCCTGTTCGACAAGTTCTTCCGCGCCAGCAATGTACCGCTCGAGTCTGCCGGCACCGGCCTGGGCCTCTCGATCGTGAAGTCGATCGTGGAGCAACATAAGGGGCGCATCTGGGTGGAATCCCGGGAAGCCCTGAAGGGCCGCTCTTTGGTTTAAACGGCGCCTCCGCCGGGGCGGTGAGGGGGGTAACCCGGCGGAGGCCTTCGCCAAAGGAGGAGACAGCGATGAGCGTAGGGGTGCCCCGTCTCTCGTCTCCGAGCGTTATAATACTTGCTCGTATCCGGACCGGTAAATGTTGAAGGTCATTGTGGCAGTGTGACTTTCTTCACGAGCGATGACCTACCAGGACGGTTTGGGAGCGGGATGGAACGGCGGGAGGATACTGTATCGATGCCAGGTCGGCAGGAAGGAGACGATCGATCGAGGCTCCATCAACGCCTGCGACGCCTCAGCGGTGAACGCAGCACCCGCCGTAAGAAGAAGTCTACGCCGGTCCCTTCCAGTGTGGCCGGAGGGCTAGGCAAGCCGGTCGACACCCCCTCCGGGCCAGCCTACCTGATTGAACAGCTCTATACGCAGGATTATGAACACGGGAGCTCGACCCTTGGGGACCTGCTGCGTTTCGAACCCGCCATGGCAGCCCGGGTTGCACAGGATCCCGGCCTGGGAGAACTCGAGCCCCGTGACCTGATCTTCCTTGATACCGAGACGACGGGCTTGGCCGGCGGCGCCGGGACGCTGGTCTTTCTGGTTGGGCTCGGTCAGTTCACGCCGGATGGATTTCAGTTGCGGCAGTACTTCCTGCGCGACCCGGCGCAGGAGCATGCGATGCTGCTGGCTTTGCAATCTTCACTCGAGGGGGGAGCGGCTTTCGTCACGTTTAATGGGCGGACCTTCGACCTGCCGTTGCTCGAGATGCGCTACCAGATCGCCGTTCGCCTTGCACCCGGCCTTACGGCTTGGCCCCATCTCGATTTACTGTATCCCTCGCGCAGGCTGTGGCGAAGGGCCCTGACCGATTGCCGACTGGGGACACTGGAGAAGGAAGTCCTGGGTGTGGAGCGGACGGAGGATGATGTGCCCGGCGCTCTGATACCCGGCATGTACCTCGACTACCTGCGCAGCGGCGATCTGCGAGACATGGAACGGGTTGTATATCACAACGCAGTCGACATCCTCAGCTTGGTGGCGCTCACCGGGGAAGTGCTCACCCGTCACAAAGCCGGCGTCATTTCAGATCTCTCCGGGGCCGAGGCGCTGGGAATCGCCCGCTGGCATCAGAATCAAGGGCATGCCGATCCGGCAGAGGCCGCTTTTCGCGCAGCACTTGAGTCAGGCGACGATAAGCTGCGGCTCGAGGCACTTCGCCATTTCTCCGCGCATCTAAAACGGCTGGATCGCCGTACCGAAGCGATAGAACATTTAGAGCAATGGCATGCCCTCGATCCCGGCGATCCGCATCCCTGCATTGAGCTGGCGAAGTACTACGAATGGCATGCGCATGAGTTGGAGTTGGCGAAAGAGTGGGCCGAAAAGGCGTTGTTATGCCTGAGTCATTGGCCACCGGGTTGGCGCACGGATCAGATGTGGGGTGAGATCCAGCACCGGATCGAGCGCACCAACCGGAAAAACGATGCGCGGGATCTGGGGAGCACACCGGGTTCGCGTTGAACTCCACGCGCGCGGCGATCGCCGCCCCTCATCGCCTTATCGCACGCCCCAAGCACCACCGATTCCGATTCAGCGGACCGATCCTAAGAACCGGATGTGAACACTCCCGCCGAGCGTGCAAACGGCGCAACAACCCCCTTCTTACCTTTCTCGATGGTCACATTGCAGGGTAGCGGGAGGCCCGCCCGCCGGCTGGATGGCAGCGCCAGTGCGCGAGAGGCGGGTTGCAGGCAGCCGGGATCACGAAAGCCCTGAGCCGATACTCACCTCGTTCTTGTCATCGCCTGGACGTCGGGACATGCGGTGTTCTGAAGCCTTGCCGCTTCCGCGGGCTGACAGCCTGCACGTGGACCCGATCGAAGCTGGCCTTCATACGGGGTATAAATGCCAGCGCGTCGGTCGTTGGGTTCCTCGTCTTATGCTTCGAGGAAGCGGGGTGCGGTCATCAGGCGCTCTCAAGTTTCGAGGCTGCCTTCGTCCATCTCCTTGCGTACTGCCTGGTAAAGATGCTCGGCGCGCAATTCCTGCAGCGTGTAGCAGGGACCGCCGAGCCTGTCGGCGAGGTTTTGAGCCAAGCCCTGGTCAAAGGCGGCGTGCTCCATATTGATGACAACCGAGCGGATCTTGGCCTCTCGCAGTTGATCGGCGACGAGCAGGGCCTCTTCCTGCGGCGCTAGCGAGCTCATCGAGACATTCCCGGCGCCATCAGTGAGCAGAATCATCAGCGGGAGCATGTCGGAGTGCACAACCTGCTCCTTGCGAAAGGTCTCGAACGCGAGAGTCAAACCAGCCGAAAGCGGAGTCTTGCCGCCCACGGGGATATCAATCAATGCCCGCCGCGCGAGTTCGACCGAATTGGTTGGAGGCAGGATGGTAAGGGCGCGGTCCTTCTGAAACACAATCAGGCCGACACGATCCCGGCGCTGATAAGCGTCTGTCAGCAGCGAGAGAATCGCGCCCTTGGTGGCTGACATCCGTTCAGCGACCGCCATCGACCAGGAGGCATCGACGACGAACAGCACGAGATTGGCGGTTTTACGCACCCGGACCTTACGCTGCAGGTCTTTCGGCAGGATCGCGAACGAGACATTGTTGCGCTGCGCGGCGCGTGAGCGCTGATATGGAGCAGCGGCGCGGATCGTCGCGTCGAAGGCAATATCGGAAGTCTTTTCGTGGGCTGGCCGGGATTGGATGTAGCGCCCGCGCTTGCGGTCGGTGCGGGACTGTGTCCGCCGGCCGCTCTGCCGGCGCGTGAGGCGGTC